>JANNEN010000331.1:0-18956 GCA_031378715.1 Emticicia sp.
GTCGAATTTTGGATTCGGAAATTTTTCATCTTGCGAGATTTCGCTAAACGGAATATCACCAAACATCGCCGTCAGGCTACCGAGTGCGTGGGCTTCCATGATTTTTCCGACACCTTGATAAAAAGGGTCATCTTTTAGCCCTTCTCGCATGATTCGAGATTGTTTTACGACACTTTGATAGGTAAAATTCCAGGTTTCGTTCGATTCTACGGCCGAAATATTGTACTCGTGAAGGGCAAGATAAAGTAACTGCACGCCTCGGTATTGCCCCGTCCACATACCCAAAATTCTTTGCGATTGTCCTAATTGAACTTCAATGTTTGCCAACTGAATACCCTTCAATAATCCATCGGGATTGACAGCCGTTGGGGCATCGGGATCAACGTTTTTTCCTTCGTAGAAATTACAACCGCCGAGGGCGAGCGTAAGTAATACAAAAAATGAGATTTGTTTTATATTTTTCATTTTGAAATGCTGTTTTGTATGATAATTTAGTGAGAAAGTTTTTTTAATAATTGATTTTCAACGAAAACAACACTGAACGAGTGCTTGGATTTGTGAAATATTCAATACCAAAACCACTATTGACACCCGCTTGATTTACCTCGGGGTCGAAGCCCTTAATGGGAGTCCACAGGAGGAGGTTACGCCCCGTGATGCCTAACTGAACCGATGAAAGTTTGGTAAATTTCCTGAATTTTTCGCCCGAAATATTATAAATCAGCGACACTTCTCTGAGCCTCGTCCATGATGCATCTCCGACAAAAAATTCACGAATCGCCGAAGCCCCCAAACCCGCACCACGGGTGGTGTACCAAGTTTCGTCCAATATAACATCGCCGTTTCCGAAGTTGCCCATGTTTCCACGTACTACCGAACCAGCAGGATAAACCCTTCCCGCAACGTTTTTCATTTCTTTGGTCAATGTAATTTCATTGCCAACTTCGCCGTGCGTACCGAAATTATACATCACCGATTTCGTTCCTTGCGAAATAACACCGCCTTGCGAGGTTTCAAATAGAATATTAAAATCTAAGTTTTTGTAATTGGCACTGAAACCCATTCCGCCTCTCCAATCGGGGTTTGGATTTCCTAAAACTCCCTGCTCAACATCAACTTGTGGATAGCCGTTTGCATCGTTCACAAACTTTCCGTTTTCATCTCGCAAGGCTCTTGGCCCCCACAATGTACCCAAGGGATAGCCAACGACTGCCCTCGAACTGACGGCCTGCCCCGTCAAATCAACGGTTAAGTTTCCTTTCAAATCAACGACTTTATTTATGTTCTGATTGATATTTCCGTAAACATTCAAGGTTAAATCACCTTTTTTGTAAAATTCAAGATTGGCTTCGGTTTCCCAGCCTTTATTGGTCATTAGACCTGCATTGGCATATTGACTCGTGAAACCAGACGAAGGCGTTCGACCGACATCTAATAAAATATCGTTGATTTTGTTGTTATAATAAGAAGCCGAAAACGTCAATCGGTTTTCGAGAAAACGCCAATCGGTGCCAATTTCCCACTCTGTTTTTATTTCTGGGCGTAAATCATCGTTTCCTTTTGAGTTATCAAGGCGATAGCCACCACCAAAAAATGCTGGGTCGAGTGGGTCGTCATAAGTTTGGTAAGCGACTGATTCATAGACGGTTGCAAATCTGTAAGCCGTCGGACGAACGCCAACCTGCCCCCACGAAGCCCGCAGCTTTGCCATTGATAACCATTTTTTATTCTTCAAAAAGTCCAACTTATTGAATCGCCACGAAACATCGGCCGATGGGTAGAAAAAATTACCTCGAATGGTAGAAGCCGCTTCCATCGCTCCCGAAGCATTGAGTGATAATTGATTTTTGTAGTCTAAGGATAGCGTAGAATATCCCCGATTTGAACCCGTTTTTAGGTTTTGATTTGATGCACTTGTCGAACCCGCATTGATGAAGTTTTTAATGTCGGTATTGACAATGAAATTTCGAGATTGTCCGTAAAGATTGGTGCGATTTCGGTCGTTTAAGTTATACCCCGCAATGAGCGTACCGCTCAAATCCTTTGAAATTCGTTTCTGGATTCGTCCAATGATATCCAAATTTTTCTCCATGTCGTTGATGGTTTCCTGCTGATAAGAACCATTCACACGGTCGGCACCTGCCGAACCAACTGGAAAATAATACTGGCGAGTGTCGAAATTACCATCAAGTCCACCCCGAAGCGTAACGTCAAGCCAAGTGGTTGGTATGAATACAAATTCAGAAGAAATCACGAATCTATGTACTTGGTTAGGAGCTTCTTGCTCTCGGATTGTCCACTCGGGATTATTGAATTGTGGATTTATATCACTGCCCAAATAGCGTCTATAACTACGGTGGCGACCCGCTACGGGCGTTCCTGAGGCATCATAATAAGTGCCAATATAGTCAGTATTTTCAAAATCAGGCGGGGTTCTCAACAAACCCAAATACAAGCCCGAAACATTGGAGTTTTGTTGAATCCTGTTTGAATTCGTCAAAACGTACGATGCTTTGGTGGAAAGTTTTATTTTTTCACCGATAAAATCATTGTTCAAGCGAATAGAAGTTCGGCGATAATCGCTATTTTCTCTGATAATTCCTTTTTGGTTGAGGTCGGCAAAGCTAAAAAATGTCCGTGATTTTTCGGAACCCGCACTCAACGTTAAATTATTTTCCAAAAACGAGCCATTTCCAAAAATAGAATCGTAGTTTTGGTCACTAAAAGTTGCTTTGTCATTTTTGGCAAAAGTTCCGTTTGTTCGCCGTGCAACGGGGTAGTAAGTTCGTCCCGAAACATCACTCACAAACCGCTCGTTTCCTTTTACAACGCTATCGGCGGCTCCGCTTCGGTTCGCAATTTTATCGCCCCATGAGTTAGTAGCTGTTGGGTTGAAAACCCCAGCCGAGCCTTGCCCGAATGTATCTTGCAATGGGTGTTTGACATTGATTTGATCAACCGAAAAACTTGTGCCAAAAGAAACTTGTATCCTGCCCGATTTACCTTTTTTGGTAGTGATTACCAAAACCCCATTGGCGGCCCTCGAACCCCACATTGCGGCGGCGGCGGCTCCTTTCAGCACTTGCATTGTTTCGATGTCGTTCGGATTAATGTCGTTTAATCTCGACTGTTGAGCAACCCCAACCCCAGTAGCCGATGCTCCCAAACCGACCGTGCTTGCGTTTGAAATTGGGATACCGTCCAAGATAATGAGTGGTTGTGATGAACCAGTAATCGTGTTTGCTCCCCTGATTTGGATATTCGAGCCAGCCCCAGGGTCGCCCGTTGAGCGGGTGATACGCACCCCCGAGGCTTTACCCGCCAGCCCCTGTAACAAACCACTTTCGCCCGAGCGAACCACACTTTTAGGATCTACTTTGGCAGTTGCAGTGCCTTGCTTGTCCCGATTTTCGGTAAAACCAAGGGCTGAAACTACGACGGTTTCCAGCATTTTTTCCTCATCTTTTAGTTCAATGTCAATAGTTGACTTTGTTCCGACTTTTACTTTTTGGGTTTGCATACCCACTGCCGAGAAAATCAGCACATCGTTTGGCCCCGAAACATTGATTTTGTACGCTCCTTTCAAGTCGGTTGCTGTTCCTTTGGTTGTGCCTTCGAGTGAAACCGTCACGCCAGGGATTCCCTCTTTGTTGGCATCACGCACTACGCCTTTGATGGATTGCTCAAAGAGGTTTGAGTTTTTGTTTGATGTTTTTTTCGTAGAAAATTCGCTTTGGTTAGGCAGTAAACTGGCATTGCCTTGGGCGGCTAATTTTGCGGTACAGATGATGCTGAGTAGCGATAAAAAAAATAGTTTTTTGCATAAAATTGTCCATCGTTTTGTTTGATGAAATAGCGTAGAGATGCTCATAAGTGGTACAACAGTTTTGGTTTTTAGTGATTGCTTCTTTTGGTGAACAGATTAGTAATTTAGATGATTTCGTTATTTTAGGTACTTATTAAAAAAAATTAAAAACAAATAAAGCTAATTGTTTTCATACTTAGATGATTTTAATAAAAAAATAGAATTTTAGCTGTATTTTTTTGTATTTTTACCTAAAAGAACGAACCCTTAAAAAGGGTCTTAAATAATTCCCAAATGCTTATTTTCTTCCGAATTGATATGTTCAAACTGATTAACTTTGTTTTGATGTGGTTTGTTTTCTTAGAAATTACTGCCCAAACAATGCCCCCAAAATTTGAGGGGCAAGCGGCAATTACTGAGAAAGTAGATACCCGCAATCGTGCTATTATTCCACAGTGGAAAGGTCAGCAAACGCTGGGCAATATTACATTCGATAATGATTTTGAAGGGGCAAGGCTAAACGGAATCACCCAGAATAATGATACACTTTACACGGCAATAATTGCCGCCGAAAACTACCCAATTAATCCAAGTCCTTGGTATGCTTTCAAAATAGCGGCACAAAAACCAAGTACAATTTGGGTGCATTTGACTTACTTGAACGCCAAACATCGGTACTTTCCTAAGATTAGTAACGATGGAAAATCTTGGAAAATAGTAGATACTACTGATTGCCGCTTGGTGAAAGACTCCGAAGCAAAAAACCGTACTTTTCAAGAAAATGCCCTTTCGGAATCTGCATACATTCGTATAAAAGTTGATGAAAAACCTACTTGGATAGCCGCTCAGGAATTAATGACTTCAAATATTGTTGATGATTGGTCGAGTAGTTTACTTAAAAACACTTTTGTTTCAAGCGAAATCATCGGTAAAACTGCCCAAAATCGGGCAATTAACTGCCTTCGGATTGGTGAGAATAAATCAGACGCCAAGATTATGATTGTCATCGGACGACTGCACCCGCCCGAAGTAACGGGCCAGTTTGCATTGCAGGCTTTTGTTGAAACCATCTGCGAAAAATCGGAAACGTCCAAAAAATTTAGAGATAATTATACGGTTTATGTCGTTCCGATGATGAATCCTGATGGCGTAGATAATGGGCATTGGCGACACAACAACGGAGGGATAGATTTGAACCGTGATTGGGCGGATTTTAATCAACCCGAAACACAATTTGTTCGTGATTTTCTACGAAAAAAACTAATTGACCCACAAAATAAACTTTATTTTGGCATTGATTTCCATTCAACTTGGGACGATATTTTTTATACAAATCTCATAGATAAACCGACAAACATGGAAGGCCTGATAAAGCAATGGTTTGTGGAAATGGAACAAGCAATCCCTGACTATAAAGTAAATGCCCGTGGAAGTAAACCAGCGTCGGGGGTTATTTCAAAGGCTTTTTTCAATCGAGAATTTAACGCCGAAGCCTTGGTTTATGAAGTAGGCGATAATACTTCCCGTGATTTTACGGCCTTAAAATCCAAGACGGCGGCTGAGAAACTAATGCTTTTGGCAATGGAATATTTGAAATAATGGCTTGAAACCAAAATAAAAATGCCCGTTTGAAAGATTTTTAATTCTTTCAAACGGGCATTTTTTTAAGCTACTTATGCAACAAACTATTTTTTGAACATTGCATTATTTGAGTTTGCTCCTGACATCAGATACGCCATCAAATCTTTTAGCTCATCTTCATTTAGGCTATTTACTAAGCCACCAAACATGATTGATGCTGACGATGGTTTTGATGAAATTACATTCTTCTTCAAAACTTTTTCAAGCTGATTTGGGGCGTAAGGATTCTGCGAAATATAATAAGCAGTTTTGTCTTCGTTGATTAATCTCCCCACAATCGAGCTGCCATTTTTGAGACTATAATACGTAGCTGCATATTGGTCTGAAACAGCTTTGTTTGGTTCGATGATTGCCTCCAACATATCTTTTGAAGAAAAACGGGTGTATAATTGACTCAAATCTGGCCCGATTGCTCCGCCTTCACCTTTCATTCCGTGGCACATTTTGCAGGTGGTGGCGGCATACATGGCTTTTCCGTTGTCATAATCTCGCTCGACCAAGCCTTTTTCAATCATCGGTAGGGCGTTGTCTAATCGCCAGTTTCTACCTGGGCCTTTTGGTGCAGTTGCCGAAATAAAATCATTGCCATTTTTACTCAATCGTTCCGCACCTGCGAGTTTTTCAAAGTAAGCTCTTTTGTTATCGGGAATGTTTTTGAGGGCTAATTTCAACGACCTATCCAAGAAACCGATGTAGCTATTGCCGCCTTTGTAGCCAAAAGCACCATAGTACCATTTGAAATATTTGTCTTGCAGGGCGGGAGTCCAGCCTTGTTTTGCGGCACTCAACATTACGGCATAGTAAGTATGTTGAGCGGGCGGCAAATTTGCCAACATTGCCGCTATATCTTTGCCGTATTGTGGGTTACGCAAAATCAAATCGGTTGATGCCGTAGCTGTTTCGATGTTTAGGGCATCGCTTCCTGGCTCAGTTTTCACGTCCATCAAGGCGAGCGTTTTGGCTACGGCTTCGGGAGCATCTAAATAAATCAAAAGTTTACTCAATGAACGATTCAAATGTGCCGTATTGGCTGGGTAAAACGGATTTAAGTAAGCAATCACTTTGAGCTTTTGGGTTGCGTCTGGTTGCCCCATTCGGAGGAAAGCTACTTCAAAAGTTCTTAATAAATCTAACTGTTGGGTTTGGGTTAATGTCTTGAAATTTACCCCCAAAAGTGCATTTACAATCTCGTTTTTCTTCGAACCATCGCTCATGCGAATCAACGAAAGCAATGAATGAGTTAGGGCAACTGGGTCTTTTTCTTTCAGAGCCAAATCTTGCCATTGTGCCACTGGTTGATGCTCCAAGGCCAAACGTGCTGCATAACGAACGAATCTATCCGAATTTTTGAGTTGAGGAAAAGCCACCGCTACTGCCGCAGGATTTGGCTCGCCCGTGTGAAATTTCTCCAAACTTCTCCGCAACACATTTGCGGCATTGGCAGGCACAACCGCCACGGGTGCTGTGCTTTCGTTGCCAATGTAAGAAACACGGTACAGGTCAGATTCTAAGCGACGACCGCCCGTCAAGAAATACAAAGCACCATCGGGTCCGATTGCACCATCGGTTAATGGAAGCGGGATTCCTGATAAAAATTCTTCACGTTCGCCCGTGTAGGTAGAGCCAGAAGATTTAAGATGAACGGCATGGATTACGCCAAAAGTCCAGTCGAAGCCAAGAAGCGTGTTTCTGTATTTTGCAGGAAATTTAGCATCTTTCAAATGTAATAAATTGGTGGGCGAACCTTGACCAATATTCAACACAGGCGGGAGATTATCGGGAAATGTCGGTGACCATTTGTTGGTTGCTTGTCGCCAGCCAAACTCACTCCCCGAAGTAGCGTGCATGATTCTTGTTGGGCGATACCACGGCAAGCCAAACTCCCATTCCATGTCCGAATCATAGACAAACATATCACCCACTTCATTGAAAGCCAAGTCGTAGGCATTTCGGTAGCCTGCACTGACCAACTCCCATTTTTTTCCTTCGGGGTCGAGGTTCGCAATCCAACCACCTGGGGCGTAGCGGTCGTTGGCGTGTCCACGTGGGTCTTTAATGTGCGGAAACATTTGGTCTTCTTGCCAATTTGAAGGTAATCGGTAAGCGTCAAGCGGCGGAATATCGGTATGATTGCCGCTGATTACATAAAGCGATTGTTTATCGGGCGATAACACGATGCTATGCGGGCCATGTTCGCCCTCGCCAACGAGTTCTTTCAGCAACGTAACCTTATCATATTGGTCATCATTATCGGTATCTTGAAGGCGGTAAAGTCCACTTTTTTTGGTAAATTCTTTGTTGTTTTTGCCATTATTAATCATTACGTAAAGGCTATTGAAGGCATACAGCAAACCGTGTGCGTAGCCCATGCCCATAGTATCGGTGGCGGGGCCAACTTTTAGCTTCTCGATATCCGATGCCGTAAGTTTTGCATCAATGGCGGGCATTTTTAGGCGAAAAAGTTTTCCGTATTGGTCGGAGCAAATCATGCGACCTTTGTCATCAAAAGCCATCGAAACCCACGAACCGACTTTGTTTTCGGAGGGGCTGTAAAGATGTTCGGCCTTGAATCCTGCGGGATATTTGAGTTTATCGACTTTCGGGTCACCCGTGGTGGTCGGTTCGGGATTGTTTAAAAACGTAAACGATGCTGCCGTTGCCAAGGCAAGCGTCCCGACAAACATTTTTATTGATTTTTGTCTTGAAAACATTGTTTTACAGGTTTGAATAAATGGTGCGATGAAAGTAGTTGATTTTTACTGAAATTACAACAAATTTCAAAAAAAGCCTACACTCAACTATCCTGTACTGTACTGAATTTGGTGCGGGATAAGTTAGCTTTAACCATGGAGAGATCGGGGTTAAATACCGAGTTATACTGAATAACAAAAAAAACGCCTTAAAACTCAGTGGCTAAAACAAACTTGTTCTACACCCATAGTTATGCAAACAATACAAGTTTATGATTTTTTAGCATTTTTTTACACAATTTAGTTATATTTGCCATTGAGAATCATCGCTTTTCTACCCCATAAAGATGCCCAACAATAATACTTTTCGCAAAAAACAGCCGCCCAAGCATACCCCGACGCCCCGAAACAATGTGAGTGGCAAAGGTAGCGGCAACCAAGTACCGATCGAATTTAATATTAGTAAAGATAGCTACAAGTTGGCTTTTGGTATTTTTTTGTTGATTCTATCGCTGATTTTTCTGCTTTCTTTCCTGTCTTATCTTTTTACGGGCGATGCCGACCAAGATATTGTCCAGCGGACGTTTCGGACTTCGATTGAGAAATCTGATCGAAAAGCCCAGAACATCATGGGCTTATTGGGTGCTAAACTTTCGCATTTTTTTATTTTTCAGTGGTTTGGACTTTCGGCTTTTGGCTGGCTGCCCGTGCTTACTTGGGCGGGCTATTTGCTCACCGCCAAGAAACATCTACTACCGTATAGCTTCAACCGCTTCACTATTTCGAGCATTTTCTATATCTTTTGGACAAGTATTTTCTTAGGATATTTCACCTCAGCCTTTGAGGTTTCTTCGGGAATCATTGCGGGTGGACTTGGCTATGCCGTCAATCAGTTTTTTCAGCAAGCCATCGGTTGGGGTGGAATTTTAGTTATTTTATTAATGTTGGCTGGTTGGCTCATTTTCTTTCATGGCTATACCCAAATCGACGATTGGGCGGCATCCCGCTGGTTTTTTGCTAAATATTTTAAGCGTAAACCAAGGGAAGACATAGCCACCGAACGCATCAGAAAAGCGGTGCAAGTAGAAGCCGACTATGAAGACGAAGTTTTTGAAGACGATGAAAACCAAGAAAATGCGTTCAGAAACAATATTACACCACCAGTAAGTAAGCAGGAAGAAGAAAAAATTGATTTCTTGAAAATCAGTCGGGAAGACATTGAAGTACCGAAACCGTTTGAAGAAAAAGGATTAAAATTAGCCGTTGATTTTCCTGAAAGAAATACTTCATCAAGCGAATCATCAGGCCCAACATTTACCGTCGAAACCAAGCAAGAAGAAGTATCAGAAGATGTCTTTGAAAATGATCTGGACGATGACGGCATCAACGAAAAAGTACTCAAAGACTTCGGGCTATTTGACCCGACCCTCGACCTTGGTAATTACCAATATCCGCCTATCTCGTTATTGAGCGACTACGGCAATACTGGCACAAAAGTAACCGAGGAAGAACTCGAAGCCAATAAAAACAATATCGTAGAAACGATGCGAAACTTCCAAATCGGAATCGCCAGCATCAAGGCCACCATCGGGCCAACGGTTACGCTCTACGAGATTGTTCCCGAAGCGGGTATTCGTATCTCGAAAATCAAGAATTTGGAAGATGATATTGCCCTCAATTTGGCGGCTTTGGGTATTCGTATCATTGCCCCCATGCCAGGAAAAGGCACGATTGGTATTGAAGTACCGAACAAAAACCGTGAAATGGTAACCATGAAATCGGTCATTGCGAGCGATAAATTTCAGAAATCAAACTTTGATTTACCGATTATTTTAGGTAAAACCATTTCAAACGAAATCTTCGTGACTGATTTGGCAAAAATGCCCCACTTACTCATGGCGGGTGCTACGGGTCAAGGAAAGTCGGTGGGCTTGAACGTAATCTTGGCATCATTGCTGTACAAAAAACACCCCGCCCAAATTAAATTTGTATTGGTCGATCCCAAGAAAGTAGAATTGACGCTTTACAACAAAATTGAGCGGCACTTCTTGGCGATGCTACCCAACGCCGAAGAAGCTATCATCACCGATACCAAAAAAGTTGTTTACACCCTCAACTCGCTTTGTATCGAAATGGATAACCGCTATAATTTACTGAAAGATGCGGGCGTACGAAACCTGAAAGAATATAACGCAAAGTTTATTCAACGCCGACTAAACCCCGAAAAAGGACACCGATATTTGCCGTATATCGTACTCGTAATTGATGAGTTGGCCGACCTAATGATGACCGCAGGCAAAGAAGTAGAGCAGCCCATTGCCCGTTTGGCACAGTTGGCTCGTGCCATCGGTATTCACTTGATTGTGGCCACTCAGCGACCGTCGGTCAATGTTATTACGGGTTTGATAAAAGCCAACTTTCCCGCCCGATTATCGTTTAAGGTTACCTCAAAAATTGACTCACGAACAATTTTGGACACGGGCGGCTCGGAGCAGTTGGTCGGCAATGGCGATATGTTGCTTTCGATGGGATCGGACATGGTGCGGCTACAATGCCCGTTTGTCGATACGCCCGAAGTTGAAGAAATTTGTGAGTTTATCGGTAGCCAGCGAGCCTACGAATCGGCTTACTTATTACCCGAATTTTACGGTGATGATGAAGGCGAAGCTGCCGAATTTGATGCCTCCGAACTCGACCCAATGTTTGATGATTCGGCTCGATTGATGGTTTCGCACCAACAGGGAAGTACGTCACTCATTCAACGAAAAATGAAATTAGGCTATAATCGTGCAGGCCGCATCATTGACCAACTCGAAGGGGCGGGCATCGTCGGGCCATTTGAAGGCAGCAAAGCCCGTGAGGTCTTGGTGAAAGATATGGAGCATTTGGAGGAAATTTTGAAAAAATTGCGGTAGAAACAACCTTTTGAATTAATTTTGCGTCTTGATTGTTATTAAAAGGTATAAAAAGGCTTAAAAATGCTAATAATAAATCCGATTTATGATGTTGCTTTTAAATATTTGATGGAGGACACCGAGCTTGCCAGTCAGATACTTTCGGCAATCATTGGCGAAGAAATTATTAGCCTTAAACTGCAGCCACAAGAACATACAATTCGTTCAAAAGATATTAGTTTGACCGTCGTTCGATTAGACTTTAAGGCCGTGATTCGTACCGAAGACGGGACTAAAAAAGTATTAATCGAACTCCAAAAAGGCAAGCAACGCATTGATACCCAGCGATTTAGAAGATATTTAGGGCAAAATTATATCAAACCCGACATCGAAGTTGATGAGCAAGGCAAATCCCTAAAAGTAAATTTGCCGATTATCACTATTTATTTTATTGGTTTTAAACTTTCTGTCGAAAAACCAGTCATAAAGATTAGTAGAAATTATACAGATGTACTTTCGGGGGAGATTTTGGAAGATGTAAAAGATGAATTTATCGAAACGCTCACACATGATTGTTATGTAATTCAGATTCCTTTTTTGCAGCCAAGTATTCAGACATCGTTAGAAAGAATCCTTTTAGTTTTTAACCAAAGATTCATCAGAAATGACGAAAAAGTTTTGGATATTCCTTCTGATGTGAAAGATGAGGTTTTGCAAAAAATCATTCGTCGTTTATCAATGGCACTGACCGACCCCGACATACAAGAACAAATGGAGTCGGAGGAGATTTTTGAAGAAGAACTATTTGAGTATATTCGGAGAAAAGAAGTTATTGTTGAACAAAAAGACAAAGAAATAGAAGCAAGAAAAAAAGAAATTGAAGTAAGAAACAAAGAAATTGAAGTAAGCAGAAAAGAAATTGAAACAAGAAATAAAGAAATTGAAGTAAGCAAAAAAGAAATTGAATCAAAAGATAAATTGATAGAAGAATTACAGAAGTTATTAGCTAAAACATCAAACCCAAAAGACTAATATAATCCCATAATCAAGATGAAAAAAACCTTAATTATAATTGCTAATTTGCTCATTTTAAGCAATTTATCAATGGCTCAAAAAGACAAAAAAGCAACGGCAATTTTGGACGAAATGAGTAAAAAATATCAAACAATGCAATCGTTTAGTGCTGCCTTTACGTACGGCGTTGAAGGAACAAGTGCCAAGCTAACCGAATCGTACAAAGGCGACGTGACGGTGAAGGGAGCAAAGTTTCGCCTAAAAATGGCGGGGCAGGAAGTTTTTGCCAACGGAAAAGATATGTATTCGTACGTAAAAGAAACCAACGAATGTAGCGTAACGGAGTTCAATCCGAGCGAGATGGACGCACTCTCGCCGACCAAGATTTATACTATTTACAAAAAAGGCTATAAATATATTTTCTTAGAAGAAGTGCGAGAAGGTAGCCAGTTTTATGAAGTAGTGGAGCTTTCGCCCGAAGATAAAGCAAGCAAAGTAGCGAAAGTACAAATTAAGATTGATAAAAAAGATAAGTCAGTAAAATCATGGAAGGTTTGGGACAAAAACGGTAAACGAACGGTGTTTCGGGTCGATAAATTCATGCCAAATGCCCCCGCTGATGACAAAACTTTTACTTTCGATAAAAAGAAATATCCAGGCGTGGAAGTGGTAGATTTAAGATAAGTGTAGTGCATGGTCAATAGTTTTTAGTCCATGAGTTACCGAGATTAAGAGTCGTATAAAAGTTTTATAAAATGCCTTACTTTGATTGAAAGTAAGGTATTTTTTATTGACCAATATTTTCCCAATCTTTGCGAATAAATTCTCAAAAATCAATGATATTACTCCTCCTCGCTTGGCTGATTTATGGCGGTATTCATAGCTTGATGGCAAGCCTTACTTTCAAAGAAATTATGTCCAAAATATTAGGCAAATACTTTCATTTCTATCGCCTGATTTATAATATTTTGGCGTTCGGCTTGCTTATTCCCGTGCTGGCATTGCAGTTTTCGGCTGCAACTGAATTATTTTGGCAAGTATCTGATTATCAGCGTGTTATCGGAAAGTTTATTTCTGTTTTTGGCGTAATTTTCATCGCAACGGCTCTGCAAGGCTACGATTTGGGCGAATTTAGCGGCTTCGATTTTAATAAAAAACAAGCCGAACCAAACCTCAAAACCGACGGACTTTTGAGCTACATCCGACACCCGCTTTACTTCGGAATGTTGCTCGTATTTTGGGGCTTATTCATCGCCGAAAGTTCCACCAGAAACCTAACGGGAGCTACCGCCGCCACGCTTTATTTGTTCGTCGGGATATACTTTGAAGAGAAAAAACTGCGTATTGTTTTCGGCGAAAAATACAAAGCATACCAACAAAGTGTGCCAATGTTGATACCTTTTTTGAGGTTTTGAGTGAGAGATGGGAAGACCCATACTGCCTCGTACAACGTATTCAAGTCCAAAGAGCTTTGAATTGCGGAATATAATTTATTTTAATCTACCTATCCAAACATGATCAACTTTCTTGCTGTATCTAACTTCGACTTGATTATTAATTTCAATTACTTCACCTATAAAACCGTCTTTCAACAACTCGCTAATTTCGGACTCGCTTAACTCCTGTAAATTCTTAAACCAAAAGATTTCGTCGTCATGTAGTTGCCAATTAAATCTATCTAAATCATACAAGCCGCTTTGCCATCTTGCTGGAAATTGTTTTTTATCAGAACTTCGTCTAAAATATTTTTCGCTATTTACCATCGTATTTTCAATAGCTGAACATACTATTTCACTTCTCATGGTCACTTTATCATGTAACCAAATTTGGAGATCAAATGGTACTTCTAACGAACTTACTTCAATATTCCATAAATCATGAATTTCAATTAGTTTTTGGAGAATAAGTTTGAAATACCAATTCGGGGGAGTTCTTTTACCCAACCTATTCCATGGGTCAACGCTAATTTTTACGTATTCCTCTCTATATTTTTCAAAATGGCTAAAACTAAATCCTTTATTTGACTCAAACCATTGACTGATTTGTTTAGTTTTTCTTTTCCATCCTCTAATTTTTTTCTTACGATGATGCAGCATTTTTTAATTTGCGTTAAGACAATTACTTCTTATCAAACTTCGGGGCTTTGCTATCAAATTTTAGGTAGTTTCCGACCACCGAAGCACCGTTTCCGAAGCCACATTCATAGCCTCCATCAAGATAAATAATATTTGCTCCGCCCTCAAAAAAGCTAATTTTCAACAAACATTTGCCAAACTCTTTGCTTTCGTAAATGGCTTCGTTTCTAACTAATTTTAAGGTATTTTTGGCAATAACTGCCTGATTATAGCTCGGTAGGCCTTTCACGGCCTGAATTTCTACGATGATTTTATCTTTGTCCGTTTGCCGTACGTACATATTTCCCGAGCCGCCGTCTTTGCCAAAGCTATACGCATACGACCCCGTTACGGATTTTGTTTCGGGTTTTTCAACCTGCGTAGCTTCCGTTTTTTTAATGCTAAAATTCATCTCTTTTCCGCTCGGACTCGACCACGAACCGCTGATTTCATCGCCCTTTTTTGTTCCATAATAAATGCCCGTAATATCGGCTTTATCGGCAAACTCATGTAGCAAAACATTGTCGTTTTCGATAGTGCCGATAATCTTGATTGGCTGCCCAACTCGCTTGTAAGTGAGTGTGCCATAAATGAGGTTAGCATCAAAAGTAAGTGAAAGGTTTACGGGAATTTTATTATTGATTAACCCCTCGTAGGTTTGGTGTGGTAGTTTGGTTTGGGCAAAGCAAAAGTTTGCTGTGAACAGCGAAATGAGCAATAAAAAAGTTTTTTTCATGGTAATTTTTTTAAATTTTAAGGTTACGGAATACTTCGTTTTGAGCGAAGTATTCAGTGAAAAGCAAATAATTGACTCACAGAAAGTTAATAAAATTCTATAAATCAATTAAATCATAGTCAAAGATAAAGATTTTCGCTTTTCTTTGTGAAAAAAAATTCAAGAACTAAATTTATCTACAAGCCATGACAAGTAAAATAGGTACTTTACTCTGCTTTTTATTACTATCTTCGGCAGTAGTAACTGGGCAGAAATCAAAAAAACAAAGATTATTCAACGGGAAGGACTTGACGGGCTGGAAGATTTACGGCACCGAGAAATGGTACGTTGTAGAGGGGCTATTGGTCTGCGAAAGTGGCCCCGACAAAGAATATGGCTACCTCGGTACGGTGCAGAAATTCAAAGACTTTGAGCTAACGCTCGAATTTAAACAAGAAGCCAATGGCAACAGCGGCGTGTTTTTCCATTCATCAATCGAAGGCACAAAAATAGCGGGCTGGCAAGCGGAAGTAGCTCCTCCTGGCAAAGCAACTGGCGGAATTTACGAATCTTATGGCCGTGGTTGGCTCATAAAACCCGCCCCCGAAAAAGACAAAGCATTGAAAATGGGCGAATGGAACAAAATGACCGTTCGGGTAGTGGGCGAGGTCGTGACGACGTTTGTGAACGGTACCGAAATGATAACGCTAACCGATGCCAAAATCGGTTCAATCGACGGAATCATTGCCTTGCAAATACACAGCGGGGGCGGCATAAAGGTACGATGGCGTAAAATAAAAGTGAAGGAGTTATAACCACTATTTATCAAACTGTAACCTAAACCATTAAACTATGAACCAAGAAAAAACTACTTTTCAGCACCTTTTTAGCTTGCCCGTCATTGTGGCGGCGTTGGGCTATTTTGTTGATATTTACGACCTCCAACTTTTCGGAATTGTGCGGGTACAGAGCCTCGAAAGCCTCGGACTGACCACCAAAGATGAGATTTCGACGGTTGGCACGGCGATTATTAATTATCAGATGATTGGCTTGCTCATCGGCGGCATTTTTTGGGGAATATTAGGTGATAAAAAAGGTCGCCTTTCGGTACTTTTTGGTTCGATTGTGACCTACTCCTTAGCCAATCTTTGTTGCGGAGCGATTCCGCACATTGAGTTTATGGACAAAATCGAAGCCTACAAATGGTTGCGTTTTATTGCGGGTATTGGTTTGGCAGGCGAGTTGGGGGCGGGTATTACGCTCGTTTCGGAGGTTTTGCCGAAGCAGCTTCGTGCCATCGGAACATCACTCGTGGCGGGCGTTGGCTTGCTCGGGGCGGTTGTAGCGACTTTTACTGTAAAGCTCTCGGGCGACTGGACGATTGCGTACTTCATCGGTGGGGGCTTAGGTATTGCTCTATTGTTGCTACGGGTGGGCGTGATTGAGTCGGGTATTTTCAAGGAAGTTGTGGGCAAGAAAAACGTCGAACGGGGCAATTTCTTTTCTTTTTTTACCAATAAGGAGCGTTTTTCGATATATATGAAATGTATCGGCATTGGTTTGCCAACGTGGTTTTGTATCGGAATCTTGACGTATTTGAGCAACGAATTTGGCGAAGCCTTGGGTATATCCGAAAAAATTGATCCAGGCTTGGCTATCATGTGGACGTACATCGGTATTTCGGTCGGTGATTTTTGTAGTGGATTCATCAGTCAGGCACTAAGCTCACGCAAAAAAGCCATCGCTGCCATGATGACTTTTGCTTTGGTTGGGGTTGTGATATTGCTATTTTCGGGACTCATCAAAACCGCTAATAATTATTATACCGTTTGCTGCTGTCTGGGACTCGGTACGGGTTACTGGGCAATGTTCGTAACCGTTGGGGCGGAGCAGTTTGGCACAAATCTAAGGGCAACGGCCGCCACGACAATCCCCAATATGGTACGTGGTTCGGTGGTGTTGATGACTACTTTTTATATCGGATTCAAGAAAGGAGCTATTTCAGTATTCGGGTATTTTTCGATTCCATCGCCCAAGTTTGATGTCGTAACTGCGGGGGCAATCGTGGGCTTGGTGTGCTTTGCGATTGGTTATTATTCAACGTTCACCGTTCCCGAAACCCACAATAAGGATTTGGATTTTTTGGAGGAATAAACAGTCGGTAATTAATGTTCGACAGTAAATTGCTGATTATCAATGTTTTATGAAACGGGAAATCGGCAATTGAATCTCCAAATACTTGATGAATATTTTGTAGGGTAAACAATTTTGTTCTTGACAATAAGAATGAGTTTTTGCAAACTATGGGGCAAACAAGCGGTTTGCCCCACAAACATAATCATTTCAACTTTATCGAAATTTCGGTTCGGTTATAGCCCGCAAAGCAGCCCAAACCGTTTTTTACATTACTAAGAACGGGAGCAGGTTCGGCAAACGGATTGCCGTCGGCATCATTAAACTTTCCCAGCGAACGTTCATAATCGTATAGTTCTTTACTCAAATTTGATACTTGGAGTTTGAGTTTTGACCCTAATTGTGAGGGCCGTGACTTATAAACTTTGCCATTAATGAATACGCTACCATACGCCTGTTTTAGTACCTCGACCTTTGAACTATTAATGATTGCCCCGTCTTGAAAGCTATCATCAAGCAAGGCTCTATCACCGTAAAACATATAGTTTGATGACGCTTTTTGGGAGCGGTAGGTCAGTACATTGTTTATTACAATCGGAGAATCTATGAAATACTCAAACTCGCCATAAACTTTATAAAAATTTTGTTTTTGAGCAATATCTTTCCAGGAAAACTGTACTAAATAACCACTCGCCGTATCCTTTTGCGAGCCTTGATTGCTACTATATGAGTTGAGTACTCGACCCGTGGAATCAGCTTTGTAACTTTCAATGGCTACTTTTTCTATCGGGACGGTGGTGGTGGCCTCGGCTTGATTATTTTTGGTCACGGCTCTTAGTGTGTAAGTTTTTCCTGCTTCAATCCTAAACTTCTCGGCTGGAAGAGCATAAACTTGATTTTTGCTCTGAAAAGGCACCGTAATCTGCTGACTACCAGTCGATAAGGTCACGACGGCATCTCGTACAACGTTGCTCTTTCCAAAAAAAGTCGTATCGCCATTCGTAATCATAAAGCTCACATTGCCCGATTTGTACTCACCAAAAAGCGGCGTTGAAACACTTACTTTTACATAAATCATCGTGTCTTGGGGCGAGATAAAAGCACTCAAAACCAGTTTTTCTTTAATTTCGGGAAAGCGGTTCATCGGTAAATCCTCTACGATGGTTTCGCAAGAAAAAATGCCTAAGCTGAGTACGGTAAGAGCGAGTAATATTAGATTTTTTCTTGCTTTATCAAGGAAACTGCAAAAGTTCCTCTCCCGTGGAGAGGGATTTAGGGTGAGGTTTAAGTCAGCCAACATAGTATTACACAAATGATTTTTCTTCATGGTGCGGTGAGATTAAAACTTGAAATTATAACTAAACGACGGAATCAACGGAAACAACGAGTAGCGTTTTAGTACCAGTTTTGAATCGCCAGTTCGCTGCGGAACTCCTCCGAAAATACCACTTGATTGGTTACTACCAACGGTATAAAAGAAAGGATTTCGGCGATTATAGACATTATAAAAACTAAAATCCCAAGTGCGTTCGTGCCGTTTTAGTTTTTTGTGCAACTGAATACCGAAGTCGAGGCGATGGTAGGGTTCGGCTCTAAAACTGTTTCGTTCGCCATATTCGGTCACGGTGTTTCCCCGCCAATTAAGCCCGCCATTGCCCGCATTCACGTTTGTAATGTTGCTTTGCTGTGCTGTATATTCGGCAATCGGAATCGTGAGGGCATTACCCGTACCATAGACCCAAGTTGCCGAAAGGGTGATTCGTTTGTTGAGTTCATAGATACCAACCAACGAGGCATCGTGGCGGCGGTCGTAGCGGGGATAAAACTCCCGACCAAAATTAAGTTCGGCAAACTGCCAAAGGGTTTTTGTCAAAGTATAGCCCGCCAAAACAGAATAACGTCCGTCTTTTTTCTGCAACAAAAACTCCACGCCGTACGAATACCCATTGC
>JANNEN010000339.1:0-9376 GCA_031378715.1 Emticicia sp.
TTTCAAGTAAATTTAAAATACGATTCAAATTTTATTATTCTCAAATACAAGCCTTCAAATCCGATTTGTCGGTAACTAATTTGATTTAACAGTCACTTTTTCTCTATCAAATCAAGTTACTTCACCCCTTGCTCCCCCACATACACAATCTTCCACTCGCCATTGATGCGTTCCAAGATGCGAGTTTCACGGTCGGTTTGTAGGGTTTTTCCATTGGCTATGGCTTTTTGGGTGTAGGTTGCCCATGCCATGTCTTTATTGGTTCTGACCTCAAAATCGCTACGCTCCATTGTGAAATCTTGCTTTTTGAGGTTTGTTAATACCAAGTTTTGCAGTTTGTCCATGCTTTCACCTTTGGCGTAGGGCTGCCCTAAGATTGGCACTAAATACTGACTGCCAGATTCGTTCGTTTTTTTATCCGCCCAAAAACTCAATAGCTTTTTACCATCACCATCAATATAGGCTTGGGTTTCGCCTTCAATCACTTTTTTGATGGCTGCTTCGTCTAAAGTTTTTTCTGGGAAAATATCTGAGTGCTGCGAAGAGGCTAATTTCCAACCTTTACCATCATAAAAATAGATATAATTGAATACGCCTTTGTGTACATTGAGGATGTTTGGAACTTGTTTAAGTACATCTTTCTGAACAAAACTTCCAGACACAATAGCTGTGTTGCCAATTTGCTGTATTTTCTCATCTTGGGTAACTATTTCCATGCTATTATAAGCTTGTTTTAAAGTTGGAACCAGTACATTTTTAGTATATTGTCTGCCTACACCCGTTGTAAATAGATACTCGTTGGTAGCATATTTTTCAATTGCATTGGCAGGATTTGCATTAAACTCTGCATTGAATTTTTTATAGGTTTCAAGCGTAAATTTTTCTTGACCCAAACTTGATAAAGAAATAAGCGTGCATAGGAGTATTAATAAATTTTTCATTGTTTTATTTGATTTAGATATTTAAAAAATTTAAACCGTTTTTCTCGAAATTTTGAAATAAACATAAAGCGTAATCAAGCCTACCAATAATCTGAAAATGGCATCTGCCCAGAAGAAGTTATTTGCTGGAACGTGTTGTATAAATATATCATAACAGCCCTTTAATGTACTGGCAATATTTACTAATGCACTTACCAGTAGAAGATTCTGTATATTTTTGATTTGGGTGTCATTTCTAAAAAGATAGGTAATCAATGCCAAGCAAAAATTGGAAATGCCAAGGTATTGAAAAATGGCAACGTGGAATTGGTCTGCTGGCACTACGCCATACATTTTTAAAGTATCGGTTGCAGTAAATAGCATTAAAACACCAGTAATGCCGCCATAAATGGCAAGAAATAGAAGATAATTTGAGGTTTTCATTTTGTTTAGGTTTGATTTGTTAAAGAGGTTATTAATATTTTGAGTCAAATTTTATATTAATTTTTAAAACTTGCCGCCAAATTCCATTTAACGGTAGGTATATTTTTTTTCGGTGGCTTTTTTGCCCTATTTTTGTATAATTGAAACTTTTGCTATTACTTTGTATTAAAATATAAGAACTATGTCAAGTTTTGAAAACGTATCAAGTTCACAAAGACTTAATAGCCTACAAATCAGTCTGTTAAGATTGTTCTCTCAAAATATTTCCGACAATCAAACGCTTGAAATTCGTAAGCTAATGATGGATTATTTTGATGTTCAGCTCAAAAAAGAATTAGAAATAGTCGTTGAACAAAAAGGCTATACAACCGAAGATTTTCACCAAATGCTTAATGCTAAATCTTGATGCTTCGTGTTGTAATTGATACCAATTGTCTTCGAGCGTCAGTCCCTCCCAAAAGCCCCTATTATCAACTTTACCTTGACTTTAAAACTGGCAAATTTGAATGGTTTGTAAGTACGGAGATACTTCTCGAATATGAAGAGATAATTACTCAAACCTATTCTGCAAATACTGCTCAATTAGTTTTAAATCAATTAGCGATTGCACCAAATGTTGTTTTTACCGAACCTGCCTTTCGTTGGGATTTGATAAAAGACGACCAAGACGACAATAAATTTGCAGACCTTGCACTTTGCATCAATGCCGACTATTTGGTAAGCAACGATAGTGATTTTGATGTTTTCAAAGACCTCGAATTTCCAGCTTTGAAGGTTGTAGATTTAGATACTTTTCTTGCAATTTTGAACGAATTGCAACCCCCTCCTCCATAAACAAGCATTTTTTCAAGCCATCAATTTTTCTTCTCGATACCAGTATCTTCTTATCATCGCTCATTTGCACTTGGTTATGGGGTTTTAAATAGTTTTTTATGCAAGCAATATTGACCAAATATGATTTGTGGGTACGGTAAAAATTATGACCATCAAACCTCATTTCGAGGGTTTTGAGGGGCGTGGCAACAATCGTTTTTTTGCCATCAATAAAATACAAAACCGTATAATTAATATCGGCTTGTAGCAACATTATCTCTTCGGGGTTTACATTTTTTCGTCCACCGATTTGTATTTCATTCATGGCAAATATTGTTTTTGGGTTCATTCTATAAATTAATCAAGCCAGTTTTCAAGGCTTCCTTCACCAAGCCCACCACCGACTGTACGCCGAACTTGCGAAACATATTGCGGCGGTGGCTTTCAACCTTAGAAATACTGATAGTCAGGTAGTTAGCTATCTGTTCGGTCGTTAGTTCTTTGGCTATTAGTTTCATTATTTCATGCTCTCGCTTCGTTAGGGTCATGGCTATCATCGTTTCTTTTTACAAAGGTGAGGCTTCTCGAAAGAGTAATTACTCATGGTTTACCATGATTTTGTGTAGTGGTTTACCATGATTTTGTACTCATGGTTTACCATGATATTTTGGGGGAGGATTTGGAAATGTGAGGGTTTTTGTAGAAATTTCAAACCTTAACCCAAATCAAACCGATGAAAAAAACAATCATCTTTTACCTACTCACATTGTTTGCTGCAAATGCCCAAAAACAACCTTTGTTTTTGAATGATAGTCTTTAAGGGTTAGAAGTTTGGGATAGAGAAAACACTGAGTATTTTGAAGTTAAAGAGCGATTTCAACCCTTTGATAGGATTAAAAAACAAAAATTTTTGCCAACAAAGGGGGTAAATAATAACTTTGGCTTTACAAATTCGAGTTTTTGGGTGCGTTTCAACCTCAAAAAAGATAGTTTAACCACAAAATCTTGGATAATTGGTACTGGATTTGTGCTAACCGACACGCTCGAACTTTACATAATAGACAAAAATCAAAAAATCGTTTCTCATAAAATCACTGGTAGGTTAGTTCCTCATTATTTACAGGTAATTGATTGCCACAGTAAGATTTTTCCGCTCGAATTAAAAACCAACGAACAATACACAATCTATTGTCGAATAGCTGGAAATAACACCAAAAAAATATCAATTTCAATCGAAGAAACTTATCAGCAAAACTCCTCCTATCAAAAACGCACTTGGTTTTGGGCAGCATATTTGGGCTTTTATCTGACAATGATTTTGATTCAAATTGTGTTTTTCTCAATCACTCGCAACAAAAACTCACTTTATTATACGTTTTATTTAATTGCATTTCTGATTGTTGAAGTGAGCCGTGGCAACGGAATGTTTGGTGATCGATACTTATGGGCAGATTCTCTTTGGTTCAAAACGAACTCCTTACTCATTGGTGTACTACTTGCTACAATTTTTGGAATGTGGTTTTACGCAAATGGCTTGCAGCTTGCCAAAAATTCAATACTTATGTTCAGAATTTTAATAGTTGATGCCCTCATTTTATCGCTTTTTTCAATCAAAGTAATATTTTGGAAATCAAACATCAATGTAATTCAGTATGTACTTATTCTGTCCTTGATGTCCGATTTTTTGGTACTAATTGCCTGTATCACGGTTTGGCAAAAAGGCTGTAAAGCCGCCCGATTTTACTTGATTGGCACTATCTTTTTCTTTCTCGGCATCATTGCTACCTTACTTTGGCATCATTGCTACCTTACTTTGGCATCTCGGACTTTTACCCTTTTATATGTTTACCAATCAAGCCCTAAATTTTGCTTGTATTTTTGAAATGATTTTCTTTACGGCAGCCATTGCGGACGAACATCGCCTTTCACAAGATGAAAAATTGCTGGTTAAATCTGAATTAATTGAAATTTTGTGTGCCAAAAATAAAGAAATTTCCGAAGCCTTACTCAAAGGGCAAACCACAGAACGCCAACGAGTTGCACTTGATTTGCATGATAATTTGGGTAGCACATTGTCGGCACTTTGGCTGAGTGTTGATACGATTGATAAATCAAAAATGAATGAAGAAGAACGAGAAATTCATCAAAACCTCAGAGAAAACCTCGAAAAAGCCTATAATGATGTACGGCTACTTTCGCATAATTTACTGCCCGAAGAATTTGAGAAACAGGGTTTAAGCACAATCCTGCAAGGATTTGTGCGTAAAATGAACAAAAACTCTAAGATAAAATCTGATTTGAAAATCTCAGAAAACTTCGGCAGAGTTAATAACAAAATTGAGTTTGAACTATACAGTATTTGCCTCGAATTGGTCAATGATATCATCAAACACTCCAAAGCTACCGAAGCAAAAATCAGACTTTCTCGAAATGAAAAACAAATTAAGTTTGTAGTTTCCGATAACGGAATCGGTGTTTTCAAGAATGATTCTGACGGTAAAGGCATGAAAAATATAAAAGCAAGAGTGGAATCGCTGAATGGCCTTTGGGAAGTTTAAAATACTGATAATCAAGGAGTTAGGAATGAAATTTTGATTCCTGTTTGAATTAAATGAATTTTGTTTTAAATTTGATAAAAATTATAAAGATATGGTCATAGAGAAAGAAATCAATGAATTGCCACGCACCCTCGCTGAGTTTCAGAGTTGGGAGCCAAATGACGGCTATAAATACGAATGGAATGATGGCGAACTCATAAAATTTACTGGAATGGACAAAAAACAAGTTTATATTTTTGCAACATTAAGCAACCTTTTTTTTGACAAAGGTTATAGAAGTTTAGGCACATTTGTATCAGAGTATGATACAATGTTGACGGGTATTCAGATGAGAAGACCAGATATTGCGTATTTTACAAAAGAACAAATAGAAAATACAAAAAAAGGAGAAGATGAAATCCCCGAATTTGTGGTAGAAATCATTTCTGGTAACGACAATATCAATATAGTTGAGAAAAAAATAATTGAATATTACAAGGCAGGTGTAGGAGTGGTTTGGTTGATATTGCCAGAAGAGAAAACCGTTCACATTTATACGTCTCGCAAGAATGTGCAAATTTGTACAGATGATGATATTTGTTCGGCAAAGCCCGTTTTACCCGATTTTGAAATCTCTGTTAACGATATTTTTGCATAGGTTACTCCACCAGCCCATGCCGAATAGCAAATTTTACCATGCCGATTGCACTTTTTACATTGAGTTTTTTCATCAAATTTCCTCGGTGCGTTTCCACAGTTGAGATACTGACATAGAGTTTTTCGGCAATTTCGGAAGTGGATTTTTCTTGGGTTATCAACTTTAAAATCTCAATTTCCCTCACCGTCAAATGTTCAATCGTCTCGGGGCGAGCATCGTTAAAATCATCTTCTGCCGTTGCCGCAAGTTCTTCCAGAATTTCTTGACTGTAATATTTCTTGCCCTCCATGAGCTTCAAAATCGCTTTTTCTAATTCTTCCTTACCTGTTTTTTTCAAAACATAGCCATGCACACCAGCCCGCAATGCCTCACGAATATGAGTGGCATCTTCTGCCATCGTCAATAACAATATTCTCAAATTTGGAAAAGTTTTTTTGAGCTGTAAAGTCAAATCAATACCACTAAAATACGGCATGTGTAAGTCTGAAATTAATACATCAACTGCCTGATTATCAAGGAATTGTGAAACTTTTCGACTGTCATTTAATACGCCCACAACCTCAACGTTTTCGATAGATTTGAAAAGCAAACTATCGAGCAAAACTTGGTGATCGTCAATGAGTAATATTTTAATCATTTTGGGGGGAGATTTTAGCTTTTTTTGTATTGTTCAAAGGTACTTTTTTTGTAAACACAGTTGCCCACTATTTTATTTAACAGTAGGTAAAATTTGGGTAGCCTTCACACTATCTCTCGTTTTCCCTCTCGACTATACTTTTTATAAAAAAAGCATTAAACCCAGAAAGATTAATCTTCGCAAGATTTAATGCCCGAATAAAATATAAAGTAATGCTTATTTTTTTAACTCTACCCAAGTCCAAATTGCCGTGGCAATGTCGATACCTGCAAACAAGATGATTTGCATCGGTGCAACACCCGTCAGAGCCAAAAGCACAAAACCGACACCCACAAACGCTCTACTCCAAACCGTGAGTTGTACTACTTCGCTGCTGCCGTGCTTATTTATACCATAATAAACGATGGTGAGCGAAAGTACGACAATGCCCAGCACTTTTATCCAAATTTCGGTCGTTGGCTCAAAGCCAAACATTCCGAGGAGCATATTGGGTACAAAAATGAGTTGTAGCCCAGTAGCAAGCACATAAATTGCTTGGGCGTAGAGTGAATAATACGTTTTTTGAATCATAGTGCTAATCTTAAAAGGTTGATAATGAGGAAGTTAAACAAAAGTATACATTATATACGGATATTCAATGGATTTAGATTGATTTGGTTTTTGGACGTAAGTTGCATCAGTAAAATAGCTAACATATTTATCAAAACACAGAAAATGTACAATCATTTCTGAATAATGCAGAAATAGAATTGCTTGAAATATATGATTTGAGTATATTATAGAGGAAACTAACCCTGCGTAACATGATTTATAAGTAACAAGATAGATATAATCGACAATTTCAGGGACAACTAAATGGCTAATTATCAACACATTATATTACTATCGACTTATCGACTATTGACCATCGACTACTTAATACCACTTCAAATTTTCTTTCTACTCCACCAACAAACACTTTTTCAAGCCATTGACCTTCCTTCTTGAAACCAAAATCTTTCGGTCGTTGCTCATTTGTACTTGGTTGTGGGGCTTCAAGTAGCACTTAATACAAGCAATATTGACCAAATAAGATTTGTGCGTGCGATAAAAATCATAGGGCATGAAGCGACTTTCGAGGGTTTTGAGGGGTGTTGCTACAATGGTTTTTGTGCCATTGACAAAAAATAAAACGGTATAATTAATCTCGGCTTGGAGCATCACGACCTCTTGCGGATTTACTTCTTGCCGACCTCCGATATGAATATTTTGGGCAGTTTCCATGGCTTATTGGTTATTTTTGGTTTGACTCATTCTGTTGGCTTAGTCGCACACTTTTTAAAAACACCAACAACATTTCCGAAAAACTTTATAAAATTTTTGTTTTTCCGAGAAAAATCCTTTCTTTTGACCATTCCTTTATTCGCCCGAACCATGTAATGACTTTTTTCGCTCGAAAAATTGCTGACCAAGAACTCATCAACGGTATCCGTGCGGGCGGAACGCAACGACGTTTTTTTGAAAATTCACTCTACGACAAATACCACTACCTCATACAAGATGCTACCCGAAAACATAAAATTTCGGTCGAAGATAGCTCTATGGCGTACTCAGATGCTATCTTGAAGAGTATCGAAAACATTGCCACGGGGCGTTTTGAGGGGCGTTCGGAGTTGAAAACGTATGTATATCAAATATTTTTTAATAAATGTGTTGATGTTATTCGCCGAAATGCGACTAAGGGAACATATCACTTGTCGCTTGATGATATTTTGGAGCCAATGCCCGACCCGCAACGCTCCGCCATTCAAGAAATAATACGTAACCAAGACCACCAAAAACTAAGAGATAGATTAGCAACGCTTGGCGAAAAGTGCCGATCAATATTGAAACGGTGGGCGGAGGGCTACTCTGATAGAGAGTCGGCAGAAGAATTTGGCTATAATTCGGCAAATGTTGCCCAAACAACACGATTGAGGTGTTTAGAGAAGTTACGGGGCTTGTATAAAGCCCCCTTTCCCCCAGAGGGGGAATAATTACGCAAAATATTTTTTATCCCCTTTTGGGGTAAGTGAGCTGTTTATGAGCAACGATTATATAAATATTGACAATTATTTTGAAGGAAATCTCTCAGAAAACGAAAAAGAGATTTTTGAAAAAAGACTTGCAATCGACCCAGGTTTTGCGGAGGATGTGGCATTTTATGCCCACGCAAAAGCTACTCTTCGAGAACAGATTTTGAATGAACGCCATGCCGAATGGATGAGCCGACCTCAAAAAAAAGGTTTAGGTGTCAGTTTTATTAAAATAGCTATTGGCATAGCCGCAATGCTACTGATGGTTGTGGGGCTTTGGTTTTTTAGAGGAAATGATGTAACCAAACAAGCGAATACGTATATTGAGCAAAGTTTGGGTACTTTGCCAGTTAAAATGGGTGCTACCGAAGATAGCCTTGAACTCGGCAAACGCTTTTACAACGAAAAAAACTACGCAAAAGCCAACGATATTTTTGAAAAGCTACTCTATACTAACCCAAAAGCCCTCGAATATGCAGGACTTGTGGCATTGCAGCAAAACCAATATGATGTAGCCATGATTTACTTTGAAAAACTCGAACAAAACACTGAGCTGTTAGAAAACAAAGGTAAGTTTTTCCAAGCCCTCACTTACCTAAAACAAGGCGACGAAAGGCGTGGGAAAGCCATTTTGCAGGAAATTATTGATAATAATTTGTATGGAAAAAAAGAGGCAGTAGAAATTTTAGATTGAGATTGTTGGTGTTTGCCTTGCTTTTACGACTAAACTCTTGAAATTAATTATAACTCTTAAAAATTACTGCAATGAAAAAAATTTATCAAATCTTGTTTTTATTATGCGTTTTGTCTTCTATTTCGTATTTGGTGCGGTGCAAGTCATATTCGTTGGCTGGTTCAAAAGAAACCGATGGTTTGCAAAAAGTAGCTCTTCAAGATTCAACATTAAATAATCAGAAGATACTACTTTTAGATAATATTTCTCAAAAATTAGACATCATTAATCAATTTAAAGCCGAATGCAAAAAAGAAATAGGTGAAATTGTAACTATTTCTGAAGAACAAAGTTTAAATAATCCAAACCTACTATTATTGAAAGGAAATGGGATAGGAAAAGTAAAAATCAGTGAGATTGGAAAAAGTCATTTTGGTGATAACTCTCTGAGTATTCCGAATCTGAAAGCAACTATGCAGCGAGATACATGTCGAGATTGCGAATGTACTTCATGTGACGATCTGTCCGCCATTTCTATCAAATCCATAAGAGTCCAGATCACTTCGGGCTGCTTAATCCCAAACACTATTGATGATTACTTCTCAAAATTTATTTCAAATCCGCAACCATCAATTTTTCC
>JANNEN010000357.1:0-20221 GCA_031378715.1 Emticicia sp.
TTTCAAGGGGGTAGAAAGCCCCTTTGCCATTGGGTACGGTCAGTCGCTGCCGTGAGAAATCTGCAAAATTTCGTACACCCGTTTTATTTGGGTTATAATTTTCAAAAAAACATCGCCTTCACTTCTTCCTTCAAAAACTTCAAGGCTTCGGTAGTGGGTTGCTGATTTTCGGTCAGGACTTTTTCAAATATCTTTTTTGAGAGATTTATCGCTGGTGCATCACTCGCAACTTCGGAGGCTGATGTATTAATCAAGGCCAACGTATCATTCATGGCTTTGCGGGTTTTTTCCCAAGCTTCGTGCGACATATATATCTGTTGGGCGAGATTATGATTAAATTCCTCTCGGATTTCTTGCAGCATAACTCGCTGATAATCAATGGCTTGCAAATCCGAAACGCCCAACCTGATGAGCAAATTATTGGGCGTGATGCGTTCCAAGAATAGCGTCATTCGTTCGTAGGCTTGTAGGCGTATGTGCATGACGATTTCGCTGTTTTTTTGTTTGAGTTCGAGCTTTTTTTGTTCAAATTGTTTTTGCAAGAAAGTCTGCATCGTCAGGTACATTCCGTATAAAACTACTGCCGCTGGGATAAGTATTTTGAGTAACTCGGTGATTGATTGCATGATTTTATTTTTATTTCTCACAAAAGTAAAGCAATCAAGTGGTGCTTCAAAATCTTAGGAAAGAGAATTAAATATAGTTTTATTTCAAGGAAGTCTTTGCTTCGAGCGAAGACTTCGTTAGCAAAACGGAGTATTCCTCATATATTTGTGTTATGATAACTTTTTCAACAATCGCACGCACAGAAATTTTAAAATCACTAAACTCGCCACAAATACCTGCGGGATACGCCCTACGGGTAGGTTTGAAGGGTGGAGGCTGCTCGGCAACCTACCTTTTGGGACTTGATAAGGCCACCGAAAACGATGAACACTACGAAATTGAAGGCGTAAAGGTATTAATTGACAAGCGGCACCTGATGTATCTGATAGGTGTAAAAATAGACTATACCGAAACCGAATCGGGATTGGGTTTTACGATTGAAAAAGGGTAATTTACAAAAATCAACCCCTGTAAATCTGAAATCCATACCAAAATACCGCCCGACTGCATAATTGTTAATTGCTAATTGCCCCCATCTTTGGCATGGTTTTTCGGTTGAAGACATAAATGGGTATTAATCAATAGATAGCATTGGAGTTTCTTAAAAAACATATTTTCTTAATTCTTTCGGTAGTAATATTTGGGGTTGCGGCATTAAATTTTTTCGTTTTGGAGAAAGATGCCCCAGGTGCTTCTGAGCAGCATTATGTATCGTCGATTCGGGATAAAATCAAAAATGAAATTTTGGTTTCTAAAAGCGAACTGGCAAATGTTGCGGCTCAATACCAAAAATCTTCGGGAAATGGTTTTCTAAATTTTGAAACACCAACGGTTTATTCCTACTATATTTTCCGCAACGGGAAACTTTTTTACTGGTCCGACCACCGCTACGTGCCAATGTACGAAGAGCTTGCAAAGGTCGAGCAAAGTACTTTGCTCAACTCCGAAAATAGCAAATATATTACCAATATTATTTCTTTTAATCACCAAGGAAATAAGGTAGAAATCTTCTCGCTGATTAATCTTTACCGCAGGTTTCGTAACGAAAACGATTACCTCAAAAATGGGTATAATAACAAAATTTTTATTACCGAGCCGAGGGATATTAGCCATGAGCAAAGTGAGCAAAAATACCTTAATATTACTGACGAAAAAGGTAGTTTTTTGTTTTCGATTATGCCTCCACAAATCGAAAAAATTAATTCGCCAAATATCCCAACCAACACGCTTTTTTTGTTGGCTATAAGTATTCTACTTTTCGGCGTTTATATCATGATTTGGATTCATCGCCTGCGATTGAAGCATCAATTTGGGCGAGGATTTATCCTTTTGGTGTTTTATTTATTCTTCGTAAGGCTCGTAATGCTGGCTAATAGTATCCCTTTTATTTTTTATGAGTCAAGTGTTTTTAATCCTAAATTTCTGACTATCAATGAGTTAGCTCCATCGCTGGGCGATATGCTTCTCAATGCTTTGGTGTTTTTTATATTGATTGGCTATCTGGTTCATTTCTTTTATCGCTCAAATCTTTATTATAAATTATTCAAAGCTCCGAAAATATTTCAAGGTATTGTTTCGATTTTATTGGTCATTTTTACCCTGTTTATTACTTACTTTTGTTACCGAAATCTTTGTAATATTTACGAAAAATCACAGTATAGTTTGGGGCTTGCTTTGAGTATTTCTTTCTCGTCATTGAAGCTCGCCACTTTGTCCCTTTACCTGTTGCTTTCGGTTGTATTTTTCTTGGGAACACATCTTCTAATAAGCCTTTTTTTGAGGTTAAACAAACAACGAAATAACGCTCTCGTTCGATGGTTCATTGGTTTTGTGGCGGGGCTTATTTTGCTCGCTTTTTTTGATCAATTCCGATGGATTTATGTGGTGGCGGGCATCTATTTCTTGATTGTTTATTACAATAAATTTCCTCGGTTTTTTTATAGTTTCAAGTACAAAACTACGATTTACTTTTTTACGGGGGCGTTTGTTTTTGCACTGATTGGCATATATGTCATTTATTCGGAAGAATTGAAAAAAGACTTTTTTGACAAACAAAATTTTGGTCAAAAATACTTGGCCGAAAACGATTTGTTGGGTGAAGGATTATTCCCGAGGGTGATTCAAACGATTGAGCAAGATACCGCAATCCGAACGGCGATTGCCCGCCAAACCCTCGCCCGTGAGCAGACCCAACAAATTGTGAAGAGCAAACACCTTGATTTGTATTTCGATCGCTACGATACCGAAGTACTTGTTTTTGATAAAAATGGCAACTCGCTGGATATTTCGGAGGGTTCGCAAAATTTGACTTTCTACGAAAATACTTTTCGCCAGAGCATACATAAAACCGTTAATCCTAATGTATTTTTTATCAATGAAGTAGGCAATAATTTTATCAAGCAATACCTCATTTTTATTCCCATTAATGATGGCGGCGGGGTGGTGGGAAATGTGGTCTTGGATTTAAAACTTCGTGACGAATTTGCCCAAAGTGTGTATCCTGAGTTGCTTTTAGATAAAAAATTTACGCAAACCCCCGATACCAAAAATTATAGTTATGCCATTTATGATAAAACTAATCAGCTAATTTTTAGTTCGGGAAGCTATAACTATATCCGAAAATTGCCCGTAAAAATACTCTCAGAGGTAGTTTTGTACGAAAAGGGTATTCAGCTAAACGATTTTAATCATGTAGGAAAAAGCGGTCAGAATGGACGAAAGATTGTCATATCAGCCAAGCACCAAGTTTGGCAGAATATTTTTTCAAACTTCTCATTTTTATTTTTACTATCGGTACTTTTCATCATTATCGTGATGATACTTTACGCAATCAATTACGGCCTTCGCAAAATAAATATCAACTTTTCTACCAAGATTCAGCTTTACCTCAATGCCGCTTTTTTGTTGCCTTTGCTGCTGGTCATCATCATTACTTTGAGCGTAATTGACTCTACCTTTGTGAGTAATCAAGAAAAAGGTTACCTTGATAATACCAAAAATATTACTTCCACGGTGCAGCTTCAACTCGAAAGTTTTATTCAGAAACGCATGAGTAGGGCATTTTTGGAGCAAGAAATCAATGATTTAGCCCGTGACACGAAACTTGATATTAATTTCTACGGACTCGATGGCAAGTTAAATCTTACCACCCGTCCGCTGGTGTATGAGTACGGTTTGCTATCAAATTTTATTAACCCCGAAGCCTATCGCCGAATCATCGAGGAGAAGGAAAACGAGGTATTGCTGGCCGAATCGCTCGGGAGTTTGAGTTATAAAACCGCTTACATGAGTATCAAAGAACACGACAGCAAGCCGATTGGTGTCATCGGGATTCCGTTTTTTGATGCTAAACCAACCCTCGACCGCCAAGTAACCGATGTAGTTGCTTCGATTTTGAGCGTTTTTGCATGGCTTTTCTTGATTTTATTAATTTTGTCTTATTTCGCTTCAAACATTCTGACAAATCCGCTCAGAATGGTGGCCCAGAAATTGAAGAAAACCAATTTGGATAAACTCAACGACCGAATCGTGTGGAACTCCGATGATGAAATCGGAATCATGATGCGGGAATATAACAAGATGTTGAATAAACTGGAAGAAAGTAAAGTGGCACTTTCGATGAGTGAAAAACAAACCGCTTGGCGAGAAATGGCCAAGCAAGTAGCCCACGAAATCAAGAATCCACTAACGCCCATGAAGCTCTCGATTCAACAACTACAACGAACGCTCGTGGTCGATAATCCGAAATCGAAAGAACGTATCGGGCGAGCCTTAAACTCGCTGACTGAACAGATTGATAACATCAGCGAAATTGCTAATTCGTTCTCGGAGTTTGCTAAAATGCCCGTGCCACGAAATGAGGTTTTCGACCTCGTGCCATTGATTCAGAAATCGGCCGATTTGTACGCCGAAGACGAGCGAATTTCGCTCAATGCTTATATCAAGGAAAAAGAAGCATGGGTGATGGGCGACCGTCAGTTTATGAGCCGAGTCATTACTAACCTGATTATCAACGGAATACAGTCGGTACCGAAAGAAAAAAGAGCCATCGTCAATCTTAGGCTGTACCGCAACGAGGACGATAATATTGTTATTATCGAAATTCAGGACAACGGCTTAGGTATTCCCGAGAATATTCGTCAGCGGGTATTTATCCCAAACTTTACGACCAAAGTTGGTGGCTCGGGACTTGGCTTGGCTATGGCTCGCCGAGGCGTAGAACACGCAGGCGGCAACATTTGGTTTGAAACCGAAACCGACCGAGGAACGACTTTTTTCATAGATTTGCCGTTGGCGATTAGGTAATAAATAGCAGATGAAAATTTGAAAATATCAAAACATAGTGCGGATTCTTTGGCGATATAAAAACAGAAAGAGTGTCGTTTTTTTTGGTGTCAAATTGTACTCGAATATGGAAATGATTTTATATAATTTTCCATCAAATCGGTGTCGATTTCTCCCTTATTATTTACTGGAAGTTTAATTATAGATTCCCTCATTCTGCTTGACTCCCATTTTCTACCATAATTAAATCTGTATTTTTCTTTTTTTATGATTGGAATAATAAACATGGCAATATATTTATTAAACCTAAATTTCGGATAAAGTACATTTACATCATCACTTGCCCAAAATTCCTTTGGTTGATAAAATGCCTCTCCAACCGAACCGTTGTAGTTTACTGTTATTGTGTTTCCTTTATGTATAGGTTCTTGTCCTACAAAATCTCGGTACCCATTATTTGAGTCGATTGCTCCAATAAATGGTGTTTTTCCTGCTTCAAAATCTTCTTTTGTCAAACGTTTGCCCTTTTTTATATCAAATATTTCATCATATCGGAACGACTGCCAACTGTTAATATTCAATTCAATTTTTTGAAAACTGATAGGTTTTTCTATTAGTTTGCTCTCAATATTAATTTTGAAATTTTGTAGTTTATTTTTTAGATTTTCGGGCATTTTATTTGGAATTAAAATGTCCTTTAATGTTCTATTTGCTTGTCTTCCATAATTGTATTTATATTTATTTGCAGAAATACATTTAGCGTAAAACAACATTTCAATTATTGAAAGTTTATTTTTTGGTATCAATACGAAAACATGAAAACCACTATAATAAGGTTTTAATTGATAAAAAGTAGATAGAACAGAACCACCAACAGCAACAGAAAGGCTATGAGCAGGATTTGGTTCAATATCAATTAATCTTTCTACAAAGGCAGATACACCATTGTTTTTTTCAGTTCTTGAAACAAATGGAATAGCATTGAAATCAGTACTTTTACATTGAGTTAAATTAATTAACTCGAATGTTACACCGTATTTAATTTCAAATATATCTGAAACTTTAACAAGATTATCCATTATCGTTAGTTAGTTTATTATTGACTAAAAATGTAACATAGTTTAAAATTGTATCTTCAAAATCTTCATCTAAAATCGTTGAATAATCGGTTTCTAAGTACGATTCAGCACACCATTCCATTTCGGCAGTAACAAACCGCTTTACACTAAATCCTGCTTCTTCTTTTCTTCGCTTATAATAGTTTACCCACTTTTCTTTAATCTCGTCCCATTTTCCATAAACATCAGTTCTTCTAATGTTTTTCCGTTTTTCAAATCCATCGTTTTTATAATAACCGAAGTACGTTTCTACCTTTTTGTCGTGTGGTTTGTGTGCAGTAAAAATCATAATACAAGAAACTACGCCAACTTTTGAGTTAAAAAATAACTCATCTGGCATTGATAAAACTGCTTCTAATGTATGATTTCCTAAAAGTTGTTTTTTAAATTCTAAAACTTTCCCACTTGTTGCTAATGCTGCTTGCATTGGAACAATGGCAATACAAGTTCCACCATCAACAAGACATTCTAAATTGTTTAAAATGAACTCAAATTCATCTGTGTCTGTCTTTTTATCACCTTTGTAAGGTGGATTCAAAAAGCCAACAGTTGGTTTTTTTGCTTTTACTTCGTTGATAATATCTTCATCAAAGCAACTACCGTTCATTATGTTGGTTTTGCCGTCTTGATGAATATACATATTGGAAACAGCCAAAGCGAAAATATGAGCTTGGTATTCAACTCCTAAAAGTTGTTTTTCTTTTATTTCTTTGATTTTTTTAGTATCGCCTTTTGCATCTTCTACCATCGCTTTCATTGCTGAAATCAAAAATCCGCCTGTTCCTGTGCAGTTGTCATAAGCAATAGAATTTTTATTTACTTGGGCTAATTCTGCAAAAAGTTCAGTTATATGTGGTGGCGTTAGTACAATTCCTAAGCCTTTGTCGCTGTTTGCGTAACGTAGAAATTCAATGTATAACTGTCCCAAAACATCAAAGTATTCGTGTGTCTTGATAAATTGATTTATGTTTTCATCAATTTCATCAATAAGTTCTTTTAAAACTTTGTCTTTGGTAGAAAGCGAAGTGTCGGTTTTAATAAAGCCAAATTGAGTATTTAGGTTTTCTAATCTTTTGCCCGAAATGTTGGCTTCTTCTAATTTTTCGGAAACGGTTTTTGTTAAAAAATCGGCTAAACTTTTTGGCGTTGTCTTTTTTGGGTAAGAAGTTTTAAACGCATCATCTTCTAATGCTATCAAAATGCAACTTATCAATAAACTTCTTTGACTTTCAAGGATTTTGTAGGTATGAAGTTTTTCGTTTAGTTTTTTTGTAAATTCTAAAAGAGTATTGTAATCCTGTCTAAATTTCTCTGGACTTTTTAAATATCCGTCTAAATAATCTTGTGCAGATAAAAGTTTGTCGCCAAATATTTCCGTTGCTTTTCTTTCATTTTTTAAGTGTAAAAAATGAGAAACTTTTAGTTGTTGTTGCGTTTCTCCACTTACGGCAATAGCCAAAACATCAAAGTCTTTCGAAAGATACGAAGCGTAGAGTAAAACGCCATCAACGGCAAAGTCGGCAAATTTATCTCTGTTTGAACTTTCGTGTTTTGTTATTTCAGCTTTACACTCTATGACAATAAGTAAATCAGCATTTTTATTATAAGTGATCAGAAATTCAGGTCGCCCTTTTCCTGTACCTTTTTTTGAGGCACTTTTTAAAGATTTGTCAATTTTAGGAATATCCGACGCTTGTTCTTCGATATGTATAATATCATTAGATTTCTCAAAATGAGCGTAAACTATTCTTTCAGTTTTTTTTTCGTTTGCCATCTATTTTGAAATGTAAAATATTGAAACGCAAATTTACAAATTTCAGGTCAATTTTGTAGTATGTTTTTTTGGTTTACTCTGAAATGATTTATTGAACAATATCCCTAAAAGAATCATTTTTTTGACTTTGTTAGGGCTTTGATTACCAATAGGCGTATCACTAAGACTATAAGTTTCATCAAACAAAATCTCACAAAAAAGCCACTTTTCGCTACGAAAAGTGGCTTTTTTTGTGATAAAACAGTCAGTTTCGATTAAAAACTGTATCTCAAACCAAACTGCATTCTCCAACGAGAAAGAATATCAAAACGGTTTTGAATCGCTGATTTTTGGGTAGTGTCAAATGTATAAGTTGGTACGCCCTTATCAACCGAAACGGCGATTGGTTGTGCCAAACCCGTTTCGCCTGCCCACTGACGCACGCCCCAGTTTTTGCTCAACAGGTTGCCTACATTCAAAATATCGGCACTAAACTGAATCACGTTTTTATTTTTTAGCTTCAAATCCTGCAAGATTCTCAAATCCCAGTTTGAATACCACGGGGCAAGCGTTGCGTATTTCTCGGCAATTACGCCACGATTGGCACTTAGGTATTTATCGTTAGTAATGTAATTTTTCAAGGCCGATTTTTGAGCGGTTTGTGCGGCTGCATCACCACTAAACTTCATACCATCAACTTGGGCATCGGTCGGAATGAACAATAAATCATTCAAGCCCGAGCCATCATTGTTCAAATCTCCTGCGTAAGTATAACTGTAACGATTGCCACGCACGTACTCGCCAAACAACGAAATGGTAGTGGCCATGTTGCCATAAGTAAATTTGCGTGAACCAACGGCCATCACACGGTGGCGATTTCCGTAAAGCGAAGGTGCCAAAATAGCTACATTGGTGTGTAGCGGATTACCAGGATTACGGTCATACGCATCGGAAGAAATCTCGGCATCAATCGAAGCAGCATCTTTCGAGTCCAAGAAATTATAGGCAAATTTCAAGTACATTCCGTTGCTAAATGTACGCTCGGCTTGCACCGCAATATTTACCGACTGCCCCACGCTGGTGTTTCCAAAAACGTAGGCGTTGGTTGCTCCACCAAAAACCGTAGCACGGTCGGTTGCCTGATAAAACGGACGATTATCGGCACCCACCAAGCGGCCCGTTGGTAGCTTCAAGCCGTAGTTACGCACGATGGCGGCATTCAAATCTTTGGTATAAATGGCATCGGCCGTGAGTACCCAACCGCTTTTTAGTTGGTAATCATAACCAATATTTGTACGCCAAACTTGGTTAAACTTAAAGTTCGGGTCGGTTACACAATAGAAAAAGAAATTAGGATTGGCCACTTGGTTTCCTACCCAAACGAATGGAAAACGTCCCGTGAAAAGTCCACTTCCACCACGGAATTGTTGCGTTTTATCGCCTTTCACATCATAATTAAAGCCAAATCGTGGCGAAATCAATGGCGTTGATTTTGGTAAAACGGTATGATCAAACTTCGTTGCTTTACCTGTTTCGTCGTAATATTCGATTTTTGGGTCGTAGGCACCGTTTCTGTCTGGTGTAATGTTTTCTCTGATTTTTTCGGCCGTATCAAAGTACAAAGGCGTATCAATACGCAAGCCAAAGCTAAGGTTCAGTTTGCTATTTACTGCCAATTCGTCTTGTGCATAAAGCGAAAACTGACCTAAGTTTGTTTCGGCCAAAGCCCAAGTGTTTTTGTTGGCAGCGGCTTTTGCTCCCGCTACTTCACCCGCAAAATCTTTCGACTTTATGAAGTCAGCAATACCCGACATTGGCACATCAGGGAAAAACACCCTTGCACCGTAGCCCGTCAAGTTAAACGAGTTATCGAAACTAAATTTCTCCAAACTCGTACCGAGCGTTAGCGTGTGTTTTCCTGCAAAAATATTTAGGTTTTCAGTAATCTGAAACACCGACTGGTCGAGTTTATTATTGATCGAAAACGGCTCGTGTCCTGCCACAATGTAGCGTACGCCATCTTTTCCGATGTTTAGCACGGGGAAAGGCGTTGAAAATGGGTCACGGGTATCGGTAAATGCCGTGTAGCCAACTTGTAGTTTGTTGGCGGCTTTATTACCAAAACGTGATTTTAATTCAACCGTGCCGCCCGAAATTTTGTTATTGATTCGGTAGCCCGAGTTACGGAATTGAAGCGTCAAGAAATCAGGCCCACGGCGACCAATAGCCGACGGATTGGCTGGTTTTTCTTTGAAAGCATCTAAGAGAGTATAAGTAAACGACAAGTTATGGTTATCGTTGATGTTCCAGTCAATTTTGGCGATGGCTTTTTGGTTTTGGGTCTTCAAAGCGAAGTTTTCGTACGCCCCAGTTTCGTAACCGTAAGTATCTTTCAAGAGTTTTGAAACCAAATCTAAGTCCGAAGCCAGTACACGAGAAACGTCAGATCCCGTGCGGCCACTTCCCGCAGGGCGGAACGGCGAGCCAATATCCGAACGGCGGTCAAACTCAGCGTTTACGAAGAAAAATAACTTGTTTTTGATGATTGGCCCACCCAAACTAAAACCAAACTGGTTTTGACTCAAATCTAATTTTTGGAGATTTACGTCTTTGATTTTCGTACCAACTAAGTTTTGGTTACGGGTAAAACCAAATACTGTTCCTTTAAATTCGTTCGTACCCGATTTCGTAACGGCATTGACCGAAGCCCCCGTAAAACCCGCCTGTGTAACATCATACGGAGCAACTTGTACGCTGATTTGCTCGATGGCATCTAACGAAACTGGTTGAGCGTCGGTTTGTCCACCTGGCGTTGAAGCATCTAATCCGAAAGGATTATTGAAAATCGCTCCGTCCAAAGAGTAGTTATTGAACTGGTCGTTGCGACCCGCAAATGAACCACCTTCGGCCGACATCGGATTTAGACGAACGTAATCGGCCGTTGAGCGAGTAATCGTTGGCAAAGCACGCAATTTGTCGCTACCGATAGTGGTAGAGGCTCCCGTACGGCTCGAATTCATCACATCGTTTCCTTTGACAACCACTTCGTTGAGGGTCGTAGTGGCATCTTGCATGATGAAATTTTGGGTAAATTTTTGCCCTAATTGCAAGAAAACGTTTTCTGCTTTCTCGTTTTTAAAGCCAATCGACGTTACTTCGATGGTGTAAGGTCCGCCCACACGCACGTTGGCAATGGCAAAGCGTCCGTCGGCACGGGTTGTAGTACCGTACTTTGAGCCAGAGGGCGTATGAATGGCCGTAACGGTTGCTCCAGGCAAAGCTCCACCTTTATTATCACTGACCAAGCCAGCGATGGAAGATGTTGTAACCTGTGCAAAAAGAGTGCTGGTGCTAATGCAGAATGCGATTAGCCCAAAGAGTAGATTTTTTAACATAAATAATCGGGTGTTTGTGTTTTGAAGTAAAATGAACACAAAGTTAAGGTTTGATTAAGAAACAATAATCAAATTTTGGATTTATTTACAAAAACTTAACATTGGAAAGCTTGAGGTATTATGAAGCCCGCAGACGCTCCACGATTTCGGAGTACTTACGTGCCACGGGAACAACCAACTCGTGTGAGGAGAGATGTAATTTGTAGCCTTGGGCGTTGCCCGTAACTTTTATCACTTTGTCAAGATTGACGATAAACGAGCGATGGCAACGAACGATATTTGAGGACGAAATCTGACTTTCGAGCCTTGTCAAACTACTACGTAAAAGCTCTTTTTGGAGTTTTCCATCGGTTTCTTTTTGATAAAAAACCGTAGAATAATTATCCGATGATTCGATGTAAAAAAGGTTTTGGGCTGAGATTTTGAGCGAATCTTTTTCGTTTTCAGCAACTAACTCTACTATTTTTTTTTCAAGAAAGTTATCACTAATCGGTTGATTATCAGTCGTTTGTGCGTGCTGAACTACGATTGGCTGGTTGTATTTTTTGAGTTGATAGATGTAATTGAGCATCACGCCAAAGACCGTTGGAAAGATACCAATGACCATGACAGAAAACAACATTCCGAGAAAACTCTGAAAGCTCTGCTGAATATTAAAAATGAAGATGCTATAAATACAGTTGCCAATCGTGATGAGCAATATCAACAACATGATTGATAAAATCTCTTTTCCGATGTTCCATTTGGCTTCGTTGTGGTATTTGGTGAAAGTTTTGAAAATACCAAAACGCAACAAAAGTCCACATAAAAAAGTAACGAAACCGTAGCCCGCCAAATAGAAATTTTTGTTGGGGTTGTTCCAGTCCAAAATACCAAAGGGCTGAAAAAGTATTAAAAAAAGCCCAATAAAAATTCCCTCGCCTACGCACTGCAACAGGATTCGGGTAAACGATTTTTCGTGAAAAGGATAGGGTTGTAGTAGGATTTTTAGCATTTCAGATGGTCAAGTTTGAACGCTGGCAGGGTTTCAAAACCCCTGCCAGTGATATATTTATAACTAAAACGGCCGCCAGTTTTGGATTTGTTCGACAAACTGCGGTAGTACTTGTGGGTACATTGCCACCATCACGACTACACCAAAAACCGCTCCCCACCAGTGGGCTGAGTGATTGACAAAACCATTGCCCCGACGCATTTCGTAGTAAGTGTAAGCCAAATAAAGTATTGCAAAAATAAAGGCGGGCATCGGAAAAATCATAACCGTGAGCGTTGAAGTGGGATAAAACAAAATTGCCCCAAAAAGCACCGCCGAAACCGCCCCCGAAGCTCCGAGGGAGTTATAGCTACCATCGCTGCGATGCTTCAAGAAAGTCGGAATATCCGAGGCTACAATAGCAATGATGTAGAAAACAATGTACGCCACCGAACCAAGAAGAGGGTCATTGTCGAATTTCTGAATAAATATTTGCTCAACAATGCGACCGAAACTATGCAGCGTAAACATATTGAAAAACAAGTGCATATAATCGGCATGAATAAAACCCGACGTGATGAAACGGTGGTATTGGCGGTTGTGTTCGATGGCACGGGGATTCATCATCCAGCCCTGAAAAACCGACTGGTTGCTCCAAGCATAAAGGCTCATGCCGACGGTTACGATGATAATTAATAAATTTGCGGTTAGTTGTTCCATTGTAAAATATTTTTTGCTATTGACTATCGTCTGTTGACTATTGACTTTTTACGATTCTCGTTCTATCAACTGTTTGGTAATCTCAATCAAAGGTGCTTTTCGTTCGGCTGAGGCATTGAGTTTAGCCAAGCCTACCAAACCCTTTTCAAAATATTCATTCATTTTCGATTCGGCTAATTGCCTGATATTCAACGAATTATAGATTTCTGTTACGGCTTTTACTTTCTCGGCTTTGTCGAAATTCTTGGCATCAAGCCAAAACTGCAAGGCTTCGTTTGCTTCTCCAATTTCGAGGGCTTTCAGTAGTAACCACGTTTTTTTGTTTTCAATTATATCGCCACCCACTTGTTTACCAAATTTTTCGGGGTCGCCATAGACATCAAGAATGTCATCTTTTAGCTGAAAACCGATGCCAATATTTGTGCCGATTTCGTACAATAATTTTGTATTTTCCTCGCTCGCTTCGGCAATCAAACCGCCCAATTCTAAGGAAAAGCCGAGCAAAACCGAGGTTTTCAAGCGAATCATGTTGATGTATTCATCTTCGGTTACGTCGTTGCGGGTCGCAAAATTCATGTCCCACTGCTGCCCTTCGCATACCTCGGCGGCCGTGCGGTTGAATCTTCTGATGACGTGCTTGAAAATTCGGTCATCAACGGCTGTCATCAACTCGTATGCACAAACCAACATCACATCACCCGACAATATGGCCACGTTTTCGTCCCATTTTTCATGCACCGTTGGTTGCCCTCGGCGAATCGGGGCAGCGTCCATAATATCGTCGTGCATGAGCGTAAAATTATGAAAAACCTCCACGCCAAGTGCGGGCTTTACGGCTTTTTGCCAATCGTCCGAAAAAATATTGGTTGCCATGATGGTCAGTAGCGGACGCATTTTTTTTCCGCCCAGCGACATCAAATATTCGATTGGTTCGTAGAGTTCGGTGGGGCTTTCGCCGTATTTTGTATTGGCAATTTCGGTGTGAATTGCCTTCAAGAAAACTTCTAATGACATTTTTTTGGTAGAGCAATTTTCAAAATTGCTTGAAACATTGGTAATAGTTTAACAAAATAAGCCAAACTTAGCAAGATTAACAAATAAAGTCTGCTTTGGGTCTAATCCGTTTCGGGTCTGCACCGCAGGTCTGACCCGCATGAAAAGCCAGACCTGCGGTACAGACTTTAACCCTAAATCCGCTTCGGGTTACAGACCCATGTAGATTTTCACCACCGAATATTGTTTTTTTGCCTTTCGTAAAATTTTCTAAAATAGGCTAAAAACTCTTGCTGAATTTTACTCAAAACAAACAAATCGTATGAAAAAGATAACTACATTTTTAATGCTAATGGCTTCATTATCAGGCTTTTCACAAGTAAATCGAGCTAAAATTGATTCGGTAAGAAACTTGGTCATGGTAGCTTTCAACGAAAAGAAACCAACAAACATCTATGCACTGACGGGAGATGATTTTAGGAAGCAAATTTCGGAAAAACAAATTATCCAAGTTTCTGAAATGTTGTACACCCAATTAGGAAAGTGGAAAAATTCGGAATTTCAAAAAAACACCAATGGCATAGTTTTTTACAAAGTTATTTTTGAAAAAGGCAACCAAAGTTTTATCATCGGTTTAGACAAATCCGATAAAATAGCAACCCTGGCTTTTCAGCCTTACAAGGAAGTTTCTCAAAAAAAAGCGTACCAAGTAGCGAGCAATAATGCCATGCAAACGCCCCTTGATGTCCGAGTGGATAGTTTAGTGCGGCCGTATATCCAACAAAAAAATACGGCAGGAATCTGCATTGCCGTAATCAAAGATGGAAAAGTGCAAACGTACAGCTATGGCGAAACCAAGTTGGGCGAAAAAAACCTCCCCGATGCCGACCAAACACTCTTTGAGATTGGCTCAATTAGCAAAACTTTCACTGCCATTCTGCTTGCCGATGCAGTGATAAAAGGCAAAATGCAACTCAACGACCCCATCAGTAAATATCTGCCCGATTCGATTGGCAAGATGAGCTACAAAGATGCACCGATTACGCTCCAAACGCTTTCAAATCACTCTTCGGGTTTTCCGAGTTTGCCCGCTAATTTTTTTCAAAAAAGCGATAATGAAGCTAATCCCTACCAAAATTATGATGAAAAACGAATGTTTACGTACCTAAAAAACTTTAAGCCTTACCGTGAAGTTGGGGTCAATTATGATTATTCAAACTTTGCCGTGGGGCTACTCGGAACGATTCTGGCACGGCAAAATCAGACAAGCTATGAGCAGCTTATTACTGACAAAATATGCCAGCCGTTGCAGATGAAAAACACAAAAATATTTTTGCAAGATACTGATAATCAACGTTTTGCCCAAGGATATGATGGAAACGGCAAAGCCACATCGGCTTGGGATATGAATACGCTCGCAGGGGCGGGGGGTATTCGTTCAACGGTCAATGATTTGGTTAAATACGTGATGGCCAACATGACCATAGCACCGAAACAACTACAAGAAGCTATAAATTTAACGCACAAAACAACATTCAGCAAAGCAGAAAACGTCGTTGGGCTTGGTTGGATATTGCCCTCAAAAGCCAACAGCAATCTATACTTTCATAATGGCGGTACGGGTGGTTTTCGCTCCTTTGCGGGCTTTGATAAAGAGCGTAAAATTGGTATCGTGATTTTATCAAATGCCACCGAAAGCGTGGACGGTATCGGGTTTGGTTTGCTGAAATAAAAGTTATTTTAAACAAAAGTAGCTTGTGTCGAACCCAAAATTCGGCACAAGCTATCTTTTTCTTTTCGACAAAACACTTACTTTGCCGTCGATTTCAAGCATTGCTAAATCTACTTTTTCGATGTCTAAAATGCCATTTTCTCGCATGACAGCCTCCAATTCGCTCATCGTAAAACCCGCTTTTTTTAGATTTTTTGTCAAAATAATACCATTGTGAATCAACATGATTGGCTCTCCTTCGATGAGTTTTTCGAAGGGACGAAAGCGGTTGATGAGTTTATTCAAGATAAAATTCAGTACGAATAGCGTTCCCGCAACCACCAAACCGCTTTCAAGGGAGGTGTTTGTGCCGACCATTGAGTTCTGAACAGCATTGCTGATGAGCAAGATAAATACAAAATCGACCAGCGAAAGTTGGGATAATTCTCGCTTGCCAAACACCCTGATTCCGAGCAATATAAATCCATAAACTACGATGGCTCGCAGCATTAAGTTCAAGTATTCCGTCATTTTAGACAAGTAATTTTTATTCAAATATAGGTATCTTATTTGTTAATTTACAAAAACTACTTGGGTATCCCAGCGTTTTTGACTAATATTGACCATTATTTTTGCAAAAATACGCAACCATTTACCAAAAAACTACGTAGCTACTTAATGGCGAATAATCTGCCAAACGAAACCCCCGAACAACTACTCTATGAGAGTATGAAAGGCAACCGAAAGAGTCAAGAAAAACTCTATCGTCAGCTTTATGGGTTTGCTATGGGCGTTTGTGTACGTTACGCCAAGAGCCGTGAGGAGGCCTCCGAAATTGTGAATGATAGTTTTTTGAAGGTATTTATAAAAGGTGAGCAGTATGATTCAAAATATCCGTTTAAACCTTGGTTTAAGCGAATAATCGTGAATACCGCCTTGGATTTTTACCGAAGTCAGCAAAAACATTACTACCATGATAATATCGAAGAAGCCTACGATATTTCGTCGAATGAAAGTAATGCTGTTAGCCAACTCAATCATGCCGAACTCATTGAGCTTACCCAACGCTTGCCGATGGGCTACAAAACGGTGTTTAATTTGTACGTAATTGATGGCTTTTCGCACGAGGAAATCAGTACGCAGTTGGGTATATCGGTTGGTACCTCAAAATCGAACCTTTCGAGGGCCAGAGAATCGCTCCGAAAAATGATTTTGAAAGAAGAAAGAGTCATTTTAGATACTAATGTCAAAAGAAATTAACCAATTTACGGGCATGAGTAAAGAGAAACATGAGATGTCAGATGCGGAGTTAGACCAAGTTTTCAGCAATGCTGCCGAAAACCTGAGCTTTGACTTCGATTCTGCCGCATGGACAAAAATGCAGCAAAAACTTGATGCCGTATCAACACCTGCATCAAGCAAAACAAACCCCTGGCGGAAACGGAGTTTGCTGGCTTTGCTCGTTTTATTATTACTGACTACAGCTTATTATTTTACGCAAACATTATCAAAATCAACGACTCGAAACCTTTCAATTAGTGCAAACGGAAGTATAGAAAAAAAAGATAGAATAACGCTCGAAAAAGGTAATATTACCAAAGATAAAAGTGTAAAAAATGATCAATCGAATACCGAAGTTTTGACTTCAAAACCAAAGGAAAGCCTTGCATTAGAAAAGCCAGTTGTTGTTGAAAAATCAGAAGAAAAAAACGTAAATTTTGAGCTAAAAACCCCGAATTTAACAAAAAAACAAAGGAAAACTGCAAATAAAGTGCTTTTGCCCGAACAAAAATCCGTCAATGATAATGACTTTATTTTGGGTAATAATCAAGAAAATACGGCTAAATCAAGCGAAAAAACTGCTAAAAATCTACGTAAGAATGTTGATGTTTTTGAAGAAAAAAGTACAAATAATTTAACGAAAATTAGTACTCATTCTGATATAAATATTGCCAAGAAAAGTAGTGCAGATGAGCAAGGTTTGGACAGTAAAAAAATAACACAATCGGGATTCGCAACCGAGCAAATACCGCCAACGTTTGAATCAAGTAAAGTCGAAAACTTGAATATTCCAGCGGCACAATCTGGGCTTCCGACGGGGATTATTTCGCAAGAGATTATTGAAAACGAAAACCGATTACCTTTGAAAACCCTTGATTTTGTGGCATCTAAACCGATTATTTTCAAGCCGAATTTTAATTTCCCAGTAGTCACTTTTGAAGAACCAGTAATTGTACGCTCACTTGCACCACAAATTAGTGATTCATTCAAAAAAGGTTTGTATTTGAGATTGGCAGCATCGCCCGATATTAGCCTAACCCGAATGAACGAAATGACCAAATCGGGCAGTAATTGGGCGGCTCTCGTGGAGTACCGATTCGGTAATCGATGGAGTGTGCAGTCGGGCGTTATTCGCTCCATGAAATACTATAATACTTCACCTGAGTCGTATCAGTGGCCTACTAATTGGTCGATGCCACCAAGTATGATTGATATCAACGCCACTTGCAAGATGCTGGATATTCCGCTTAATGTACGTTACGACATCACGAAAGGCTATAATAAACGAATATTCGTTAGTGCGGGAGCAACGAGTTATGTCATGCTCAACGAAAAGTACGTGTATAACTACGAAAACCCTACTGACCCCCGCATCAAATGGAAAGGCTGGGAAGGCAAAACGGGTTCGTATTATTTCAGTACGCTCAATTTTTCGGTGGGATACGAGCGACAAGTACTCAAAAAATTAAGTCTGCAAGTGGAGCCTTTCCTCAAAACGCCCATCTCAAAAATTGGTTTTGGAAAAGTAAATCTATCAACCGTTGGTGTGTTTATTTCGGCCAAATATCCGCTTTGGAATTAGGGATTTGCAAAAACGTTTTTGGATTACCCGTTGCCTATTCGGCAAAAAAACTTCAGATGTAAAATCGTTTTACCTTACAAAATAGCGTTGGTGCTTAAAAAGAAACAAAAAGTTAAAATCATAATTCATCAATTTCAACTTTTGACAAGCCCGTGGATTGAATAATAATTTTAAAATCCACTCCTAAACTTTTCAATTCTTTAGCTACATCTTTTTTCCCTTTCAAAATACCTTCTTCCTCAGCAGTTTTTACAACTTCTTTCACCTCAATATAAGTCATCAAACTTTCTTGATATTCCTCGTACTGCATAGGTGTCATGTTTGCTAATTCTGCAACAGAAAATGCCTTTTCAAATATGGGTTCGTCCAAGATTGTTGGTATTTTATCAAATCGGTCTAATTTCTTCAAAAAATATATCCATTTATCAAAATGTGTTACAAGTTCATGGTCTTCTTTTGTAAAATGTGGCATTTGTATAAATTTAAAATTCAATTTGTCATAAAACAAATCGCCATCTTGGTCTTTCAAATCTACTGAACGCAAAAATTTTTGTTTGTCCTCTTTTTCGTCATATTCAAAATCTAATATCGCTATCAAGTATATTGGTGTTAAACAAAAATCCCATTCTCCTTTCTTTGCTTGCTCTCGTATTGGAAATGTTGAATAAAATAATGATCTGTCTTTGAAAAATTTTACTTTTGCTTTTTGCATTTCTACTATAAATTTTTCCCCACTTTTGGACTCACAATGTATATCAAAAATTGCTTTTCGCTCGTGCGAAAGCTCAGAAAGCCCTTCCGAATTACGAAACGTTAGTTCCGATATTTGGTGAATCGGTGGTAATAATTGATTCAGAAAATCAATCAATAAATCTTTATTGGCTTCTTCTCCAAATAATTTCTTAAAACCAAAATCGGTATAGGGATTAATGTATTTTGACATGATAATAGTTTTTCAATTTTTATGCAATTTACAAAAACTTCAACCGTTTCTGACTATTTAATAAACCTTTAAAAAATTTTACTGTAATACTTTGTGGGACAACCAACGCTGAGAAGCCCAAATGTGGCACACCCAGCGTTGATTGCCTTCGAGTGTAGATAGACCTTTTCGGCTGTGCCACATTTATTTATCCCACAACACATTACAACAATCAATTATTCAAAATTGTTGGTTACTTTTGTTTGTATCATTTCAAAAAACAATGCTATGAAAAACTGGTTAATTTTCTCATGCTTGCTTGTCATTTCTTGCAGAAATGACTCACCATACAAAATTTATCCTCAAACATATTACTCCAAGTCTTCAACTTCTGACCTTGAAAAGGCGGAGAAGGATATGATAAAGGAGTTGTATTTCTTTTACACAAATTCAGATAAAAAACTTTCGTTTTGTGAGGTAAATCTTGGAAATAGGCTGTTAGTTAATTACAATCCCACAAACAAGACCCTTTTTACATCCAATGATTTTTGCAGTGGTTGGTCGGTTTTTTTTGGTAATGTTGAAGAAAAAGACGTAAAATTTTTAAGTGACAGTATGATAAAGTTTAGCGATTATAAAAAGTATCTTACTCCTCCGCCTCTTAAAAGTGTAGATTATAATAACTTACAAACGAATGCTCCATGTCTTGGAAAAAATAAATAGAACTATTGCTGTTCTTTTAATTACTCATGTTACGCACTTTTTTAATTCCCTCCGTGCGACGGTCGCCCCTTTTTTCAAGGGGAGGTGGCAAAATTCTGACGAAGTCGAATTTTGACGGAGGGGTCAAAGGTCGCTGAAATCCTTTTCAAACAAGTTCTAC
>JANNEN010000005.1:0-1659 GCA_031378715.1 Emticicia sp.
GTTGTAATTATTGGCGCTGGCCCAACGGGGTTAACATTGGCAATGCTGCTGGGTATTCGGACTCAAAAGGTTTGTTTGCAGCCCGCAAGGCCATCATGCACTATACCCAGCAGATGGGCGTACACGGCGTGACGATTGATGATATTTTCATTGGCAATGGCGTGTCCGAACTCATCGTAATGACAATGCAAGCATTACTCAACGATGGTGATGAAATCTTGATTCCTTCGCCCGATTATCCGCTCTGGACAACCTCCGTGGCACTTTCAGGCGGAAAACCCGTTCATTATCTCTGCGATGAAGAGTCCGACTGGAATCCAGATTTGGACGATATTCGTCGAAAAATCACCCGCAAGACCAAAGGAATCGTTGTCATAAATCCCAATAATCCGACGGGGGCAGTTTATGAAAAAGATATACTGGAAGGCATCATAAAAATCGCTGCCGAGCATAATCTGATAGTTTTTGCTGATGAAATTTATGACAAAATACTCTACGATGGAGCAAAGCATATCCCGATGGCATCGCTGAGTGATGATGTTTTTGTAATGACTTACGGTGGACTTTCAAAGAATTATCGTGCCACGGGCTTTCGTGGTGGTTGGGTGATTTTGAGCGGAGCAACCCAACGAGCAAAGTCATTTGTGGAAGGTTTTACGCTTTTAGCCAGCCTGCGGCTTTGTGCCAATGTTCCCGCCCAATATGCTATCCAAACTGCATTGGGTGGCTACCAAAGTATTGATGATTTGGTAGCTCCCACGGGGCGGCTTTGCAAGCAGCGAGATTTGGTACACTATAAAATGACCGATATCCCTGGTATTACCTGCGTAAAACCTAAGGGAGCGTTGTATCTTTTTCCAAAAATTGATTTGCGTAAGTTTTCATTCAAAGACGATGAACAGTTTACTTACGATTTACTTTGTGAACAAAAAGTGCTTATTGTATCAGGAACGGGTTTCAATTATGTCAAATCCGACCATTTCAGAATCGTATTTTTGGCATCAACCGAAGAGCTTGAAACTGCCACGGGCAGAATCAAAAATTATTTAGACCATACCCGAATGAGAGTTGATGAGTTTGAATTGGCGTAGTTTAGTTTAGAATGTAGCGTTTAGAGTTAATTCTAAAAACATCATTCTAAACTTCACATTATTTCATTACGAAACATTACATTCTACATTCTAAACTCATCATTCTACATTAAATTTATGCTTCATCTCGGAATAAAAAATACTTTACGCATTTTGCGTGGCACAACCGTCGGAATGTTTTTGGGCGATGATGAAGAAAATGATGTGCTTCTTCCTAAAAAATACATTCCCGAAAATGCCATCGTGGGTGACGAAATTGAGGTATTTATTTACAAAGATTCCGAGGATAGAGTCATTGCCACAACCCTCGAACCGAAAGTTCAACTCAATCAGTTTGCTTGCTTAAAAGTCATGGCCGTTACCCAAATCGGTGCTTTTCTTGATTGGGGACTCGAAAAGGATTTATTTGTGCCTTTCAGGGAGCAAAACAAGAAAATGGAAGAAGGTAAATGGTACGTCGTTTATCTGTATTTGGACGAAGAAACCGACCGTCTGGTGGGCTCGTGCAAAGTAAATCGCTATTTTGAGAAAGAAAATATTGATTTAGAAATCGGTCAAGAAGTTGAAA
>JANNEN010000101.1:0-5079 GCA_031378715.1 Emticicia sp.
GTCGCTCACGGGCAGGAATGCAAGACCCCAAAAAGCCAATCGGGAGTTTCTTGTTTTTGGGCAGCACTGGCGTTGGCAAAACCGAATTGGCCAAGGCATTGGCCGAATATTTATTCAATGACGACTCGGCCATGGTCAGAATCGACATGAGCGAATATCAAGAACGCCACGCCGTGAGTCGTTTGGTTGGCTCGCCTCCTGGCTACGTGGGCTACGAAGAGGGTGGACAACTGACCGAAGCCGTAAGACGAAAACCGTACAGTGTGATTTTGTTAGACGAAATCGAAAAAGCCCACCCCGACGTATGGAATATTTTATTACAAGTGCTGGACGAGGGGCGTTTGACCGACAATAAAGGCCGTACCGCCAACTTCAAGAATACAATTATTATTATGACCTCCAATATTGGTAGTCATATCATTCAGGATAAATATTTGCAAACAAAAGGCGATGAAAAAGGATGGGCATTGTTCTATAAAGAAGAGGCCAAAACCGAAGTCATGGATTTGCTGAAAGCATCGGTGCGGCCTGAGTTTTTGAACCGAATTGACGAAATCGTGTTGTTTGACCCACTCACAAAAACCAACATTCGCCGCATTGTACAGATACAGTTTAGGCAAATTCAGGCACGCTTGGCCGAACAAAATATTACCTTGGAGGCATCTGACGAGGTTTTGGATAAATTGGGCGAGGAAGGCTACGATATAATTTACGGAGCAAGACCACTCAAACGAGTGCTACAACGCCGAGTGCTTAACGAACTTTCAAAGGAGATTTTGGCAGGAAAAGTACAAAAAGATGCCGTCGTGATGATGGAGTTAGGTGCCGATGGCGAAATAGTCTTTGAGAATATTGAAGTTGTGGAGGTTTGATAGAAATATACCCCATCAAGGCAAGCCTTGATGGGGTTTTGTGTTGAGAATGTGCTGGTATTTCTGGTTTGCTTTGAGCAGGTTCCTTATTTTCAATTCCAAAGGAAACCTGAAAACAGATAGCTTTCAAGAATTTTCCCAAAACCTATTCCTTCACCTTCGGCTTAATAATCAACCGAAGCGATTGGTTATAATTAAGATACGACAATTTCTACGACGTATGAAATATCGCCGAATGTTTATTTGGGATAGTTTATTTAGTTTTTAATTTAATATTTTGATTGTTATTTTAAATTAAAATTTGTTTATTTGCCTTGTTATTTTAAATTATTAAGTATAAATGAAGCGAATAGTTGAAGATTCATTAAACAGTTGGGCTAATAAACCACAACATAAACCATTGGTAATCAGAGGTGCTCGGCAAATTGGAAAAAGTTGGAGTGTGCGAAATTTGGGTAACACATATTTTAAAGGAAACTTTATCGAAATAAACCTTGAAAAAAATCCAAGTTTACATAAAGTTTTTAAACAGGATTATATTCCAAGTAGAATCGTACAAGACCTTGAACTAATTTTAAATAACGGTATTGAAGTTGGTAAAACTTTACTTTTTATTGACGAGATTCAAGAATGCCCAGAGGCTATATTAGCTCTTCGATATTTTTATGAAGAAATGCCCGATTTACACATAATTGCGGCGGGGTCATTGTTAGAATTTGTATTAGGTGATATTTCGTTTCCTGTGGGCAGAGTAGAACAGCTTTCTATGTATCCGATGACTTTTGTTGAGTTTTTGTGGGCTACCAACAAATCAAGATTGGCTGAAGTATTACAGAAACAGCCACAGCCACAAAGCCCGATTGTGATTCAAGAAATAAAAACAGCACTACAAAAATATTTTATTGTGGGTGGTATGCCCGAATGTGTGGCTACTTTTGTAAAAACCAACAGCTATTTAGCTGTCCAAAGCCTTCAATCTGACTTATTATTTACTTACCAACAGGATTTTCATAAATATAAACCAACTGTAGATACAGATTGCCTAAACGACGTTTTGCAAAACTGTGTTCAAAAAGTGGGGCAACAAATAATTTATACAAAATTGAGCGACCGTTTTACGATGCCCACCATTAAAAAAGCATTTGAGGCTTTAAAAAACGCTCGTTTGATACACAGAGTAAGCAATGTTTCGGTGGCTGGCTTGCCATTGACGACTTCTGGAAAACAATTTAAAGCGATATTTTTAGACATTGGCTTACTGGTAAAATACAGCGGAATAAATACAGCAAAAGAACTCGAAAACGAATCGCTTCTGGGAATGTTTCGAGGGGCTTTGGCCGAACAATTTATTGGCCAAGAAATAATATCCACTCGAAATGAACTGAACTATTGGGCAAGAACCGAAAAAAATAGTGCCGCCGAAGTAGATTACGTAATAGTGAAAGAGGGTGAAATAATACCGATTGAAGTGAAAGCGGCTGCAAAAGGAGCTTTGCGGAGTTTACATTTGTTATTGGAAACACATACCAACATCAACAAAGCCTTGGTATTTTCTGAGGCACCATTGGGCGTTGCTGAAAAAATAAATTTTGTACCTTTAGCCTATCTGAGTGCCATGGTATGAAATCTGTTTTTCGAGTAGTTTTAATAATGTTTCCAACTTCAACCGACAATTTAAGCGACGCATGAAAATGTCGCCGAGTGTTTATTTGAAACAGTTTTAAAATAGTATTATATCTAATTTCCCTTGCCCTCAGAGTCGCGGGACGCTCTCCCGTGTTTGGGGTCGTAGGACATCCTACGAACAGACCTTTATTTTAACCCAACTCTTTTTTTAAGAGTTCATATATTTCTTGCCAAGGTTTTTTGTAAAATGCAGTACTTCCGTTGGTGAGTTTTATAAAAGTGGCTGAGGTAAAAAAAATATCGGTAGCAATTTCTGTATCAAAATTGAAATCAAGAATAAGTCGCTCAATAATGGGTTCGGCAAGTGCGGCTATTTTATGTTCAATATTTTTTTCGTTTTCAACGTATTCAAGCATTTGAAGCGATCGAACTGTACAAAAACATATCTGGTGTGTAGGTTTTGAGAACTTCAATTCTTCTAAAAACTGTTGCTTAGAAATCTCTCCGCGTACATACTTTCTTATCCGAGTGGCTATTTTATCATCAGCAACAGGTCCTTCTACAATATCATAGTCGTGCGTGGGGTGGTTTAAAGCGATGTCTCGGTTGGTAGTTACAAAATCAAGCCACTGCTCATTATAATCATCAAACCGTAAAGTTTTTAATTTGAAATGTAGAAAAGCATTTTCATTAAATTCAAATGCTGTAACAACACCTTGCGTGTCGTTTTCTATACCTTTGCGATTTGCCCAAAACTGGGCTTGTTCCTTAATATTCGTTACATAAAAGCCTTGTCCGAAATCTTTGCCTATTTCACATTTTGATAAATCAATTTCTACAATTTCTATGAAACTACCATGATAAACCCTCATCTAATACCTCCATTTTTATGGCAAATTTCGTAGATACTTCTCACTGCCCAAAATGGATTGTCAGTATGCAATGCCCACCAATGTTTGTCGAGGTAGGCTATACCACCATACTTTTTTAAGTATAAATAAGCATTTTGTATGTTCATTTTATAAGCAAGGGCAAATTCTGGAATTATAAAACTGATAAAACTGATTTTAACGCTCATATCTTTATCTATAGTTGTCATATTTTCTGTCGTTTTACACAAAGTTAGAAAAATTTAGCATTTATCTACCAAACTTTTTGTCGCCCCTATTTTGCTGTCAGCCCTTTTTCCACGTTACCTTTGCCTACGTTTTCATTATGAGTCGTAAAGGTTCGCCAGCGATTTACAAATTACTATTAACAGGATGTTTATTTGAGGACGAGACAGCCATTGTTTTTTTACATTTTTTGGTTTGCCAAGACCCTTGCCCTCAGAGTCCCCTACGTTCCTTCGGGGGACTCTGAGGGAACGAAATATTTTTTTCATATCTAAAATTGGTTTTTTTATTTTTTAAATTAAACATTGTCTTGTCCTAAAATATCTTTATACAAACCCAGAAAATGCTACTGCTTCACCTTCGGTTTAATAATCAACCTCAACGATTGGTCATAAGTAATATAATTCCAAAGCCAGTTGATAAATACCATTACTTTGTTTTTTACGCCTAAAATTGCCATTAAATGCACAAACATCCAAACATACCACGCAAAAGCCCCTTGAAATTTCCAAAAAGGCAAATCGACTACTGCCAAATGTCTTCCAACGGTCGCCATTGAGCCTAAATCTTTGTACTTAAAGCCCGCTGGTTCTTCTTTTCTGATGATTTTCAAAAGGTTTTTTGCCAATAATTCTCCTTGCTGAATCGCAGGTTGAGCTACTTGCGGGTGTCCGTTCGGGAATTTTGGGTCGCCGCTCATCAATGCAATATCGCCCACGGCAAAAATATTCGGCAAACCCTCCACTTGGTTAAACTCATTGACTTTCAGCCGACTTCCTGCCGCATAAATTTCCCTTGGAAAACCCTCAATCGCATTGCCTTTGATACCCGCCGCCCAAACTACATTATTCGTCCGAATCTTTTCATTGGTGTCTGTATAAGCATATTTCCCATCAAAATCTGTAATTTTTACACCATTTCTGACAATTACGCCCAACCTATCCAGATACTCCTTACTTTTGATAGAGGCTTCTTCCGACATCACTTCCAACACTTCGGGCGAGGTGCCAAACAAATATATTTTCATCAAATTGAAATCTAACTCAGGGTAATCTTTCGGCAAAATCAGCTTTTTCATCTCCGCCAAAGTTCCCGAAACTTCCACGCCCGTTGGCCCCGTTCCGACGATAACCATGTTCATCAAACCCTCACGGGTATCAGCATCGGGGGCGGTGAGGGCATCTTCGAGGTTTTGTAAAACTTTGTTTCTCAAATAAATAGCCTCCGAAACTGACTTCATCGGCATTGCATTTTCGATAATATTTTTCATGCCAAAAAAATTGGTATCCGCTCCCATCGCCATTACCAAATAGTCGTAGGAGAGTTCGCCCAGTTCGGTTTCTAAAATATTTTTCTCGGTATTTACTTTCAAAACCTTCGTTATCCGAATGTGTACGTTAGGTTTTCGCTGAAAAATCTTACGGAGCGGAAACGAAATCGAACTTGGTTCGAGTCCTGCCATGGCC
>JANNEN010000046.1:0-22280 GCA_031378715.1 Emticicia sp.
TGGTAAAGGACTTTCGCCCGAAAAAAAATGGGTTGATGAAGCCGTAAAATACGCTCAGTCGAAGGGCGTACTCTTGGTTGCTGCCGCAGGAAACGACAACAGCGACATGGACACCGACCCACAGTATCCGAATGATACTTATGCCGATGGTGGCGTGGCCGAAAATTGGATTTCGGTAGGGGCATTGTCGTGGAAACCTGATGCCGATGCTGTGGCTGTATTTAGTAATTATGGCAAGAAAAACGTTGATGTTTTTGCTCCAGGGGTTGATATTAACTCAACCGTGCCAGGCTCAAAGTACGAAGAAAAAGGTGGAACAAGTATGGCATCGCCAGCAACGGCGGGTGTGGCGGCTTTGCTAAAATCTTATTTCCCGAACTTGACGGCGGCTCAAATCAAGTCGATCATCTTGGCATCGACGGTGAAAGTACCAGATTTTCGAGTAAAAAAACCTGGGAGCGAAGAAATCGTAAAATTTGAAGATTTATCAGTAACGGGCGGCATCGTGAACGCTTACAATGCCGTAAAGATGGCCTTGGAAATGAAGTAATTGTTTTCTAAAAACTAACAAAAAAGCACTTCTACGCTGCGTAGAAGTGCTTTTTTGTTGTAAAACCCTAACTATATCAGCATTTACTTCACCGCCTTTAAACTCAAATCCAGACTTTTGGCGGAGTGCGTGAGGTAGCCCATTGATACATAATCCACACCACAGTCGGCATATTCTCGGACGTTTTTGGGTGAAATATTGCCCGATGCCTCCAACGGAAAACGTCCATCGACGATTTTTATAGCCGCACGAATATTCTCATAACTAAAATTATCAAGCATGATGCGTACCACACCACCGATTTCGAGGGCTTCTTGAAGTTCAGCTAAATTTCTAACCTCAATTTCAATCGGCAAGTTTTTTCCAGTAGATTTCAAATACTCGTGAGCGGTATTGAGGGCATTTTTTATTCCTCCTGCATAATCCACGTGGTTATCTTTTATCAAAATCATATCAAAAAGCCCAAAACGGTGATTGATTCCGCCACCGATTTGTACGCCCCATTTCTCAATCATTCGGAAGCAAGGCGTAGTTTTTCGGGTGTCAAGTACCTTTGTTTTTGTGCCTTCGAGGAGTTTCACGACTTGATTTGTGGTCGTGGCAATACCGCTCATGCGTTGCATACAGTTAAGCACCAAACGCTCGGCGGTCAAAATTGAGCGGTCACGCCCTTCGACATAAAAAGCAATATCACCGTATTTTATGGGCTGCCCTTCTTTAATTAAAACCTTGATAGTAAGGTCTTTATCCACGATTTTGAATATCATTTTGGCTAATTCTACTCCCGCCAAAATTCCCTCGTCTTTCACCAAAAGTTTGGCTTTGCCCATCGCTTCGGCAGGCACGGTCGAGAGTGAAGTATGGTCGCCGTCGCCTACGTCTTCGGCAAGGGCGGCTTTTATAAATTTTGTGATTGCTCGTTTGTCTAATTTCATATTCTTCAAGGTTTGTCAAGGTCTGTACCGAAGGTCTGACCGTATGTTAGTTTTAATTTGTCGTCATTCACTTCTTCCCAAAAGCACGTTATTTATTCTCAGTTCCTTTGGTTTGCAATCATTTCTAAAAAATCAAGTAGTTCTGTAAAAGTACTACTATTCATCGTTTTTTTGTACAGATATATGTAATTTAACTGCTATTCCAACAAACGCATAATGTCGTCCTTTGAGAGCGATTTTACGAAGTTTTCCTCGGTCGTGATGAGGTTATCAAATAGCTTGCGTTTGTTGCGTTGGAGCGTCAAAATTTTCTCCTCGACCGAGTTTCGAGTGATAAATTTATAGGTAAAAACCGTCCGTTGCTGCCCAATACGGTGAGCCCGATCGATGGCCTGTGCCTCAATGGCGGGGTTCCACCAAGGGTCGAGCAAAAAAACGTACTCAGCCGCCGTGAGGTTCAATCCAAGCCCGCCTGCTTTCAACGAAATCAAAAATATCTTTATAGATTCATCATTCTGAAAGTTATCTACTTGCTCTTGCCGATTATTTGTTGAGCCGTCTAAGTAGCAATAGCGTATTTTTTGGGTGTCGAGATGCCGCCTGAAAATATCCAGATGCTTTACAAACTGACTGAATATCAGTACTTTATGCCCCTCTTCGATGATGGTTTCGAGTTTTTGTAGTACTTCGTCATTTTTGCCCGAATCACCTTCGTAGGTTTCGTCAGTCATTAGCGGGTGGTTGGCTAATTGCCGTAACTTAGTCAAACCCTGCAGCACCGCCATTTGTGATTTTCCGAAGCCTTTTTCGTCGATTTGTTCCAAAATAATATTTCGGTAGTATGATTTTGCTTCTTCGTAGCGTTTTTCTTGTTCCTCGGTCATGTCGCAATAATGAATACTTTCGACTTTGGGCGGCAATTCGGTGGCCACTTGCGATTTGTGCCGACGTAGCATAAATGGCTTGATTAAAGCATACAGCCGCTTGTTTTGCTTTTCGTCTTGGTGTTTTTCAATCGGAATCTGGTACTCGTTCTTGAAATAATGTTGCGTACCCAGCAGCCCAGGATTAATGAAAGTCATTTGTGTCCACAAATCCATGGTGCTATTTTCGAGGGGCGTACCCGTCAGGATTAGCCGATTACCCGAGTTTAGCTGCATGACGGCTTTTGAGATATGCGAACTCGGATTTTTGATCGACTGCGATTCGTCCAAAATTACGTAATTGAATCTGTAATTTTTAATGATATCAATATCAATCCTCAAAACTCCGTACGAAGTCAAAATCAGGTCATATTTATCAAATTGCTTAATATTTTTATCCCGATTGCTACCCGAGTACACAAATGCTTTGAGGTTTGGCGTAAACTTTTCGATTTCTTTCAGCCAATTATAAATCAACGACGTGGGCATGACCAACAGCGTAGCATCGGCTCGTTTTTTACCCGTATCCAAATTTTGTTCTTTGATTGACTGCAAAAATGCCAAGGTTTGTACGGTTTTTCCTAAGCCCATATCATCGGCAAGGCAGCCGCCAAGTTTGTAATCGGCCAAAAATCGTAGCCAATCGTAACCCGATTTTTGGTACGGTCGGAGGTTGGCGTTGAGGCCTTTTGGGGTGTCATACTGTCCAATTTTATCAAAATCACGCAGTTTTTCGAGTTTTCTGCTAATGACCGAAAACGCCAGACCCTCATCGGTCAAATCTTGTATCAATACGAGGTGGTGTTTTTTCAAAACCGTCACTTCGTCAGCTAATTTATCAACGTAACTAAACAACTCCGAATACTGCACAAACCACTCGTCGGGAATGACGGCAGTTTGCCCGTTTGGTAGCGTAAACTCTCGCTTATTGGCAATGATGAAGTTGCGAAGTGTCAGAAATGGAATCTCGTATTCACCAAAACGTATTTTTGCTTTGATGTCGAACCAGTCGTTTTTTTCTTCAATATGCACCTCAATCGAAGAGTAGCCTAAGAAATACTGTTTCTGATTTCGATCGGCTTCTGTTTGTTTTATTTCAAAATTATTTTCTTCCAGCACCCTCACGTTTTGTTGTAGCCACGAAAAAGCAGATCTTTTTGGTAATAAAATTCTGCCTTGTCGCACATCAAGGCTCAACGATTTTAAGAAATTCACTTGGGCTTTTTCGTATTTTAAATCTCGCCGTACTTTATGAAAAATCCAGCTATCGCCCGCCTGTGCTACATTCACATAAGCCTCCGCCGATAGGCTATCGAAGCGAAATGTATAAGTCCCGTATCGAAACGATAAATCAAAGATAATCTTGTTTTCGTCGTTATTTTCATTATTTTCCGTGTTTTTTTGCTCGAAAAGTGTATTTGTAGCTTGTTTTGCGGGTAAAATTTCGGAAATTGATAATAGCGGCTTTGGTTCGTGTTTCTCAAATCGAATTTCAAAACCTTGGGCAAAGACATCAAACTGAGCCACCAACGGAGCGATGAACTTTTGGTAGTACGTGGCTTCAATGTTGCGTGGAATAATGATGTGGTTTTTGTTCAGAAACGGTTTTAGTTTTTTGCCATCAACTTGTTTTTCAAAATGATAAAGTTTATCATCAATGAGCAACCAAGCGGGTTCTTCGCACAAAATTCGGGCATTTTTAAACTGAAAATGCACTCGCTCACCACCACATTTGATACTCGGAAAATAATGGGTATTCTCGTCGTTTCTAATAAAATTAAAATACGCCTTTGCTCCTTCTTTGATGTGCGTGATGGCTTTCCAGGTCGGGTCGCCGTCATTGCTCATGATGTAAATTGCCTTGCTTGATAGTTTTTCTAAAATCTCGGCTCGGTGTTTTTCCATGTAGCCATGAATGGTTTCTTGGAGTAGTTTGTCACCTTTTTCGGGGTCGAATACCTTTAAGAAAAAGTCAAGCGGGGCGAGTTTTTTAGGGTTAAATCTCTTCACGATCGCATCTTGCCGAATGGCTTCGGCGAGTTTTACGAGGGTATAATCATCGGCATTGATGCGTTCGGCAAATTCAGCAATATTTTTTGAAGAAATACTCTGATTTTGTAGCGTAAGTTCGCCTCGACCATTGAGCTGCACTACATAAGCCTCAAACAAAAAGCCCAAATATTCATGCTCAAACAGCGAATAAACCATCTGAAAAGGTTGCAGTGTAGATACTTTCATATTGACAAAATAGGAAGCCCTTCCGCTTGGAGCTTTCGGTGAAACCAATCTTATTTGTTTCATTTTAATTGGGAAAACAAGACGAAAAAGTAACGTTTAAAGACGTAGGGAATGAGAAACAAATAAAGTAACATTCTTACACGCTTTCTTTTTCCGTTATCCTGCCCAATTTTTTCATTAAAGAGCGTTGCTATTTGCAGAAAAAATTGATTGTCTAACGAAAAAATAGCCAGTTTAAGAATGTTACTTTATTTGTTTCTCATTCCTAAATAAGATTTAGGACAAAACCCCAACCACGAATATAAATAAACTTAGAGCGAGAAGCAAAAAAGGAGGATAATTTTTATTCTGTGGGTATAAGTAGTCCACAGTCAATAGTCGACAAGTCCACAGTAATCTAATGTGCTAATAATCAGTTACTTAGTCATTTTTAAAATTGATGATTATATTTATCCCATTACTTAAAAACAAAAAAAACGCCTTTTGGGCGTTCGTTTTGCAATTAATTTCATGACAAATTTAAAGTATTTTTATAGAAAATCTCAACCAATGCTCTACCTCGAAAGTCCGAAGGCTTGTGCTACTGCATCGAAGTTTGTGTAATCCAGATTAGCTCTTGATCTTACGCCCCCAGGAATAATTACGTAGCGGTATTGCAGCCCAGTCGTTGGTCTTCCCTGAATATCCAGCAGCTCCGTAAAAGTAATATTTACTTTGCCCAAAGCCGCCACAAGGTTATAATTCGTTAATCCTGAGTTAGTTTCGAGCATCAGCGGCAATAAGTACGCTGGCCCCACGCCCGACTGACGGCTATAAGCCAACACCACGCCTCGGTCAATAATATCTTGGGTGATTCTGGTTTCGATGATGCTATATGTATAACTTTTCTCGGTGATTTTCTGCCAATCTACAAAAACGGGTGTAAACCAATCGGACGAAATCACGTTGATGGTTCCTGTACTTGTTCCGCCACCCGTTCCAGCGGGGCCTTGTGGGCCAACTGCTCCCGTTGCACCAGTCGCTCCCGTAGCACCAACTGCACCAGTTGCTCCCGTAGCACCGACCGCTCCCGTGGCACCAGTCGCCCCCGTTGGGCCTTGTACGCCCGTTGCTCCTGTGGCACCAACTGCTCCTGTGGCACCCGTTGCTCCTACCGCCCCAGTTGCCCCAGTAGCACCCGTGGGGCCTTGTACGCCTTGTGTTCCTTGGTCGCCTTTTGCTCCTTGTGGCCCTTCAGGTCCTTCGCAACCACCAATTATAATGTTTCCCATTAGCAAGAAACTAAGGGCAATTTTTCTTTTGATTTCCATGATATGGGTTAGGCTGGTTGTTTATCACAGCCTGTTCATATTGGCGGGTCAAAATTTATGCCAGTTTAAAAATTGGTCACATATATTTCCTAAAATCAAGTATTTTTTCACATAAACATCTGGTTACCAGCTATTTATCAGCCATATAAAAAATCCCTCATTGCAAGACTACAATGAGGGATTTTTGAAAATAGCTTATTATCGGTTAAATCAAATAGTTGCAGAACCCTTGGTGTATCTGACTTCGAGGCCTCGGTCGAGTTTGTTTTTTACTACTTTGAGGCTCACCTTTCCGTTGGGCTTTATAGTCCAAATTTGAGCTGTTTCGCCCGCCGATGGGTTTCCGTAAAGGGTCGTAAATTGCTTATTTAGCTCGTTTTTCAGGCTGTCGTTCGAAGCATCGGTATTCATATAAATATCTAACTCAATGCCTGACACACGGTTTTGCTTGTCTTTTTCGTAGAGGATATCGACGGTTTCCATGTTTTCGGTATCAAACGAATATCCGATGTGGGTTTCTTCTTCCTCGAAAAGTTCGGCTTTTTCTTTCTTTTTGACATCGGCTATGGCATCGCCAAATTGAACGCCTCTGAGGAGGCCTTCGCCCGTACCCATGATGGTACGTAGTAATTTTTGCACGTTACTCGAAGTAGCGGTCTGGGTTGATGGTGGGTTTAAAACTTCCACTTGTTTAGTTTCTTTTGGGTTATTGCACGCAGTTACAAACAAAGATAAAGCAAATAAATAAATTTTCATATTTTTTTGAAAGTAATATATTGAATGAAAACACATAATTTATTGAATGGTAAGTAGTCGATGGTCAATAGTCGATAAGTCGATAGTAATATAATGTGTTGATAATCAGCCATTTAGTTGTCCCTAAAATTGTCGATTATATCTATCTTGTTACTTATTAGAACTCTCGTGATAGATTAAGAAACAAACGTTTTTCGGCTAAACCGTTGATTGAATAATTGAGCCGCCCCACGACGTTATACCACGATACGACATCTAAACCAATCCCTCCTCCAACTAACTCCTTATTTCCTAAAATAGTATTATTTAATTTCGGAAAATTATTTCGAGCGTATCCAACATCTAAAAAAGCATTGAGATAAGCCGCCACGGGCAGGGTATTAAATTGCTTGACTTTCAGGAATCGTTTCAGGTCGAAAACACGGTCGAACAACTGGTATTTTGCATTGGTTTTGAGCAGTCCATAACTTTGTCCGTCGATTACGTAGAGTTCGTAGCCCCGCACCAAGTCATTGCGGTAGCCCAAGCCCTGGGTTTGTAGAAAGGGCTGTTTTTCGGGAAATGATACTCTGCCTCGTAAGCTGTAATTGGCATAAAATTTCCCCCGAATCTTGAAATAGTAGTTATACGAAGCCGAAAGGCTGAATAAATTGATATTATCGCTCGGTAAAAGCCCCGATTTGGTGGCATCAAAGCTAACCCGATAGCCTTTGAGGGCATATTGTCGATTATCTCGACGGTCGAATATATAGGTGTAGTTGAGCAAAAAATATTTTTGTTTCGTGCGTCCGTTCAAAAAATAATTTGGGTTTCGGCGGGCAATCGTATCCGCAATTTGGATTTGTTGGTAGCTCAACTGCAATAATTGATTTTGGAAAAACCCCGTTCGGCGAGAGATAACGGCATAAAAATTTAGGCGTTCACGTTGGCGTTTTTCGCTTTCGGCAAACTCAAATTTATCTTTATTTGTACGAAAAACCATCGTCTTGTTGATGCCATAAAAAGCCCCCACGAGTAGCGTTGTCTGCAAGGTTTTGTCTAAATACGGTGTGCTGTATGCCAGTTCAAAGTTCGGTATGAAGCCCGCTTCGGCTCTAATTTTGAGTTGATCGTTATTACCAGTGAGGTTTGAGTGTTTGCCATAAACACCATAAATTGTACGTCGAATATCATGGTTCCGCTCGTACCACCATTCATTAAAATTACGGTCGGCTAAGTAAAATACGGGCAAAACCACAAAAAACAAACGCTCTTTTACCTCTACGGTTATATCAACTTGCTGATTATCAAGTATTTGTGAAGTCACTTTCACGATTACGAATAAATTTGTGTTAAAAATCTTCTTGCGGTCCGCTTCCAGCAGGATTAATAGATTTTCGGTTTGAAGCGTGTCGCCCGCCTTGATGGACATTTCCCGAAAAATAATTTTCTCTTTTGTCCGAACATTACCAACTATCTTTACCTCATGCACTATTACAGCATTAGCAAAGCACTGAATATAAGACATCTGGCAGAGCAATATAAAACTATAAAGTAAGTATCGATTCATTATTTAATGCTGTTTTATTGATGCCCTGAAAGTCACTTCCTTTAGGTTGATATAAACGCAAGTTCAAGTCACTATTGCTTCAATGTTTGCGAATGTACTAACAATTTTATTCTGTGTAAAGATTTTTTGGCTTTATTGTATCCGTTATGCTTCGGTGGTTTTGGTTTTGGGCGGTGGAGGTGCAAAGAATGTAAGAGCGTTAAAGACGACCTCAAATAAAAAAAGAAAACTATGTATTACGCCAAATTTCAAAAATATTAACGCAAGCTATGAAAGAGGGAGAACTATACTTGTGTATAATTGATGTCGGCTTGGAGGCGAATGACCTCCTCGGGGTTGATGGTTTGTCGCCCGCCGATGAATATTGATGGTTGGTTCGTGGCTGTTTTCGATTTTTTGATATGACAAAGTTCAGCCAAAGTTTTTATGTGAAAAATCCCCAATTCTGGGGAGAAGAATTGGGGATTGTTAGTAGTTCAACTTCCCGAAAGTTCTTTCAACTTTCGGGAAGTTAGTTTATTATTCCAGTACCTTCATTTCGACTCGCCTGTTTTGCGAACGTCCTTCGGTGGTTTTATTGCTCGAAATTGGCAAATTTGAGCCGTACCCTTTAGCGTTCATTCTTTCTCGGGCAATTCTGCTCGCAACCAAATATTCCACAACACTATTGGCTCTTTGCTGACTGAGTCTAAGATTTGTTTCCAAACTTCCTACATTATCGGTGTGTCCTTGAATCTCGAGTTTAACAGCAGGATTATCCAACATGAATTGTGTCAGTTTTTGTAAATCCTGAGAGGTAACCATATTCAAATTTGATTTGCCTGTTTCAAAAAATATTTTGTTCAACACAATACTTTTTCCCGCTTTTGCTTCTTCGATTCCCAACTGCAATTTTACGTAAAGCGTGGTACTTCTGTTAAGCCCTTTGGTGCTGATGTTTTCAATGTTTGAGATATAACTTGCTTTTTTTCCAAAAACCACAAAGTCGCTTGCTGATTCTAATTGCGACCTAAATTCACCGTCAGAAGCTTTACTGGTAACGAATCCTGTACTATTTTGGCTCGAATTGGTAATACTTACGCTGGTGTTGCCAATCGGTAAATTAACATTTTTATCAATCGTATTACCAACTAAGGTAAATCTTGGGTCATTGTGTGTAAGCGAAATTTCAAGTTGATTTCCTTGTTTTTTGTAATCGTCCAGACTGATATTGGCTGAGGTGGCATCTATTCTATTTAACCTACCCACAACGCTGTAATTATCTTTTGGAATATCACGAAAAAGTGCCTTTCCATCTTGGTTGGTATTGATGGTATAGACATTTCCTAAATCGCCTTTTAAGGTAACTTCTGCATATTCTAATGGCTGTCCTGTTGCTTCGTCTGTAATAATAACTGATACATTTTTAGTCAAAAGGATTGCTGGCTCAGGTTCTTTTACTACTGGTTTTTCAACGATTGGTTTTTCTTTGATTGGCTTGGGGGCTTTCTTTTTAAAAATGCTTTTGGCTATTCCGATGCTGTAATATAATTGTGGACTTAGTTTCTTGCCCAAAGGTACTCGGTATTCAAAAGTAGTATTAACAAATATCTCTTTGAATAAATTAAACTGCACGCCTAAGCCTGGAATCAAATTGAAGCCATTTTGACTTTTAAATGAAGAAAAACCTGCTTTTGTAATCAAATAGGGACTTACGACATGCTTATCGCTCAGTAATTTTGTGTTTATACCTGCGTTAATATCAAGCATCAAATGGCTACTCCCATAAGGTGTAGGCGTGGGCGGCACTAAATAATTTACCCAACTTGTGTTGATTGTGCCAATGGCATCTATTTTTTTTGTTATACCTTGAAAATAGTCCAAGCCAAAACCGCCTTGTATTTTTTGGGGTCTATTCCAAAGGTTGTTTTGCAAAACTTTGCCCAAACCATTGCCTCTGATTTGCTGAGGAGAAGCAAAATCATTGTAGAAAAAGTGTACGCCGAGCGTAGGTCGTTTCTTTAATGAATCATTTTGTGCAAATGCCGAAATCCCAAAGCAAAAAAAGGCTATTATGAAACATATATTTCTCATTTCGATTGTCATTTAAGTATTAATTTGAAGTCCACGAAATTTCTTCTGAACATTTTCCCTTATCATTGCAAATGCCAAAAACGCTTGGTTCGCTTCGTCCTTGCATGGTGTCGTCCATTGTAGAAATTGGCTGACCCTTACCGTCAATACTTTGTACAGTCCAGATGTATTTTTTTACGGGAGAATTTTTCAAATTCATTTGTGGTCGCCAGATATATTGCGTTGTTCGATTGACGTTAATATCCAAGATAGGTTGATTGCTTCGCAAGGCTTGCAGCGGCGTTTGTTGGCTTTGAATCTCAAAAACAGTCAATCTAAAAGCCATCGCTTCTTGTGCCAATGGCACTAAATTACTCCATCGGAAAACAATGGCAGATTGGGCAACATTGGCATCGAGCAATGCTTCGTTTGTAGGAGAAAGTAAATACGGTAGCACATAATTTACTTGTAAAAACGTCCGCTGAATTTGTTCGACGATTTTTCTGCCAGATTTTGCATCAATAATCTCTAAGGTCAAAGTGTATTGACCAGGAGCTAATTTACCGCTTTGTCCCAAATACAAACTATTATCTTTGTTTGCTTTGGTTGTAAGAAATTGCAAGTTTTCTAACTGCAAAACCCTGTCCATTGAGATAATTTGTTGTTTGGTATTGATGAGTATGGTTTTAGCCATATTGGTATTGCTTTTTGCAATAACTTCACCAGATGCGTCTTTTAATTGTGTTACCAATTTTATTTCAATGGGCGTAATATCAGCTGTTGTATTTGTGATAATAAGTTGCCCTGCCCGACCATTGTTCCAGTCGCTTAGGTATGAGGGCGGACGAGTACTGACTATTAAATTTGCTGAGATTTGTGCATAAGATTGTACAGCATTGCAGCTACAAATCATTGCAACTAACATATATTTTATCATTGTATTTTTCATTGAAATATCTTATTTAAAATTCTTTCATTCAGTCAAACAGGCTATAAATTAATTACGCTGTTTATAAATCGTAATTAGTAAATTCTATGGTTTACTTGCCAAAACGATATTGAAGTGAAGTGCTGAGCGAACTTTCAAGATACTTCGCCCCCAAGAGTTGCGGTTGGGGCATTAATTCATTGCCATATTTGTTCAAATTGCCAGTCATTGACAAGTTCCAGCTTAGGTTTTTGGTGATTTTATAATCACCGCCAACAGTTGCCATTAAGTTATTGCTTGGCGTAAAAGCACCGATTGAAGTAATATTATATAGTAATTGCCCTTTCAAGCCTATTTTGCTTTTTGGTTTATTCCAAGCCAATCCAGTGCTTGCAGAGAATAAATTTAGCGTAAGAATACTTGAAATATTTTTAAAATACATCACACTAAAATCGGGACTAAAATCAGATTTATTAAAGAACGTCGGTACATAAAGCAGCATGGCTGTATGTGTATTGTTGGTAGTGGGTGGCAACAACAGTGTAGTTTCATCGTATTTACTCCAATTATAAGTTAAGCTCAATAAATTACTCATTTTTGTTGAAGTCCAAGTATAGCTTGGATTGATGCCTAAATCGTTTCCTACATTTTTGATACCCAAGAGAGATGCCGACTGAAACCCAAAATTATTATAATTGGCATTGACACTCAAATGGTCATTAAACTGCGTGAAAACATTGACATTGGCTATAATTTGCTTAGTGCGAGAGCCTACAACACTCCAATTACCAAATCTTTGACCCAAATTGGCTACAACATTTGTTTTCTTTTTGAAGGCATTGAAACGGGTATTTACTGCATATTCTAACCTATCATTTTGAATAAACGGATAGCCCATACTTCTGTAGCCAGCACCGAGCCATTTGGTACTAACGCCAAGTTCCCAATCTTTGATTTTCCTACCAAAACCGCCTTGCAGGGCATGGTCACGAAAACTACTGACATTGGTTTTCATAAATGGCTTGTAGTCAGGAATCAAGCCAATACCTGTTGCTTGGGTGTTTTTGGTTGAATGTGTAGTGGCGATTTCGGTTTGTCCGTACCAGCCTTTGGCATTTTTGATTTTTGCATTAAAACTGACTATAAAGTTTTCGGCAGCGTTTGGCGTAGCAGTAATCGGAGCTAAAATACTATTAAAATTATCGTGTCCTTTTACCAAATTGAAGCCTACGAAATATTTATCTTCTTGCTCAAAACCTATTTGCCCCATCGTGATTCTACGCTTGTAGAGTCCCCCAAAAACAGGCGAAACAGTGAGAAAAGGTTCAAAAGCCTGTTGGTTGATGCCACTAAAAAACTTTAATCTCAGATTGCCGGGTTTTAGATTAAAACCATAGCCAAATGCACCAACGTCGCCCGTGGAGAGGTCGCTGTATTTGAGATATTGCGTGCCTAACTGCACCTCTGCCCATTTATAGCTTGGATTGAAACCAATGCTATTGATAGGGTTGGTAATCCATTGCTTGAAAGTTTGCTTCGGAAAGCCAGGAAGATTACCCAAACCAAAAGGAGCAGCACTAAAGTTTGTTCGCATAGGGCTAAAATTTAGGTTAATTGGCAGCTTGAAATTCCCATAAGAAATAATAGGCTGAAAATTAAACCTAACCAAGTTCCAAGGTCGGCGAGGTGGGTAAAAATTGTACCCCGAAGGCTTTGCATTGAGTCCGTAGCCTTCGTAAGTTACTCCTGCTGTGCCTGTTATTGAAACTTTGGGAGGGCTTGGTTTTTGTTGGGCAAGAATACGCTGATAGCTAATAGTTATTATAACAATTAGTAAAATAATATTTCTCATGGTTTGAGTTTTAATAATAGAGTTTCAAATAATTGGAGATTTTATTTTTCGCCAATTATTTAAATGAAATTCGGTTTAATAATAATTTATCTTAGAATGTATTTGTATATGTAGTCAGCTTCGCATTGAGTTTCTGAATCAGACATAAGTTCATATTCTCGTTCCCAAATTGTTTTCCTAACATGAAACATTGGACCCCACCAGAACTTAAATTTGCAACACCATTTAAAACTCATTTGAGGCCCATAAACATCAAAATCTAAGTATTTTCCCCTTGTACTTCTTTCTGGTAAATTTAGTACAGAAGGATTGATAAGCCCATTTTGTAAAACCGAAGTATCGCTAATTACTAAACTTTCTTCCCAAGCAGTAGGACTATTATAATTAGTATTTTTATATGAAAATAAAAAACCAGGCGATGGGCCAGTTGGATCTAAATGCATCATACCCAAAACAGGTTCATAATAATTATATCCTTTACTGGCGTAGCCTGATGTATTGTTATGGTCATTTGGCTTATAGTTTTCAGGCGGATTGATAGAATGCCCCCTTGGGCCTAAATAATGATCCGAAGCACTTTGGATAAATGAGAAATGATTAGGAAGTCTATTTAAAGGGTTTGTAGAACTTGGTATTGAGGTATCGGGTTGAAGCATACCCGTTGGTGATAAATACGGAGTGCTTGCCCCAGCAGTGAAGTTTGTTAGAAAAGCAGTTTGATTTGTAAAAAAATGAACAGCCCTTGTAAAGTTAATCCCTAAATCAAATAGTTCATAGCTTAATAAGAAATTACGTTTAAAACCCACTGGACTACCATTGCTTTCAAGATGAGGATTGGCAGATTGGCTTCCCATAGAAACAACCCCATCATCAAGACCTGGATGTACGGCAACATTCATAAATGGTATAGCTTCATGTGTTCCCAAGGAATGACCACCAGCAATCGTTATTGTTGGAACGGGCGAATCCCCAATTATATTTTTCCATTTTGCATAGGTAACCGCAGGTGAAAGATCGAATAATATGCTATTAAATGATATTCTTCTCATTAAGTTTTTATCTACATTGACCCCCTTACATGCGGTTTTTTCTGCGAAAGTTTCGCTATAACTTTCCCCCTGTGATGCAAGAAAAATAGTTGCCATCTGACTGCCCATTATTGCACCATGCATACTTACATGAGCTTTTATCCTTAGAGGAATATTACTTATATCGCCAAACTTTTTTTGGATATTCAAATCATATTTTGATTTTGCAGCGAGTGACATGGCAATATCAGTAACTAATGCACCTGTCGAATGTGATACGATAACTGCACTTTCACCAAAACATTTAGTATTTGTAGGTTTGTCGAGGTCAATATCTACACCTTTTCCATCATACATTGCATCACTTATTTGGCTTAGTATTGAATGAGCAGCCACTTCTGCATCTTGGCTACAATTATATGCTACAACCAGCACTCTATTTTTAAATCCTCTTTTTCTAATCCATTCTTGAATATGATCTCTCCATGTATCAAGAGCCTTTTTAGAGAAATATCCATATTTTCCTTGAAACTCAACTTTATCTCTGGGCCATAGCATTTCAGGAGTACCAGAGGCTAATTCGCATAAATGAGATAAATTTAAGCCATGTACAAAAATTATATCTCTGCCACTAAAAGGCTGTGTAGGGTCAGGTTTAAACTCAGAACAACTTGCGGAAATGGGTGCGATCGGAGTTAATGTTACCTGTTTGTTTTGGTCTTCAATTTTTGTACTAAGTATTTTTTCCAACTCAGCAACTCCGCCATTAATCCCAATTAATTTTAATGAATCATCTAAATTAAATTTTAATACTTCATCGGGTATTATTCCCCCAATAGATGAGCATTGGTTTCCATTTTCATAAATAGAAGCACTTCCATCATACCCTTCATAAAGGTCTTTCAGTTTTCCTTTAATTTCAACATGATAGGTTGTGTCTAAATTTCGGGCATTAGCCATTAGATTGTCTGGAATAATTAGTCCTCCATTAGTTGTATATTGGTTATCATCGCATGAAAGACTATCGATCGTTTCTTGCATACAAATTTTATCAATATCTACACATACCATTTCTTTTTCAGAATCTGATGACACATAAATTGTGATATTTTCAAAGTTTTTATTTGCTTTCCAAGCAGGCATTGAAAATGTAATCCACTCCTTATTTTTAATTTTACCAGACCAGCCTACATTTGCAACATTTGATCCTATTCGTGGGTGTTTCCCATCGGTTGGCAATGCTTCATTATTTGCAACAGCATTAATATAAAAATAATCATCAGAATTTTTACCACTACACAATCGGACACATGCTGAAAGTCTGTAATATTTTCCTTTTTGAATTTTGGTTCGTTGAGTTATAGCTGATCCTTTTTCTTTAGAACCCGAGAATCTTACATAATTTGGTGTGCCACAACCGTCTTCCTTTGTCACAAGAATAGGATTCCCATACGCCTGATGCCATTCGCCCCTTGTTTTTTGTGCGTCAGAAAATTTACCGATTTTGCCTTTCACAAAATCTATATCGCCAAGTATCCCATTTTTACAACACAACACTTCACTGGCGTCAAACGGTAACTGATAGTCTATAATGTAGAAGGGTAAAGCCTCACTTTCCGAAACAATTCTACTTCCTAATTTTTTTCTAACTCTCCAGCCATATAACTTGCCCATTGTCAGTTCCGTAGCTTTTTCTGGATATTTAAAACTATTTTCTTTAATATTTTCTTTTTCAAAAACCACTTTACGTTTTTCAAAATCATCCATTGTTGAATCTGTCGTATTCATCTCAACTACCTTCAAACTATACGTGTAATTAGCTTTATCTACTGGTTTATCAATATCTTCCCACTGGAAATTTGGTTTTTTTTCAGTCGTTGGGCAATATGGCGACGGGTAAATTAAGTTTATCCTCTTGTCTTTTGCCTTAGGCACCTCTTCTTTACTCACTACGATTGTTGATATTTCACTTTTAGTTAGCACAAATCCCTCGTCATTCAAAGTTTCCACATTCCACCCAACCGTAAATCCATTATTCGGATTTGCAATCATCCCCTTTTTTGGTATTTTACCTCTTGCAGAATCAAGCCAAGGATTAGGATATTTAGATGCTCCCAAACCAAAACAACAAGCAGCTGCCAGCGAAGGCCATTCTGTTTTATCGCCAACCTGTTGCTGTCTATTGGGTTCGTTTGCTTGTATAAATTTAGCAACGTTTTCGTTGGCAGGTACTCCCCAAAAATTCAATCTATAGTTTACTTTTTCTTTGTTTTTAGATTCAGGATTTGACCACCGAAATATGATGTTTTGGTCAAATTCGCCTAATGTGAGTGTGGTGCCTGTTTTCGGATATTCATTTCTGATTTTGGCTAATTCAGTTTTATTTGCCCCACTAAACACCGCCACTTCACTACTCCCTAACAAATTACCTTTTACCCCCAAAACCTCTACATACCAAGCATATTTGCTGTCATTTGCTATTTTTAAGAAACTTTTCTCAATAATTACGGCTAACTGCGTTTGGTTTTCTACTTTGTTTTCATAAACTTTATTACCCAAATTGCGAGCTTCGGTAGCAGTTTGTCCTTTTTTTACTTCCAACATCGTTACCTTATACGTAATACTTTCTCTTGGTCTTGGCACATGCGGTGTCCATCTAAAATTGATGGGTTGCTTTTGTTCAGTTTCTGACAAAACTTTTCCTTCGGCAGGAGAAATCAAAGTTGGGGGTGTATAGTTTTCAGGTTTGTTGTCAGCAATTGTGAAGGGCTTGCACGATGAACCCATTACTCGGTTATTAAAGCCAAAAAACTCTACGCATAGCTCATATTGCCCAGGTTTAAGTACGCACTCGCCTAAGTGAGATAAAATTTCTTCTTTATAAATGCTCATCACGATACTATGAAATTTGTAGTAAGGGGCATTTGTTGAGGTGTATTTTCCACAAACTGGCTTTCCATCAGATTTAATACTTATCACCATCTTACATTCATCGGACTTGATGTCATTGGGTGTGCCTTGTTGAATCATTGCCGAAATAATAAATGGCTGTGCCCACTCTGCAACATTGGCCGGTGGATTTGCAGGCATGGTAATGGTGGGTCTTATAGCCACTTGCCCCATAGCAACCACGCATAAAAAGTTTAAAAGAAAGATTAATATTTTCATGTTTGTTTTTGTTTAAAATGTGAATAATAGGGTGACTGAGCGAAGCCGAAGTCAGCCGAATCGGGTTTTTGCTTTTCTGATGATGCAAAGTTCAGCCAAAGCCATAAAACAAAAAATCCCCAATTCTGGGGAGAAGAATTGGGGAGATTAGAAGGCAATTTTAACTTTCGGGAAGTTGTTAAGGAGGTTGTTAATACTTATCTTTTACTTTACTTCGGATTATGTAAAACCCATACGCCACCATGAGATTGGTAATGATAGTAAAAAGAAAAGAAGACAAATACCATGAATATTGCATTAGCTTAGTAGAATAAGCAGAAAAAGTTTCCATAAGTGTAGAAATCAGAGTAGAAAAAAGATTACCTATAAGAAGAGCTGAGAGTATCAAAATGAGCGAACGCTTGTAGGTACTACTTTTGTAGGTCAGCACTACTTTACGCAGCATCAAGATTAAAAGAATAATTACGAATACTGTTTCGGCAGTTGTAAGATAACTACCAATAAAGTTTTTTGTATTCAGATAATCATTAACCATAAAAGCTATGAAAATGACAGAAAGCAAAGCCAAAAGCCATTTTATTTCCTTCCTGACATCAAAAATAGCTACGAAAAGCAGAGAAATTAAAATAATATCAAGACACGGACTTATATGAAATAAGAGTCGATTACTATGGTTTGTATAGGAAAGGTACAAACCAATAGAGCCTTGAACTAAGGCTCGTAATTGAAAAATACCAGCTATTTTCAGTGGAAAATTAAAGAATTTCCATCTGAAAATAGCTACTATGACTGGAATGAGTGCAGTACCGACACTAACATCATACGCCCATTCAACGATAGTAAAGTATTGTTCCATTCAACTGCGAGTTTTATTCACGCAATTTAAACAGAAAAATTAATAATCAAATTAATGAGGAGGATTAGGCTTAATTTGTGGTAATAAGCTGTCTGGATCATCATCACCAATTTCCTTAATTGTAGCATATTTATCAAGGTAACCAATAACATTTGGCACATCGTCAGCTTCAATACCCGAGGCAGGCTCAATGATAAGATGGAGGTTTCCTCCTTTTTCGCTGGCTTTATTCATGCCAAAACTAATCAAGATGCCCGCCGCTTCTTCGTTTTCAATGAGCATTTTTCCGAGTAAGGCTTTCCCGATAAAATAACCTTTACGTTTTAAACCTAATTTAGCGGCAGCATCTAATTTAAAATTAGTTTTTAGAGCTTCAGCATTTTTTTCATCTACTTTTACTAATCCCTGATGACTCAATCTTTCTTTGTTTTTCATTGTATTGCTTGTTTTTATTTTGAAGATATTCTACGGTTGCGAAATAGAAGGTGGTTGTGTTATGACAGTATTTAGAAAGGTATTAAAATTAATTGGAAGTGCTTTTAACAATAGTTTTATCTCCGTAATTGTTAGCCTTCTACCAATCCCTTGTGGCGAGGGCTTCAAGGCTTGGCTTTGAAAATGAGCCACTAATGCCGTTGTAATAGCACTTGCCAAGGAAGTAGCGTTAAATGAAATACCCGATGATGTAATGGCAGGCTCTCCAAAACAGTCATAATCAATTCTGTTTCCTCTGTTTAAGATTTTTCCAAAATATTTATCTACCGCACCTACCATTATTGCTCCTGTGCTATTATTATTTAAATTTACTCGTGGATTGTTTGGCGGGTTAATAGGGTCTTCTAATAAACGATAAAATTGAGTATCATCAAGATTGTGTCCGCCATTTCCTGCGGCTTCAATAATAATATACCCCGCTTGTACACCTACTTTTATTACGGCATACATGGCAGATTCAATCTCAACAGGTAGCCTATCATAGTTCCACCTACTTACTTGTAGCTCTAATAATACAATATCGCCTGCACTAATCCCCGAATTAACCAAAGTTTTGATCAATGCCGCCTCTCGCTGCTCTCCACGTAAAGGATTGTCATTAAACCAAGTAGAAGCTATTTTTGGAGTAGCACCCTTGCATAAACCATTGATTCGGTTGGTGTTTGTTGTTTTTCCAAAAAGTATATTTAATGTTTTTCTTCCATGCAGCTCTGGTGCAGTGCCACGGTGGGGTAGTTGTACTGGTGATGGAAGCTGTTTGTTGAGTCCACCACCGAAGATAGGTGTAGTTTTTGATAAACTTGAACCTGGTCTTAAAATAGTACTATCAAAGTACCATGACTGTTCAAAATCTACAATTTTAATATTGCTATTTACTGAGCTATTAATGTTCAAACCAGAATTAGCAAATAATGAAGCAATCTTATTTTTTATTTTTATAGGAGTGGTTGGAGAGAGTTTTTTCATTTGAAGATTCTCAATCGGAATAGTCTTTTCTTTACTTTCAATGCCTTTGATTTCTTCAAATTTATCTATCAAATCAAAAGGTACTGATGGTGCATCAAGATTTGCTAAATTACCTCTTACCGTAACAAATGCAACGCCAGGGACGATTTTTAGTATATCTATTACAGTCGTAATGGATTGTGAATCAACATCAATGTAATAATAGTTTAACAAGTTATCACCGATAAATCCTGTCCTATTTTTTGCTTTTTCCATTAAATCAACAGCAAATGTTGCATCAATTAAAGAGTAAAGGCTTTCAAGTGTGTGGGTGTTTGGTAACCCGTTTAAAGTTGCAATTAAACCATTAAAAATACTTTCACTTCCAACCTGATTCATTGAACCAGCATAAAGAGCATTTATTTTACTTATCGTAGAGAAAAATTTTGTCGAGTTGCCAAGAATTATCTTAGCTGAATGTAAATTAAAGGTTGTTTGTTGAAGAAAGTAGGCATCACTAATTTTAATAATAATTTTTGAGGTCATGGTTTTAAATGTTTACAATTAGCTTATTATCAATGAATTATGAAATTTTAACACTAAACCAACTTCCACTCCAAAGCCTTCACCACCGCTTCCGAAGCAGAATTGACGTGGAGTTTTTCATAAATATTTTTTACGTGGCTATGCACCGTATTATAGCTAATGTCGCAGGCATCGGCTATCATTTTGTAGCTCATGCCTTTTGTCATGCAGCCCAGCACTTCTTTTTCTCGCAGGGTTAGCTCCACAAAAGTTTGGTGAGCTTTGGTATTTTGACTCTGAAACATCGCCAAAACCCTTGCCGCAATATTAGGCGAAAGGCTCGAACCCGACGTATGCACATCTTTTATTGCCTGCACATATACCTCAGGGTCGGGGCTTTTGATGATATAGCCATTTGCCCCCGCACATATCGCCTGAAAGATGCGTTCATCATCTTCATAGACAGTCTGTATCAATATTTTGGTGGCAGGATACAGCTTTTTTATGTCAAGCGTAGCCTCTAAGCCACTTACGTGCGGCATCTGAATATCCATCAGCACTACGTCGGGTTGGTGTTTTTTTATTGCCCAAAGGGCATTTCGAGCATCGCCAAACGCCCCTGCCATCCAAAAACCTTCGGTACTTGCCAAATACAACGAAAGGCTTTCTCGGAGGTTTTTATTGTCTTCAAACATCACAACCCGAATCATAAATTGCTTTATTAAAAATTTGAACATATTATAGTAATTATTTTACTACAAAAATACAGGTGCTGGTTCAAGTAAAAAACCCCCAATATTGGGGAGAAATAATCTAATATTTTACAAGCATAAATTTCCTCCCCTTGAAAGAACTACGGTGTACTCATAAGTTGCCGAGTATAATTTCCTCCGTGCGACGGTCGCCCCTCATTTTCGAGGGGAGGCGACCGACGCTCGGTGGCAAAATTCTGACGTAGTCGAATTTTGACGGAGGCGGACGTCGCACGGGGTTTTCGGCGAAAAATAAGATTTTATAGGACTTCAATTGCTTTTCTACCCCTCCGCCGACTGCGTCAGGCACCTCCCCTCGAAAATGAGGGGAGGAAACTAAAAAACAAAAAAAAAACTCAATCAATCGTAATTCTCAACAAAATACTCGTTCCCTTGCCGATTTCCGAATCAATTTTTATATTCATATCGCTTTCTTCGGCACGTTGTTCAAAATTATGCAAGCCGTTTCCTTCAAAAACTGCGTTGGTATCAAAACCACAGCCATTATCGCTGATTTGCATGAAAATCTGGTTTTTCTCACGCCAAATTTTCACGCTTACTTTGGTCGCTTGGGCGTGTTTTACAATGTTATTGATACTTTCTTTGAAAATCAAATAAGCGTTTTTTCGTTGCTCAATCGAAAGTAGATTTTTGTCGCTAACTCCTTGATTATCAAAGACTAACGAGATGTTTTTTACCGCCAAAATCTGCGTAGCAAAGCCTCTGATTTTATCAATAAATTGCTGAAAATTATCGTTTTTTGTCTGAATCGCCCAAATCGTGTCTTGCATCAACTGCACCGATTCGGTTGAGTTTGACGTGATTTTATCGAGTAGCGGCGTGAGTGCCGTTGGTGCTTTTTTACGAAGTAAGGCAACAAAAATCGCAATCGAGTTAAGGTTCGACCCAACTTCATCGTGCAAATCTGCCGCAATACGGTTCCGAATTTCCTGCACTTTGAGCTTTTGGCGGAGGTTATAAATAGAGAAAAAATAGGCGATGATACCAAACACAAGCAACACATAAAAAATCATTGATGGCAAAAACCACCACTCCTGCCAAAACACTTGTCGGACATTGATAGGCAAGCTGAAAAGTACCTTACCGTTGGTTTCTTTGGCACTGATTTCTAAGGTATATTCGCCGCCGTCTAAGGTAGGAAGTTGGATAATCGGAACAGTTCCTATCTCTCGCCATTGAGCAAAATTAGTTGTTTTTGAAATTCGGTATTGATAAATAAACTGCTGACTATCAGTGTTTTGTAGTTGAATCGTAACGATTTCATTGTATTTTAGATTCAATCTTTTGCTATCCAAAATCTTTTGAAGGGAGTCTTTTTTAATATCACCTTTTTGAAAATGCCAAATATCAGCCAAATGAAGAGTTTGAGCCGATGAGCCATGACAAAATGCCAAGAA
>JANNEN010000072.1:0-13398 GCA_031378715.1 Emticicia sp.
CTTGTGGAGTTTCAGGCTTTTTTGTAGGCTTTTTTCGCTAGCTGGCTAAATGTTATCTGCTGTGCTTCTTTCACTTCGTCAGTTTTGTTGCATCGTTTAGGCGTTGGGCTACGTTGTCCCAATTGATGATGTTAAAAATTGCGTCCACAAAATCGGTCCTTTTATTTTTAAATTTCAAGTAATATGCGTGTTCCCAAACGTCAATTACTAATAATGGAATGCAACCCCATTGTGTTAGTTTCTCATGGTTTTCGCATTGCAAAATTGTCAAACTGTCGCTATAAGGTTGGTAAGCCAAAATCCCCCAACCGTTGCCGTCCAAATTTTTTGAAGTTGCTCCAATTAATGCTTTTAGCCTGTCGTAAGAGCCAAAGTTTTTGTCAATTCGTTTCAATAGTTCGCCTGTCGGTAGGTTTTGCTTGTTGGTTAGGTTTGTCCAAAAAATGGAATGTAAAATGTGTGAAGATGAATGAAAGGAAAGTTTCTTTGTCCAAAAGTCCACCGTTTCAAGGTTGTTGTCGTCCAACGCCTTTTTAATCATTGCAAGGTCTTTGTTTGCCCCTTTTACTGCTCCACCGTGATGGAAAGTGTAATGCAAATGCAATGTTTCAGTGTCCATATACGGCTCTAAAAAATTCTCTGAATACGGCAAAGGTTGATGAATGAAGTTTCCGTTTACATCAACTAATTTGTCAATGTTGTTGGTTGTCAAGTTTTGGGCAAACGCATTGTTTGAGCCAATTATAGAAGCGACACCAACCAAAGCTCCTTTTGTTAAAAATTCTTTTCTGTCCATTATACTTTTTGTCTTAAAGAATTAACTAAATTTCTGTTTTTAGGTTCAAAGTTTGTGTTCGCTATGTCGCTCATAGCATAGCAGATAACACCCCGACTAAAAGCCTTAGAGAAATCTAAGGCTTTTTTTTTATTGATAAAAATAAAATGAAGCAGTGGATCGTCTGCTCGTAGCTGGCGGGAACGCCCAGTTCACCCCCACTAAAAGCCTTAGAGAAATCTAAGGCTTTTTTTTATCTTTTGTTACCCCATTATTATTAAGCAAAATTCATAATTTTCCGAGTAAATTCGGGGCATCGAAAATATTCAATTCTCAAACTTATGAGTAGAATAGCTTATTTATCAGGCGATTTCGCTTTTGATCAAACCTTGATCTATTTTACTCCCAACGCCCATTTTGCCAAATCTCTGGCAGCATTGAAGTTCTCAAAACTCATCGGAATCTTGTGGGCGTTTACGTATTCGTTGTACAGCCACGGGTCACCAATGGCAAACACTCGTCCTTTGCCAACGCTCGCCATTGCCATAATTACATCACCTTTATCGGTCAAAACCGACTGGGCGGGAGCTTTCAAATTGAGCGTTGCTAATTCTTTTACATAAATAGATTTTGTATTTTTAAATACCACATTATCAGCTGAAATATCCAGTCTTCCTTGCTCAAACTGCACGCCCTGCACCATGTTTCGGTTTTTGGTTGTAAACTCAATTCCAAAGCTTTTAGCCAATTCATTAAAATGCGAAATCTCGCAATTTGAAGTATCATTAGCCATCATTATGAGCGTACCTCCTGCTTTCACCCAAGCGTTAATTGCCTGAATATCAGCACTTTTGATGTAATTTGGTGCAATAGTTTCTTTTTTTGTATCGGGATCAACGATGATGTAAACATTGGCAGATTTTAAATTTTGAAACGTGGGGGCAGAGGTTAGCGTAGCAGTTTCGGCACCAAAATCATTAAAAACACCGCCAAACCACGAATAGCCCGAGTCGAATCTATCTTCCCAGAGATAGTGGTAGCGAAGCACCGTACCTTTTCGATATTCGTTATTAAAATAATTATCAATGAATACTTTTTGTCCTTTTCCGATGGCTAAATTGTTTAATAATTCAACCTCAATGCAGGCTTCCATGAATGGCCCAGTAGCTTTCAAATCATCGGAGCGAGTGGGTTCTTTGATGTAATAATCATAAGTGCCATCACGATAAGGCGTACCACCCAGCCCCGCTCCACCGACGGCTTTTGTGAGATGAAAACCGCCCTGAGCGTCGGTTTCAATGAAATTTTTGATTAAGCCATCATAGCCTTTTTTGATAGCAGATATATACGATTCGTTGATGTAACTCATGCGGGCGGCTTTTGCCAAACCATAAACAAACATCGACGACCCCGACGATTCGAGGTAGTTTCCTGCCTGACCGCCCTTGTCGGTTACTTGCCACCAGACACCCGAAACGGGGTCTTGATATTTGACGAGTGCGGCCGAAGTACGGTTCAGAATTGCCAATAATTCGCTACGGCGGGGGTGGTCTTTCGGAAAATAATCAAGCACATCGACCAGCCCCATGATAAACCAGCCCATCGCCCGACTCCAAAATTCGGGCGATTTTCCCGTTTGTGGATTTGCCCATTTTTGCTGACGACTTTCGTCCCAACCGTGATGAAGTAGCCCAGTTTTTTCGTCACGAGCGTAGCGTTCCATTAGCACAAATTGATTGACGATGTCTTCAAAATCTTGCTTTTCCCCTGTTAAAAGACTATATTCTGCATAAAAAGGCTCGGCCATGTAAAGTCCGTCAAGCCACATTTGGGTTGGGTATTTTAGTTTGTGCCAAAATCCACCCACTTTATTGCGTGGTTGTACACGCAACTGATTACGCAACAAATCAGCAGCGAGTTTATATTTTTTGTCATTAAAAGTTTGGTATAAAGTCAGTAACTGCCGCCCTGACGGAATATTATCCAGATTATATTCGTCCATTTTATAGGTACGGATATTACCCTCGGCTGTGATGAATTTATCAACGATTCGTTGCATATAATTGAGGTATTTTGCATCGCCCGACGTTCGCCAAAGTCGCTCAAAACCCATCAACACAACGCCCATTTCGTAGTTCCAGTTGGCGGGGCGATTTTTGGCGGCTTGCTCGGCGGTCATTCCCGCAGGAATCTGCTTATCTTGCTCCAAATGGCTGGCGTATTTCATCACCACCATCGAATCTTGGTAGGTCTTCATGATGGTTTGGGCCATTTTTTCGGCATAATTGCGTTGGGCAGACAAAAGCCCACCAGCCCCCAAAGGGCAGTTAAGACAGAAAAGTAAGAAGGCAAAGAGTATTTTTTTAGGTTTCATTTTTGGTTAGATTTTATTATGACTAAGTATTTCGGTGGGGCAAAAACACAAAGCGTTGATTGTGAGCAAGTTACGAAATATAAAAAAATATATTTTAAGAATTTATAGCGTACTTTTAAAATATAAATCATTAATAATCAGCGATTTGAGTAGTCACTTTTTAAGATTCCACCAAATTAGTTAGAAATAGAATCTATCACAGCATACACCACAACATCATGTTTCTTACATCATGTTTTAACGTTATTTCATCTCCCGAATCCACTCCTTAATAAGTTCAAGACCTTCCTTGTGCATAGTTTTTCGCCCAACTTCGGGCATCATCACGCCTGGGTCGGTCGATTCGATACGATATACGATGATGGATTCGTCGGGTTTGCTCGGTACAATATCATACTTTCGATTGCCCGAGCCTCGACCCGCCGCTACGGGAGTTTTTAGTACACCATAAGCAGCAGGATTGGTTTCATGGATACTCAAGTTCAAACCCGATGTTTGGGCAGGACCGCCCTCACGGTGGCAATGGGCACAATTAATATCGAGCCAAGCTCTGGCACGAAGATCAAGACTACCCGTTTCGGGCTTGTTCCAAATCGGAGTTTTGGGTACGGTTTCGATGGCTGGAAGATTCGCTAAAATCCCTATTTTTTTCCAGTTAAGTAATTGATTATCAATACCTTCAACTACTGACTGAAAACTGCCAACGGAAAACTGAAAAACGCCATTGAGTTGCCTTGCCGAGGGGCCAATCGGTGACATTTTTTCGTTTCTATTATGGCACCCTTTGCATTGATTGATATTTGGAATTACATATTCGTGTTTCTTCTTTTTACCGTTAGCATCAACGTAACTTACTTCTTTGGTATCGCCCGCTACTTCCAAAAACGCTTCGGTTTGTTCGTCATTCCAAACATAATCCAAGGCTTTCCAGCCATCTTCTTCGTGAATCAGCAAACGAGTTTCGATGAGTTTTCTGCCCAATTCGGACTTACGAAAATCGTTGGGAAAATAAAAAGTTTTGATAATAGTTGTACCCACAGGAAAATCTAAGACCTCGGTAGCGTTGTAGGCAACTGTCTGATTTTCAGGCAGTTTCACGAAACGAAGTTTTTCGGCATAGTCAGTAAATAACGGTGTGTTTAATGAATACGGCAACACACCTTTTGCTGGGTTTTGGTCAGCAGTATTTCCCACAAAAAACTGATAGTCAGAGAGTTTTTCTTTGGGCATAGTTGCCTCACTATCAGACTTTTGATAAAAAGCAGATAAAGCAAAAATGCTGATTGAAATGGATAATAAAAATACTTTTTTCATCTACTTACAAATAACCTTACTCGCATCACGTGAAATATTCTTGAAATTATGCTCGGCATCCATATTGGAAAACGATTCGTTTTTGTTGTTTTTAATACAAATCACAGGATTTGGATTTTTATCATCTACGATTCCGTCCCACTGAATATGCGGTACATCTTTGCCAAAACGCAGTTTAAATCTGTAAATTTGTCCAAATCTTCCTCGGTAGGTTGCTTTTACTTTTTGGCGTTCGAAATTATTATCACGCACAATGATATTTGTCGGATACGGGTAATACTCTTTATCAACAATTGGATTTTCGGTCATAAAATAGCTGATAACCCCCACCCCTACTGACTTATTATTAATTATCTGATTATCAAATATTTCTACGTTATTGGCAGCCAAAATCAACATACCCGTACCGTCGGGAATTTTGCCTACGATGTTGCCTTTTGGAGCAAAATTTGGATAATTATTATGGTGAATATTGTTTTTATACACTTTCACGTTTCCCCCTCTTTTAACAATCAAATCGGGTAAATCGAACACCAAAATACCACCCGTATTTTCGGTAGCTTCGTTTTCATACACCTCGGCATTAATTGAATTTTCGATTTCGATACCCGCCACATTGCGATAAGCCCTTGATTTTCGGACAATAATATCCTTCGATTGCCCAACGTAAATACCCGCATCAGACGCTCCAATCGCTTCACAGCCTTCGATAAGCACTTTTTGGCACTGAACGGGATACAGCCCATACGCACCATTGGTAGCTTTTGGTTCGCCGAGCCATTCGGTTTTTATATTTCTGAAAATAATTCCAACAACATTCATCGTCTTGATGGCATCGCCCTTGGAATCTTGCACCGTAAAATCTTCGAGCGTGATGTCTTCGGCATTCGAAACCCTGATTCCTTCTGCTCCATCAGTTTGACCTTTGAAAGATAAAATAGTTTTATCTTTTCCCTTGCCTTTAATGGTGATATTTTTTTTCCCTTCAAGCGAAAGGCTACCTGTAAAAGTAAAAGTCCCTTCATCAAGCATGATAGTAGAGCCATTTTCAGCCATAATCATTTGGGTCTGAATCTTTTTCTGGATTTCCTTTTGGGCAAAAACAAAACCCAAACTGCTAAACGAAAGTATGACGATTAAGGTTGTTTTTTTCATTTGACTACTCATAAAAGCAAATTAGATAAAAATGTAAATTCACAAAAGTGTTGATAATCAATGTTTTAGAGATAAAATTTTGTAAGAATTTTAAAATAACTCAGTACCCCTCAGTACCCAACTTTGTAAAACTCCGTGATAAAAAAGCCTGTATTATATTCGTTTTAAACTAATTAAAATAAATTCTAAGTCATGGTTAAATCTAAACTATCAGAAACCAAAAATAAAATTATTCTGTTATTTTCGTAATTCCTAATTTTTATAGATTACTATCATAATCTTCAACAAATCATTATGAAAAAATACGCTATCTTGCTCATTATCAGCTTTTTATCTTTCAATAGTTTTGCCCAAGACCAAAATCCCTACGAAGCCTATAAAGCAAAATGGCTCGGCAAACTCGCTCCCGATTTCAAATTTGTGGACATCAGTGGCAAATCGTTTTTCTTGTCCGACTTGAAAGGAAAGGTTGTGTTGCTGAACTGTTGGTTTATCAACTGCTCGGGGTGCCGAGCGGAGTATCCAGGCTTGCAAAACCTCAAAAATCGCCTTCAAAAACAAAACAAAGCCGACCAAATCGTGCTACTTTCGTTGGCACTTGATGGCAAAGAATTACTGCAAGAATACCTAAAAAAGATGCCACTCAATTTTTATCACATGGCCGCTGCGGGAGATATTTCGCAAGGCACTTACGGGGCATTGGGTTTTCCGACAAATTTTATTATTGATCAAAAAGGCAACATCAGCCACATAAAAATTGGTGGCTCGGCACAATCAGCCGACGATATTGAGTATGAAATGTTGCAGTTGTTGAAGAAGTGAAAAACCACATAAATCCTTGATAAACAAGGCATAACTAAAACACTGGCAACTTAGATTTTATTTGATTTTCTCTTTCAGTAAATTATCAACCGACGCTTTCAGAAATTTCAATTCATTTTTTATTTCTTCGGTAGAAGATTTCAACTGTGTGTTTTCAATTTTCAAGTTTTCAATTTTATTATAAAGCCCCTTTATTGCTTCAACCAACATGGGATCATAGTCACCATAGGCTGTTTGCAAAAAACCCAAGTTATCAGCTTTGATTTTACTTGGAAAAACTTCTTTCAAATCTTGGGCAATAAAACCATATTGTATGCCATTGGGGCGTTTCATTCCAGTTTGAGAATCATTCCATTCGTACGTAACACCTTTCATTTGCAGTATTTTCTCTAAAATTTCTGCTGAATTTAGATACACAATATTCTTTTTAAGCCTTTTGTCTGAATTACCAATCCAACTCCCTGGATTAGTTTTCGAGGCTTCGCCCTCTACTTCAAAAGCATTCGAGATTGAGCCAATCGGTCGATTAATGCCAACTCTTCGACCTGAAAAATCTCCACCAATCAATGGTACGCTATTACTTGAGTTTTCGATATAAAGTCGGCTGTTTCCAGTTTCATTGTACCCCGCCTGAAACCCCAAAAAGACGTTAGCACTGCCAACATTTAATAAGCCAGCATCACGCCCGATAGCTACATTGCTATTTCCAGTCCGATTCACTTTCAGTGCCTGAGTTCCGATGCCAATATTATTTCCGCTGTTGTTGAAGAATAACGCTTCTACCCCAATTCCAATATTATATTCCGCACTAATGGCGTTTGTCATTGCATTATTCCCGATAGCAACATTTCCCCACCCATTATTATTTTGCAAACTGTTTGCACCAATGGCAGTATTTGAGCTACCAGTTATGTTTTCGACCATCGTTTCGTAGCCAATCGAAACATTTCCATCTCCTTGACCACCAAATGTTCCGCCCGTTCCGTTTTTGTGTAGCGTTTTGAAACCGATAGCAACATTATTTTTCTGTGAGGTCTGATTGTAAGTCGATAAATGTCCAATGCTCACATTTCCGTCAGATGTAACATTTCTTAGTGCGTTTGTCCCGATGGCAATATTAAAATCTGCGTTTGTTCCGAATCCCATTGCCTCATAACCCAGAGCCACATTTGATATCCCTGTATTCTTACTCAAAGTAAAACTTCCAAGCCCAACATTATTGAAACCATTGATATTCGATAAAGACGACTGACCAATACCAACGTTATGATAGCCGTTTGCATTCGCCATTGCCTCCATTCCAACGGCAACACTACAATAAATATTATTACTCAAAGAAAGGGCTTTAAACCCAACCCCTACATTTTGAATACCAACGGTATTATTGGTCATCGAACTATCGCCAACTGCTACATTTTTGAAGCCAAATGTATTGGATTTTAAAGAGTTTCCCCCAAAAGCACTGTTATAAATTCCAGTTGAATTGGGCCTATTGGTCTGAACACCATTTGGTAATAACAACACACTTGTATTATTATTTTGTATGGTATAGTTTTGAGAAAAACTATTAAAACTTGCGGTGAGCATTAGAAATGAGAGAGAAAGGTAGTTTTTCATAGAAAATTTTGTTTATTTATTCCTTTGACTGCCAAACAGACAAAAAGGTTGTAACGGTTTTAAAAAAAATTTCTAAACAGAACTAATTCGGTAAGACGTGGCAAACCTGAAAATGGTGTATCAGGTCTAAACTCAAATTTAAACCAAAAACATCTTCTATCTCCGTCCCGCCAGATACGCCTCCATTTCAACCAAACTCAAAGCATTGAACGTCATTTTGCTGGTTAATCCGCCCTTTCGAGCCGTGGCCACGCCGTAGTGCATATCGTGATAGCCGAGCATTTCGTGGGCATCGGGATTGATACTGAGCATCACATTTTGCTCCAAAGCGTACTGAATCCAACGCCAATCGAGGTCGAGTCGGTACGGGCTGGCATTGATTTCTATCACCACGCCATTGGCCGCACAACAGTTGATAACTTCCTTATAATCAATCGGATAGCCTTTGCGTGAGAGTAATAATCGCCCCGTTGGGTGTCCCAAAATCGTGGTGTATTTATTCTCAATTGCACGCACCAAACGCTCGGTTGCCCGTGCTTCGTTCATCGTCAAATTGGAGTGAACCGAAGCCACCACATAATCAAAACTCGCCAATACCTCATCGGGATAATCAAGCGAGCCATCACCCAAAATATCGGACTCAATGCCCTTCAAAATCTTGAATGGTCTATCCAGCGATAGTTTTTTATTGAGTTGCTCGACCTCGGCGTGTTGCTGCTGCACCTTCGTAATGAGCAAGCCGCTGGCATAGGTTGCCGACTGCGAATGGTCGGCAATGCCCAAGTACTCAAAGCCCAATTCCTTGCAATAGGTGGCCATCGCTTCGAGCGAATGTTGCCCGTCGGAGTAGGTCGAATGGTTATGGAGAATACCCCGCAGACTATCCCAAGTTACTAAATCATCGTTGCTGTTTTTCTTTATCCAATCAAACTCATTTACTCCCTCCCGCATCTCGGGAATGATGTAAGGGATTCCAAATTTTGTGTAAATCTCCTCTTCTGCCTTGTCTTGGGTCAGACCTACGGTCAGACCCCCACCCAAACCAATGCTCAACAACGATGCCCCGTTTTCGTTGCGGTGTTTCAAATGGTTTTCGTGAGCCGTGTAAACAAACTGCTTGCTAAATAGCTCATTATCAAGTACATAACGAATTTCAACCGTGATTTTATTTTCTAAATATTTGCCCCGCCACACAAATGGAGAAGACATTTTTTCATCTTTTATAAATCCCTCCGCAGCAAAATTTGGCAAAGTATCAGCATAAACTGCCAAGAAAGTAAGCGTATCAACGGTTTCGGTTTGTCGGCGAACTTCACCCGAAATCTCCACTTTTGCAAAACTTTTGGTGAGTTCTTGCAGAATAATTTCGGCTAAAATTACCGCTTTATTCATACGTAATTTTCCCGCTTGGCTCTGAATAAATTTTAGCGATTCGAGAATAGATTCTTCCGTTTTTCCACCGAAACCTTTTACTTTCGAAATACTGCCATTCTCGCAGGCAATCTGCAAATCATTGAGGTTATCCAGCCCCAATTCGTTCCACAATACTTTGATTTTTTTTGCTCCCAAGCCCTTGATTTTAAACATTTCGAGTACGCCTTCGGGGGTTTTGGCGAGCAAATCTTGCGTATCTCGGAGCTGCCCCGTGCTGACCATTTCCAAGATTTTGCCCGCCATCATTTTTCCCACGCCCTGAATTTGGGTCAGTTGCGGAAAATCAAGTTGAGCCAAATCGCCAACGTATTTATCCAGATTATAGGCGGCATTAGTGAAGGTTTTTATCTTGAATTCATCCTCGTTGTGGAGTTCGAGCAATTTTGCGGTAAGTTCAATCGTTTCAACTATATCTGAATTGGACATTATAAGTATTTTTGAATTTTGGTGCAAAATACACTATTTTTATGTCAAAAAAAATCTAACTACATGAAAAAAATACTCTTACTTATTTGCTTCGCAAACCTTTGTTTTGCCCAAAAGCATACCCTCAAAGTTAGCGTCAATGGCTTTCAAAACAACAAAGGAAAACTCTACTGGCAGCTACTCGATGCCAAAGAAAAAACCCTAAAACAATCAGTAGAAAACATTGATAGTAAGGCAGTTACGGTAGAAATAAAGGATTTACCCGCAGGAAAGTACGCCGTCAGAATTTTTCAAGACGAAAATAATAATACCAAATTAGATACAGGATTATTCGGGATTCCGAAAGAGCCGTGGGGGCTGTCGAATAACGTGAAGGCAACCTTCGGCCCACCAAAATTTGAAGAAATGCTTTTTGAAGTAAAAGCGAACAAAGAGATTTTGATAACGCTACACTGATTGAGTGGGAATGATATCCGAGGTAAATCGCATATCATTCCCAGCCAAAATTTTTATTAAAAAAAACCACACAATTTACTGATAATCAGAAGTTTTAGTTAAAAATCATTTACTACCTTTCAAATCAGCCGCTAATAATTGAATCATTTTTGTATTATAAGTTTTGATTTTTTGCTCATTGGTATTGGGCAGAAACTGCTTATTACTAAAACGTGACTTGTCCGAAAGGTTGGTAGTGACGTACAAAATAGTGCGATTGTTATCAAATTTGTGCGTTTCAAATTTGGCCTTCATTTCGAGCAAAACATTCATCGACTTGTCCGACTCGAACCATGCTTCTGATGACCCATCAATGGTTTTTGAGATTGTAAAATTATTTTCTTCATTTTCGTCAAACTGAAAGTTCGCACTATTCAAACCCATTTGTTCAATAAACTTTGCTTTCACGACATCAATCGTACCGTCATAAATCTGCGTTACTTTGCTATCTTTCAGTAACTCTATTTCATAAGTCATTTTAGCAATTTTATTTTCACTTTGAGCCAAGTTTTCTGATAATTGCTTGATTTTATCGTTTTTCTGCCCAAATTCACCCTTAATTGCTTGATTTTCGGTAGTCACTCGCTTCACGAATTTTGCAAAATTGGTGTTATTTACTAATTCAATTTTCAACAAATCCTGCGATTCTTGCAAGGCTAACGTTAGCTGTTTCTTGTCACTTGAAAGTGATTCATTTTCTACAACTAACTTTTCTTGGGCTTTTTGGCACTCATTTGATTGCTTTTTTGAAGATTTTTGGGCGTTTGCAGCAAAATCAGCCGTAAAACAGCATACAGCGGTAGCGAGCATTAGAGTTTTCATAAGATTTTATCGTTTTGGGGTTACAAGGAAATATTTTATGCAATATGTACTTTTTTTTTCAGAAAAAAATGAAAGTTTACTTTTTTCTAAAAAAAACTCGTAAAAATCTTGATTTTTACGAGTTTTTTAGTTTTCATCAACTAATATCACAAGGTCTTCAAAACCTCATTCATATTTCTAACCGCATCAGCCGACTTGGCAAATGCCGCTTGCTCCTCTTGGCTCAACCGAATACTGATTATTTTCTCCCAGCCGTTTTTGCCGATTACTACTGGTACACCCATACAAATATCTTTCTGACCGTACTCTCCGTTTAGATAAACACTCGAAGGTATAATTTTCTTTTCATCACGCACGATAGCCTCCACGATTGAGCAAGCCGCAATGCCTGGGGCATACCAAGCTGATGTTCCGAGCAAGCCCGTAAGCGTAGCTCCACCCACCATCGTATCGGCAGCTACTTTTGCGAGGGCATCTTTGGCCAAAAATCTGCTTACTGGAATACTATTGATAGTAGCCAAGCGAGTAAGCGGAATCATGGTCGTATCGCCATGCCCGCCAATCACTTGCCCGTGAATATCGCTTTGAGCGTAGCCCGATACCTGCGACAAGAAATAACGGAAACGAGAAGAGTCCAAGGCACCGCCCATACCGATAATTTTCTTTTTGTTTACGCCCATGGCCGTTGCCACTTCGTAGGCCAAATACGTCATGGTATCCATCGGATTTGATACAATCAACAAAATCGCTTTTGGTGAATGTGTCAGAATCTGCGTCACTACGCCCCGCACGATGCCCGCATTGATACCGATGAGTTCCTCACGGGTCATGCCTGGCTTGCGAGGAAGCCCCGATGTAATAACTACCACGTCCGACTTGGCAGTTTTGGTATAATCACTCGTTGAGCCGATAATTCGGGTGTCGAAACCTTCCAATGATGCCGTTTGCATCAAATCCATTGCTTTGCCTTCGGCTACGCCCTGCTTAATATCAAGCAGCACAACCTCATCTACGATTTGCTTGCGAGCGATATTGTCGGCAGTGGTTGCCCCCACCGCACCTGCACCTACTACTGTTACTTTCATGTATTTAGTCAGCCCCCTAACCCCCAGAGGGGGACTTATTATGCGTGTGTTCCTAACCTTGGGGTTAGTTTTGGCAGGAACTTTATGAAATATTTAAAAACTGTTTTGAAACAACAAATTTATTGGACAAAACTAATATAAAACAATCTATTAGAATGTTTTTTTTGCATTTTTTATATTTGATGGATAGTTTTTGATGATTTTTACGTTTACCTAACATCAATACCAAAGTTTTAGCTTTTGTAAAGTTTTTTTGCTGTAAATAATTTAAAAAAAATCACCACCATACAAAATGAGTACGTTTCAAAATTCAGCCGCTGATTTACTTTCGAGGGTAATAAAATCGGTTTTTTACAGGACTGCTTTGGGCAAAGCCCCAAAAATTGCAAAAAATGCCACGAGTTTGCTTAAACTTTTGCAAAACGCCCTTGTCAAAACCCAAGATTTGGGCGTCGGCGGCGTGTTCGATGTGGTCAGAGAAAAAGTAACCATTTTGGGTACGCTCATCAAGGCCTACGCAACGGGCGAATACCGACAAATTGCCTTGCCGAGTTTATTTAAAATCATTGCGGGGTTCTTGTATTTTATCTCGCCGATTGATATTATTCCTGACTTTTTGCCAATTATCGGTTTGACTGATGACGTGGCTTTGCTGATGTACATTATCAAAAGTATTGATGACGAGCTCGTAAATTTTGAAGAATGGCAAAAGAAAAAGCCCATAAAAGTTTAGGTGGGATTTAATTTTTTAATTGTTGATTTTACTTTTATATTTGTAATAGAAAAACGCTTGCAACACAGAATAGTCTAAAAACACTTTAAATAACAATATTATGTTTGGTCTTGGTAGTACAGAAATGATTCTGATTTTGGTCGTGATACTTTTCTTTTTTGGGGCAAAAAAACTCCCCGAACTTGCCCGTGGCTTAGGAAAAGGTATCCGTGAGTTTAAAGATGCCTCACGTGAAGTGAAGGAAAACATCGAAAAAGCAACATCGGAAGAGAAGTAAGGTTTCATCTATTGTGGTTTCAGCATCGGCTGTCCGATTCGCTCAACCACCGAATACCAACAACAGCAC
>JANNEN010000136.1:0-10691 GCA_031378715.1 Emticicia sp.
CAGCCCACAGAAATGTCATTCAATCTCGAATGAAGCGTTCTGGGCAGAGATGGACTATCAAAGGAGGGCAACAAGTTTTGAATATTAGGACTACTAAACTGAGTAATAAATGGAATAATGTTGTCAATTTAGTCAGAAAAGTAGCTTAAAAATAATAACCTGCAAAGTTTCGTACACCCTATAGTTACGAACTATTTATTCATTCAAATAAGCCAGAAGAGGTTATTTTGGCAATTTTAGGAGATTTCAAAGGCGAAACTAACGCAGAAGTGATTAGAAAAACTATCAAACAGTTGAATGATTTGTTGGGAGATACGTTATTATACTTAAAATACATCAGGCAATTGGAAGTTTTATCAAATCTCCGTAATTTGCAAGAAGAAACAATAAACCAAATAGAAATTATGCCATTTACTTATGATTTAGCAACAGACATTCGATACAAGCAAGGTATTGAAAAGGGTATTGAAAAGGGTATTGAAAAATCTATACTTGCTATGTGGAACTCAAAGTTATTGACCGTTGAACAAATCGCTTCTATTAATAATGTGTCTGTATCTTTCGTCGAACGACTATTGAAAGTTTAGAGAATTTAACCTTTTAACCTATAAATAATGTCACCTAACCCTCAAACAAAACCAAATCTTTCTTTTTGGCAAATCTGGAATATGAGCATCGGATTCTTAGGGATTCAAATGGGATTTGCTCTTCAAAATGCCAACGCAAGTCGTATTCTGCAATCTTTTGGTGCCGATGTTGAGCATCTTTCGTGGTTTTGGCTCGTTGCACCAGTTACTGGAATGGTCATTCAGCCAATTATTGGTCATTACAGCGACAAAACTTGGACAAAACTTGGCCGTAGAAGACCTTTTTTCTTGACAGGAGCTATTTTGGCTGCCATCGGCTTAATATTGATGCCAAATGCTAATATGTTTGTCAGTATTTTGCCTGCATTGTGGGTGGGAGCAGGTTTTTTGATGATTATGGACGCTTCGTTCAACGTTGCCATGGAGCCATTCAGAGCCTTGGTAGCTGATAAACTGAACACTTCTCAACAAACATTGGGGTTTTCTATTCAAACCGTCCTCATCGGAATCGGTGCCGTAATTGGTTCGTGGTTGCCTTATGTGCTTACCGAATGGTTCGGTTTTGCTAAGGTTTCCGAGGCAGGTACTATTCCGTTTAGTTTGGTGCTGTCATTTGTTATCGGGGCAGTTGCGTTGGTATCTTGTATTATTTGGACGGTTGTGAAAACCCCAGAATACTCTCCCGAACAGCAAGCGGCATTTGATGGGGTAACGCACGTCGAAGAAAAAAGTAGTATATTGGATATCTTTAAGGACTTTAAAAATATGCCAAACTTGATGAAACAGCTTGGTTTTGTTCAGTTTTTCTCATGGTTTGGTTTGTTTTCGATGTGGGTTTTTATGACACCCGCAATCGCTCAACACATTTATCAACTACCTTCGAGTGACTCCAATTCCGCAACTTATAATACGGCTGGAAATTGGGTTGGGGTTATTTTCGGTGTTTACAATGCCGTTTCGGCAATTTATGCTTTCTTTTTACCCAAAATTGCTGAACGTTTTGGCAAGAAAAATACCCACGCTTTTTCGCTCTTTATTGGCGGATTAAGTTTGGTTTCCATATTTTTTATTGGGGATTATCGACTTTTAATATTGCCAATGATTGGCGTGGGCTTTGCTTGGGCAAGTATTTTGGCAATGCCTTATGCAATTTTAGCAGGTTCGATACCTACCAACAAAATGGGAATTTATATGGGAATTTTCAATTTCTTTATCACATTTCCCCAAATCTTGAATGGCATTATTGGCGGAATGTTGGTCAAAAATCTTTATAATAACCAAGCAATATTTGCCGTCATTGGCGGCGGAGTTTGTTTCATAATTGCGGCTTTTTGCGTTCGGTTCGTCGATGATAAAAACTAATTTTTGATAATTATTTCAAAATAAACGAAGCCCTTGCCTACAAGCGAGGGCTTCGTTGTCTATGAAAAGTACTAATAAATCATCATGTTGTGGGGTTTAGTCTTATCTGCATGAGGTTTGCGGCTTTTTTAACTAAAATTGTGTTCGATTTTCAAAAAAACAAAAATGTTTAAAAACCGATATTTGTATCCTTTCTTGCACGCCATCATTTGGTTGGGTTATTTGACCTTGCCAGTCCTAAATTTGCAAATTCAGAAAGATTCACCAAAGCCCACCCTCGACCCGTATTCGAGTAATGCCTATTTGATATATGTTTCCTTGTCTTACCTTTTATTGTTCTACCTTCATTCCGAATATTTGTTTCCGAAGGTTTTCAAACAAAAGCCTATTCGCTACCTTTTGTACGTTGTTTCGTTGGTCACGGTGTTGATTGCGGGAAGGTATTATATCAGGATAACGTTTGCGGGGAATCTGACGAGTAATTTATTCTTTGTCTATATTTTTATTAATTATTTGTTCATTTTTGTTATCAGTGCTTCGTATTGTTTTTTCTCCGAATACCAAAAAAATCAACAAACACAACGAGAAACCGATACCGAACGGCTAAAATCGGAACTTTCTTTTTTGCGTTCGCAAATCTCTCCGCATTTTATGTTCAATTTGATGAACAGTTTGGTGGCCTTGAATCGAAAGAAATCTGATTTGGTTGAGCCCGTTTTACTGAAAATGGCTGATTTACTTCGGTATATGCTTTACGAAAAAGATGACAAACAGATTTCATTAGAAAACGAAATTAAGTATCTTACTAATTACATCGACCTGCAAAAAATCAGGTTCGGTGACTACGTGACCATTGATTTTGATACAAATATTCTGCACGAAAACCGAAATATTGAACCAATGCTTTTGATTCCGTTCGTTGAAAATGCCTTCAAACACGGAGTCGGAATGATTGATAAACCTTTTATAAAAGTGGCCTTGGAAGCAACCAAAAATCAGCTTTCGTTTGTGGTTTCTAACAAATATAGTGCTGATAAACAAGAAGTAAAAGATGGAGCATCGGGCATTGGACTGAATAACGTCAAACGACGATTGCAACTGCTTTACCCTAAGCAATTCGAACTGCAAGTGTTTGAAAATGATAATTTATACACTACTGATTTGAAACTTAACTTTAATTAAATATTGCAAATAGTTGATAATCAGTAGTTTACGAGTAAGTTTTAATTTCTTATTTCAAAAATAAGCGTATTTTCGCTTCCAATTATATGCGTTGTATAGCCGTTGATGATGAGCCATTGGCTCTCGATTTGCTTGAAGATAATATCTCCCAAGTGCCATATTTGGAGTTTGTAGGAAAATGCCGAAACGCCTTTGAAGCCATTGATTTGATTCAAAAAGAAAAAGCCGAAAATCGGAATATTGACCTCATTTTCTTGGATATTCAGATGCCAGGCATTACGGGCGTGCAGTTTTTGAAAAGCATGGTAACGAACCCGATGGTGATTTTTATAACTGCTTATGAACAATACGCCCTCGAAGGATTTGACCTAAACGTAGTTGATTATTTGTTGAAACCCGTTTCGTTTGAACGTTTCTTGAAAGCATCAAATAAAGCCAATGAATTGTTGCAACTAAAAAATAATGTCCAAATATCAAAAAGTGTTACTGAGGAACACTTTTTTGTTAATGCCGAATATTCATTAGTGAAAATTAAATTTGCGGATATTCTATATATTGAGGGGCTTAAAGACTACATCAAAATTTACATTAGTACCCAGCCTCGCCCAATCATTACCCGAATGACCATGAAAAGCATCGAAGAACGCTTCGCTGCCTTGCCTTTTATGCGGATTCATAAATCGTTCATTGTTTCGCTCAATAAAATAGAGTCTATTCGTAACTTGAAAATCACTATCGGGACGCATTTGATACCTGTAAGTGAGCAATTTTCTGATGAATTGCTCCGCAGAATCGGTAGTAAATAGGTATGGTCGCATAATTTGGCGGTTTTGTCTAATCTCCGAAACATTGTATTATCAATCTACTATATTCGTGGCTTAGTATTGCAAATATAGTTTTAGAGGATTCTGCGAGATAAATTAATTTTATTTCATAGGTTCGTAGTTTTGTTTTCGGAGTAATTAAACGACTCATAAATAATAGGTTAGTACATAAAACTCGTGGGCTTTGCTTACGAGTTTTTTTTATGCCAAATTTGTAGAAAAATAAGGGTTTGTACCGCAGGTCTGACTCTATTTTAGTGCCATCAGACCTGCAGTCCAGACCTTGTAAATCGTAATTTGTAAATTTTCAAATGACAACTCGACAACTTTTCTTACAAAATCTTGCTCAAACATCTGATTTTCCGTTGGCTCTCGAAATCGAAAAAGCCGAAGGAATATATCTTTACGGTAAAAATTGCAAATACATGGATTTGATCTCGGGTATTGCCGTCAGTAATGTCGGACATCGACACCCGAAAGTAGTCGAAGCCATAAAAAATCAAGTTGATAAATACCTGCATTTGATGGTTTATGGCGAGTATGTGCAATCACCCCAAGTGCTTTTGGCCGAAGCAATCTGCAAAACTTTAAGCCATACTGAACTCGACAATGTTTATTTTACCAATTCGGGAACAGAAGCCGTGGAGGGAGCAATGAAATTAGCCAAGCGATTTACACAACGTACCGAAATTGTTTCCTTTTATAAATCGTATCATGGTTCTACACAAGGGGCTTTGTCGTTGGGAGATGAGCATTTCAAGCGAAATTATCGCCCACTTTTACCAGCAATAAATAAAATCGAACGCAATGTTTTTGATGATTTAGAAAAGATAACCACCCGTACCGCCGCCGTGTTTTTTGAACCCGTCGGGGGCGAATCGGGCATCAGAGTTGCCGAAAAAGAGTATCTAATTGCCCTCCGAAAACGTTGTTCGGAAGTCGGTGCTTTATTAGTTTTCGATGAAATTCAATCGGGTTTTGGGCGAACGGGCAAATTTTGGGCTTTTCAATATTTTGACGTAGCTCCCGATATGTTACTTTGTGCCAAAGGTATGGGCGGCGGAATGCCTATCGGGGCTTTTATCGCTCCGAAAGCCATCATGTCGGTTTTGAAAGATAACCCGATTTTGGGGCATATCACAACCTTCGGCGGACACCCCGTGAGTTGTGCGGCATCGTTGGCAACGCTGAACGCAATTTTTGATGAAAACATGCTTTTTGAACAAAAAAACTGTCCGCTTCATTGCCGTCCGATGGAGTGTAGCTCGACGGAATGTAGCTTAATTGAGCAAAAATCGCAGTTATTTAAGCAATTATTGGTTCACCCAAAAATAAAAGAAGTGCGAGGTCTGGGTTTTATGTTGGCCGTAGAGTTTGATAATTTTGAAACACTAAAACCAATCATTGACCGAGCCATCGAAAAAGGCGTAATCACCGATTGGTTTTTGTATTGTGATAATGCTATGCGAATTGCCCCGCCACTCATCATTACCGAAGCCGAAATTCGTGAGGCCTGTGCCGTGATTTTGAGTTGTATTGAATGATTTTTTTACTACAAAGAAACAAAGAAACACAAATTTTTAAAGAACAAAATCCAAATAGTTTGAACGATTGATACACTCAAAAGTAGCACTTGGATAGATTTCTTGCCAAGATTTAGGAGCTTTCATTGCTTTTTTAGTAAACTTAAATTCAAAGCCAGAAAGTTGTCCGTTTTGCTCTTCGATATAGTCCAATTCAGCACCCGTATAAGTACGCCAAAAGTGGGATTGGGCAAAACGATTTTGATAATGATTGTTTTTCAAGCGTTCGATAACTAAAAAATTTTCCCACAAAGCACCATTATCGTTACGAATATCAATCGAATTAAAATTATTAATCAAGGCATTACGAACACCTAAATCATAGAAATAAATTTTATCCATTTTACTGATTTCCTTTCGTAAGTTTCGGCTAAAACCAGATAATCTAAATATTACAAAAGCTTTTTCTAATAAATCAATGTAACTTTCCACCGTAACTCGATTGATGTCTAAGCTATTGGCAATTTCGTTCACCGAAACTTCCGAGCCTGCCTGAAAAGCTAATAATTGCGATAGTTTTTTTAGTTTATCAGGATATTTAATGGTGGATAACTCAAATACGTCTTTATATAAATAAGCGTTGGTGAGTTCGTTCAGAAATCGAATTTTATCTTGTTGATTAGGCATATTGATTACATCTGGATACATACCATAAAGTAAGATTTGTTCGAGTAAATCATTGATTTCAAACAAATTATGTTGTTTGCGAAGTTCAGAAACTGAAATAGGATAAAGCGTAAAAATCCAAGTTCGTCCCGTTAGGGCTTCTTTGGTTTTGTTGGCTAATTCAAAAGATGAAGACCCCGTAACAATAATTTTAAGGTTAGGTTTTGCATCGTGTAATATTTTTAGATTAATTCCAATATCAGCAATGCGTTGAGCTTCGTCAATAAATAATAGATCATATCCTTCAACCAACAAAAGCATTTTGTTTAAATCACGTTGTGAAAAAACGTCAAGGTATTTTTGTTCGTCAGCATTGATTGACAATGATTTTAAATCTAAATCTTTGATGATTTCTTGAACCAAAGTTGTCTTTCCTACTTGCCTTGCACCGTAGATAATTATAATTTTAGTGCTATTTATTAATTTATCTTTAACCTCTGAAAATAGTATTCGATTTATCATAAAAACAAAATTTGCGTTAATTTGTATAGTGAACTACACAAATTAACGCAAATTTCAATACTAATCAAATGAAATGTAATAAATATTATACTTTTTTAACCTTTTACGCTATTTTGATTATCATCTATTTTACCATTCTTCTGACTTGTTGAATAGAGCCATTTTGAAGGCGAGCAAAGTACATTCCGCTATTAAAATCTCTGGTATCAAGTACTACTTCGTGACGGCCAGCATCAAAATCGCCATCAACAGGTACTGCGATTACCCGCCCAATATTATCAAAAATCTGAATCATGGTATGACCACCTTTTGTTAGAAACGACAGCGTAGTAGCATCAGTAAACGGATTTGGATAATTGCTGATTAGCTCATCTTTAATTGTTGGTTCGTTGGCCGTAATATTTCCGCAGGCTTGTACTTGGACCAAAGGCAACTGCTGAAAATCTTTCAATAACACATCATCAATGTAAGAAGCATCTAAGCAAAACCAGTTAGCCAAGATTGACGCATAAACCGAGCGGAAATCATATTGCATATTTACGTTGTCGTTGGTCGTTGGGTTTGCCGCAATATCAGGCGTGTTTCCCAAAACTACGGGGTTCACTAAATCACCAAACATAAACATTGGAGCAGCCGCTCCGTGGTCAGTTCCGCCACTGTCGTTTGATTTTACTCTACGACCAAACTCGGAGTAAGTTACGCCCAGCACTCGCTTTGATACGCCTAAGCCCACTAAGTCGTCTGAGAAAGCCTTGATTGCGTCCGAAACTGTTTTCCATAAGTTGGCGTGGGCTCCAATACTTTTATCGGTTGCATCGGTTTGGTTGCTATGGGTATCAAAGCCACCGATGGTTACGAAATAAATTTTGGTTTTCAAGCCGCCGCCAATCAATTGGGCAACGATTTTAAGTTGATTTGCCAAGCCCGTATTTGGGTAAGTACCTTGTTTGGTCACTTTCGATGCCGCCGACTTTATAGTATTTGCATACTGATTTGTCTGATTGGCAACTTCCCGCAAATACTTCAATTCCTTACCAGCAAGCGTATTGGGGGTACTTTCAACCTTATTTGAAATCAAGTTATAGAAACTCGTCGGATTTGAAATAGCCATACCCATAGACTGCACTGGCCCTTGCAAAGCCGTTGTGACCACCGAACCAATTTGCATTGCCAGCGGGTCGGGTGTTTTGGTGTTGGGGTATCCCGTCGGGAAATTTGGATTATTGATGGCTAAATATCTTCCCGCCCAACCGTTATTTACATACACATTTGAGTCCGAAGAAGTATTCCAAATATCGGTTGCTCTAAAATGTGAAAAATTTGGATTTGGGTATCCCACACTCTGAATCAAGGCCGCTTTTCCTTCCTTAAACATGGTCTGCATTGAGGTCATACCAGAGTTGAGGCCCAAAGTATCGGTTTGCGGGATAGTCAAAAGTTTGTCTTGCGGAATCGCAATATTTTTGCGGGCGTTTTGATACAAAGCATATTTATCAATCGGCACAACGGTATTTAGCCCATCGTTTCCGCCCGAAAGCTGTACCACTACCAGTACGTTATCGTCACCAATGGCCGCCTCATCAACATTGCCATAAGCCCTAAACGAAAGTCCATTCAATAAAGCGGGCATCACCACGCCAGCAAATGTATTTTGTATAAAATCTCTACGTTTCATAAAATTAATTTTGAATGAGTGAATGTTTCAATGATAGAATAAAACACTTCTTTGAAACCAACTTTTATCCCAACTGATACTCAGGTAGTGCCAAAAGATATTTGTACATACTCCTGAGTCTGGTCGTGACCATATTTAGGGTATTGGCATCGTTGGGTTTGGCAATCATTGCGTCCCAAAGTTCAGTCCAGTAATAATCGGTTGATTGCCCACTCAACAAAATATCCTTTTTTACTTGTTGGATTAATTCACTTGTGACGGGTATTTTATAGAGGATTTCGAGCGATTGGGCAATGAGTTTATTAGGGTCATTGGGATTAGCCATTTTCTTGGCGAATGCCACTACGTCTAATTGGATTTTCTTGCCATTTCTTGTAAAACCACTCGTAATAAATGTATCAGTAAATTGATTACGCTTGGGATAGGTATCGGAGTTTACCCAAATTTCGTAGAAAAAAGGTTGTTGATAATATGCAGGCCAGCCTGCAACGTTAGGCGGATCGCCGATATCTTGTTGCATGATTTGTCCCTGACGGGTTATATCGCCGAAAAGATTGTAATATTCTTGCACAAAATCAGTCGAAGACGGAAATACGACATTAAACTCCCGTAAAGTTCCGAGAATCAAGTCAAGTGGACTTTTGATTACCGAACCATAAACATTGGCATCAAAAAAATGCTGACTTTTCAGCAATGCTGAAAGTACAGGTTTGATTTCGTATTTATTATCTCGGAATATTTTTGCTAATGGCTCAATAACTTCTTTCTCAACACTCGGGGTAATATCATAAAACACAAAATACTGGTAGAGTTTTCGGCAAATAAATTTACTTACTTCTTCAGCATTAAATATCATCGTCAGCATGTCGTCCAATTCTTTCTCGCCCGTTGCTGCCGTTGTGCCGCCTTTGATTACAGTATTATTATAAAATGCCGAAAATTTCTTGTCGGCGGTATCGTGGTTATTTAGGTTGAAGGTATAGGTAATCGTTGTGCCGTTATAATTGTATCCAGTTAGCACCCTTGCGGCAGCTTTTACATCATCTTCGGTGTATTTTGAGCCAGTTCCTTTGCCAACCGTGAATAGTTCTTGCAGTTCACGACCGTAGTTTTCGTCGGGGGCATTTTTGGTATTGAGGCGACCATTTAAGTATCTCAACATGGCGGGATCAAGAGTAATTTGTTTGACAAAATCCTTCAAATTTCCCATCGCATTTCTACGCAAAACCGTGTTGTGCCTATAAACGTAACGGGCATCATCAATATCGTTTATCTCGGTTGCGAAATGATTGTGCCAAAACAAAACCATCTTCTCATAAATATTACGCTTTTGGTTAGCCATTTGTAGCATCCACCAATATTTATACGATGCTCGACGGCGGCCATTCACAGTGCCATCGCCATAAGCAGCGTTCACCCAAGTTTCGCCAAGTTTTATACCCTGCGGATCCTTATAATCGACAGTATCATAAAAATTTAGTGGTGGGGCAGGCAAGGGCTGCGGTAAAAGCAATTCGTCAATCGCTTGACTTACAGTTTTTGTCTTGAAGTAGGCGATGTCATCGGGACTCGAACCAAACATCGTACGTTTCAATAAATGGCTGATTTGGGTAGTCGTCCATTCACCTTTGTACTCGTCAATTCCGCCTTGAATGCCACTTGGGGAGTATCGGTTGCTCATAAATAGATGGTAGTTTTTTTGTTAGACTATCGTATGATTTGATGGTTTAATCACTCACTGAAATAAATTTCATTCACATAATCAAGATACGGTTTCAGTATTTGGCAAGCCTTGATTACTTCATCGTTGAAATTATGGCTAAGTACTTCACTATCAGTGAATTTATGAATAAAAAAAAGCTCTTTATACTTCAAAAGTTCAATATTTTCGTGTTCAATCGAATATCCTTTGGGAGCAGTTTTAACCTTTTCACCATGAATTTCGTTGAAATATTGTTTAAAATCAAAGCCTTCAATGATGCTTTTGAGTGCTTTTGGATTATAATCAATTTCTTGTCGAAAACCCGCTAATCTACTCGCTGATGGCGACCACATTCCGCCACCGATAAATGATTGCTCGTTGGGTTGAATGTGCAAATAAAAATCCGCTCGGGTCGAACTTTTCCCCCCAGGCCCAAAGGCCGCTCCTAAATATTTTTTATATGGCGATTTGTCCGTCGAAAATCTGACGTCACGATTAATTCTTAAAATGCAGTTTTTGACTTTTGTATTTAGTAAATCTTCTTGAAACCCCGAAAGTCCCGTCAGCACCGATTTGCACAAGGTTTCAAAATCAGCTTTGGTACTTTCATACGCACCTCGATTGGCATGAAACCATTCTCGGTTGTTA
>JANNEN010000162.1:0-6927 GCA_031378715.1 Emticicia sp.
TAATGATAATTTTGCCAACCCGTAAAGATTTTATCCAAAACAGGCCGTAGCACCGTCGAATCTTTTGAATCATATAATTCATCAAAAATCGAAGTGGCATCGGCACCGTAGAGTGTATCCAACTTAAACTGAGTCATTAGCCGAAACGCAATTTGTTCGACTTCGTCTTTTGCTGCTTTTTTTGTGCCATTTTTAACCAACTGGTATGTGTTTAGTATTCGTCCTAATCTTTTTCCGCCCGCCTCCACTTCAATGATAATTTTGGTGGGTTTGAATTTGGCAATGTACGCAACGAGTTGTTCCATTTCGAGCTGTTTTTTTGCCGTAAGAACGTTCACCTGCTTATCGACCTCGGTTTTATTGACATCAAGATTTGGATAATTAAAATGAAAAGTACCGACTAATAATACCGAAGGGAGTTTTCGATTGCCAACAAGTATTTTGTCAGGGTCGAAGGTTCTGGTTTGCCCAAATAAATTGAATGAAGCAAAAAGTAAAAGATAAAACAAGGTTTTTTGAGTTTTCATAATTTTGTGTTTGTTTAATGAAACAAATCTACGACTGCCAAAAAGCAATTTGATAGCTTAATCGGCAAACCCCAAAAACCACTCGACAAACAAGCGAAATGAGCGTTTTTGAATATTTTTGACTAATTCAGCGTTGGTCGGTTCGTTTGCCCGTTCGACGTTCAGAAATTGGTGTTGGTCGAGAAAAGTTTTATTTTTCGATTTCAAAATCATATTTTCGTACTTTCATTGCCGTTGTCGGTGTCTTCACCGACGATGTGAAATTGACACTATTTCCAACAATTCGGAGAATTGTTGTACGGATATTTCCCCAAAAAAAAATGGACAAACGCACCCGCTTAATTTTTCATATCTCGTATTGGCTACTCATCACTTTTTACGGTGATATGCTTCGGTTTGTTGGTGAGAAAGGTTATGTATTTAATCAAACAAGGTTCTCAAACCCGCTTTGGTGGAGTTCGTTGGCGTTCACAGTTTTGATTTCTTACTTGATTTTTTATGTTTTCAATCGTTTTTTACCAAAAAAGCAGTACTTATATTTGGTTTTGGGCTTCGTTGGCTCTTCGGTTATTTATGCCGTGCTGCGGTATTCGGTTGAAGAGGTGCTGTTTTTCAAGCTCTTCGGTACGCACAATTATTACGAAGGTTCACGTATTTTTCCTTATTATTACACCGATTGTACGGCTTTTTTTGTGGGCTATTCTTTCAATGCGTTTTTCTTGAAAATGATTGAAGATTTTTTCCGAACTGAAAAAGAAAAAATGGAGCTTTTAATCGAAAAACGCAACGCCGAACAAGCCTTTCTGAAAAGCCAACTTAATCCGCATTTTTTGTTTAATACCCTCAATAATATTTATTCGCTGACACTTACGCAAAGCCCCAAAGCTCCCGAAGCGGTGCTAAAACTCTCGGAATTGATGCGGTATATGCTCTATGAGTCGAACGTTGAGAAAGTCAGTTTGGCAACCGAAGTAAAGTATCTAACCAATTTTATTGAGCTACAAAAGTTTCGGTATTCGGGGCAAACTTTTATTGATTTTCAAGTAGCGGGCGATTTACATTCGCAGCACATCGCTCCACTTTTACTGATTGCTTTCGTAGAAAATGCTTTCAAGCACGGCGAAGTAAATATTGAATCTAAACCATTGGTTATCAGTGTTTTACTGAATAATAATAACCTAAATTTTACGGTAAAAAACCACAAAAAAGACCAAAATAAAGATGAAGTAGGAGGGGTGGGGCTGGAAAATGTCAGGCGGCGTTTGGAGTTAATTTATCCAAATCAGCACAGTTTAGATGTGCAAGAAAGCGATACTGCGTATATTTGTGAATTGAACTTGATACTTTGAAACCATGGAAAAAATCCGTTGCCTTGCCCTTGATGATGAGCCTTTGGCCTTGGCTATTTTGGAAAAATACATTACTTCAATGCCCTCATTGATTTTGGTAAAAACCTGCACCGACCCACTCGAAGCCCTGAGCTTGATTCAGCAAGGAAAAGTCGATTTGCTGTTTTTGGATATTCAGATGCCGACCCTCACGGGTATTCAGTTTTTGCGAGTAATGCAAGGCAAATGCAAGACAATTCTGACGACGGCTTACGCCGAATTTGCCCTCGAAGGCTACGAGTTTGATGTAATTGACTACCTACTAAAACCAATTTCGTTTGAGCGATTCTTGAAGGCTGTGCAGAAAGCGGGGAATCAATCAGCAATTATCAATAAACAATTATCAAGTTCCGATATTGTTGGTCAAGTTATAATACAATCATCTGATAATCAACAAGTTAATAATAATATTCAACTCGATTTTATCTTTGTCAAGACCGAATACAAGATTCAAAAAATCAATCTTTCGGATATTCTTTACATCGAAGGGCTGAAAGATTACGTGTCGATTTACACCAACAATGAACGAATATTGACGCTCCAAACCATGAAAAAAATGGAGGAAATGTTACCTTCCAATCGGTTCGTGCGGGTACACAAATCGTACATTGTTTCGCTCCAAAAAATAGAAACCATCGAACGCCAACGGATAACGATTGGCAAAAGCACGATACCCGTTGGCGATAGTTTTCAGAAAGATTTTATGCGGATAATCGGGGAAAGGTAGTCTTACAAAAGTCCTACTTTACCTTCAAACTTACCTTCGGTGATTACGATTTTTGTTTTCAAGTCGTTTTTATAAACCGTTCCCGAAAATGTTCCCGAAATAGTTGTGCCGTCCCAAGTATCAATTTTTATTGTGCCAACATTCACCGCTTGCGGGGTATCGGTTGTATAATATTCGGTGTTTCCCGCACCATCACGGGTGATTTCACCCATGGTGTTTGAACCGCAAGAATAGGTTTTTCCAGCTTCCATCTTGCCCAGTTTTAGGTCGAAATTTACGCCCAAGCCTTGTTGCGAAGCAATAATCGAAGTACCACCAATCGAAAACGCTACGCCTGCCGTTGTTTTGCTGACCACTTGTACGGTTTCGGCTTTCCAGTCTTTGCCGTCAATTTTGGCTGACATCGTACCGTTATTGAGCGGGTTTATATTACAATTTTATCTTTCAAAGCCGAGCAAGAAAGCAATGAAAATGTTGTTAATATGCTGATAGTTAATACTTTAACTGTGTTTTTCATTTTGGTGTTTTTTCTTATAATTTAGTTGCATTTGTATTTTACCGTACCTTTGATATTGGTAGGAGGCACACCCACAGGAAACGATCCCTCGGCTCGGGCATTGGTATTTATATCAAAAGTAGCAGGGTAGCCTTTGGCATCGTAGGTGTATTTGTAGTCGGTATCGACTGTCAATTTGGCATTGAGTGATATTGGCGTCGAGATAACCCAATCGTTAATCGTTTGTAATTTTGCGATAATATTTTTGTTGATTTTACCGAAATACGCAATACCAGGTGCAACCGCCGCCCCCGAAACCGAGTTCACGTCCCACGAGCCATTTGTTTTGGATTTATCGAATTGGTAAGTTGTTACATTCGTCCATTTATCGTATTTTGTTTTGGGGTCGTTGTAGTTTATTATCTCGGTTTTTGTCAAGTTTCCGTCTTCCCAAGTGTATTTCGTGGTTTGGGTTATCTTAGCGTTATCCTCCGATTTCGTTTCTTCCAAATACCCGTTGGCATCGTATTTATAGCTTACATTTGTAGTAGAAACAGACTCTACACCACTCTGGGCAGATTTTACGGTACTTTCCGAAACTGAAACCCTGTTTTTCTCGTCTAACGTATAACTGATGACTGTGTTTGATTTTAAGCCACCAAAAAACGTTGCATCTTGCGTAATTTTTATCTTGCCTTTTTCATAGATATAAGTGGTTGTATTCGGATACTGAGTCGAGTTCGTTACCGATTTGATGATACGGTTATATTTATCATAGGTAAGTGTATAAACCAATTTGTCGGTTACGGTGCCACTTATATCAAACTGCAAATCACCGATGATACAATCGGTGGTTTTGGGTAAGCCATCGGGCAATTCAGCCAAGACACCATCAACTGGCGTTGGTGGGGGCGTTGGGGGTGGGGTAGGTGTCGGTGTTACGCCCCCAGTTGCGGGTGGAGTGGGGCTTGGTTCGGTGGTTTTTTCGCAAGCAATAAAAACCGTTGCTAACAAAATCGAATAGATGAGTTTTTTCATAAACGTCGTTATTTGAACAAATAAATTAGGTTTTCTTTAAGTTCTAAAAGTAGTATTTTAAGAAACTTGCGTGGTCCAAGGGGGAATGTTTTCATGGCTATAATTACTTTTTGTGGCACAAAGTACGCTATTTGTGCAGCCTCAGCACAATACGGAATATGGCGTATTTTTTGTTAAGCGGTAGAAAACTAACTTTGCAGAATACTTATGAGCGTAGCTATCCGACATACCGCCTTACTCGTTTCACAAATCTTGCTGATAAGTTTTGGGGTTTTGGCACAATTACCAGTTATCAAGATTGACCAAAAATTAGTTTCAAAAAATATTTCCCAAGATTTCTATATTTATAACGAAGCAAACAACGCCCCCGAAACGCTCGGTGATGTGCTGAAAAAAACGAATAGTTTTGCCCCGACAAATACCAAAGTAGCGGCATTTTTTGCGAGTGATGCAGGGCATTGGTTACGTTTTAGGCTTGAAAGCGACCAAAACGATGCTTTTATCTTAGATTTAGGGGCATTGAGTTTCGATGAGCTTGATGTGTATTTGATTGATTCGGCACGAAAAATTACGACTTTTCCGCATCTGAGTTGGAAGGTTTTACCCGAAAACCGCCCACTCAAAAACGAGTATTTTGGCTATAAACTTAAGCTCACAGAAGGCAAACCAGTAACTGTTTTTGTGCGTGGCAAAAACCAAAAAGGCACATTTAGAATGCCCCTCCGAATCTCGACCGAAGCGGGTTTTATGGCAATAACCTACGAAACTGAGCGTTTTTACGGTATTTTTTTCGGTGTTGGACTCTTCATTTTAGCCATTGGTATTTCGTTCTTTTTTCTCTCAAAAGATGTTTCGTACCTTTATTATGTGTTAAGTGTGATTTTTTTGGTGCTGCAAAGTGCGGGTCTGAATAGTTATTTTTCGAGTTTTTTACTCAAAAATGCTCATTGGGCTGCCGACCCAACGCATGCCAATTTTTTTATTCCTTACTATGCTTTTTTTCATATTGCCTTTCTCAGAAATTTATTATTGGATAAAACCAAAACGCCTAAACTTATTTTCAAAATAAGCTATTTTTGTGGTTTTTGGGCATTGGTCGTAAGCGGATTTATGCTGCTTTGCCTCATCGATACTCGGATGTATTTTTATATGGCATACCTTGTTTATGTGCTTTACTTTAGCCTCATTATTAATGTTATTTTAAACCTCATTCAGGGCTTTAAGCACAACCGAAGTAATGCCTATTTCATTCTGATAAGCAATACGCCGTTTTTTTTATACCTGCTTTTTTTGATTTTGACCAACCTCCGCATCGTCAAGCAATACAGTCCCTATAATATCGTGATGTGGTGTTTGCTTTTCGATAATATTATTCTTTGTATTTTGGCGTTTCGGTTTAATTTTATTTCGCAAAGCGAGGTGCGTTTGCAAATCGAAATCAACGAACAGCAAAATTTGACTTTTGAAGCAGAAAAAAAACACCAACAAGAGCAACTCCAACGGCTCGAAGCCCAGTATAAACTTCAACTCGAAAAAGAACGCATCAGCCGAGATTTGCACGATAATATCGGCTCGCAGTTGGCGTATATTACCTCAAATATTGACTATTTTTCGAGGAAAATGGCTGAAATGCCCGATATTCAACTAAAAATGGAGTCTTTGGGCGACCACGTGCGATTTACCACGCAGCAGCTACGAGATACAATTTGGGCAATAAACAAAGAAAATATTTCGCTCACCGACTTCATTAAGCGGGTAAGAAACTATGTTTCCAAACAAGTAGAAAATAATGATGAAGTGATTTTTGAGCTGAACGAAGACGAAAAACTTAGCTTCGTTGTGCTGAGTTCGAGCCAAGCCCTCAACCTGTTTAGGGTTATTCAGGAAGCCATCAATAATATTCAAAAGCACAGCCAAGCAACCAAGATTACGATTGATGTTTTCTTGAAAAATGCCAAAATTAACTTCAAAATCATTGATAACGGCAAAGGTTTTAATATTTCTCAGAAAAAAACAGAAAGCTACGGAATAGAAAATATGCAAACCAGAATTGAAGAGATGAACGGGAAGTTTCAACTAAAAAGCAAATCCAATATCGGTACCGAAATCAATATTAGTGTCGGAGTCTTGAAAATAGCCTGAAAAATACGCCTTTATCCGTATTGATACCTAAGAAAGGAAGTAGTATATTTGACCTGAAAACTACTATAAAAATGCCAATACCAATAGCCATTGTCGATGATAACCCCTCGCTGATTCATTCGATTAGCCGAAATTTGCTACTTTTTGAGGAAGTAAAAATGCTTTTTTCGGCAAAAAACGGTATTGACCTGCTCAATCAACTCAAAGAAAATCCCGCCCCAAAAGTTATTTTGATGGACATCGAAATGCCGCAAATGAATGGTATTCAGGCAGCTTACGAAGTTTTTCAGCGTTACGGTGATACCATCAAGATTATTATGCTTACTGTTTTCGATCAAGAAGACAAAATCTTTGATGCCATTCAGGCGGGTGCATCGGGGTATTTGATGAAAGATGAAAAACCAAGCACCATCATCAATGCCATCAATGAGGTTTTGGCGGGCGGCTCACCGATGTCGTCGGTTGTTGCGACCAAAACATTGGAATTACTCAGGCGAAAAAATCCATCACAAGTGTATGATAAACAAGCCAATAGCCTTTCGCCCGAACATTTTGAAATAACCAAAAGTGAAATCTAGATACTGCAAATTATCTCCAAACGAATGGCTT
>JANNEN010000262.1:0-5844 GCA_031378715.1 Emticicia sp.
TCCTGATATAAAGTTCTTTCTGGCTATGACTATGAAGAAAAAAATAGAAAATGAAAATCAAGTATTTGACCTAATTTTGAATCGGCACAGGCAAAGACAAACCGATATTGATAGATATAAACTTAAAGTGGCAAAGTAGTACTATGTATAGGAGAAGAAAACGAATACTTAATTGTCAGTTTAGATAGCTATACATTCAGAGTTTTAAGAAAATTCTTTTGTCCTTACTCTAAACTACAATTTAAACCCCTCACAGAAGTAAAATTCATTAATTCAAAGGGGTTTTTAGAGTACGGAAAGGTGACCGGTATAAATTGGCACAATAACAAAGGTGAACCAATTTATACTATTGAGGTTAATGGAAAACTAAAAACTCGTAGATATTTTGATGCAGACTTAGAATTAGTAATTTAATCAAGAGTTGCGTTGTAATTTGTGCAAAAAACAAAATTTGACGCAAATTTCACTCTACCCCTTCAAAATCAGTCACTTTACAGTTCCCTGAACAACTTGCACAACCCGACGATTTGGCTGAAAACTGCTTTCGAACGATATTAATTAAATAGGCAACTGCTCCCAAGAATGCAACGCCAATGATTACATTTTCCATCATTGTATTGTTCTAAAAATGTGTTGATAATGATGCTCTGAGTGCCACGCATACAAAGCAATAATCTCCTTAATCTCAAATGTTTTTTTGTAGCCGCCGTGGTAATAAGTTTTCTTCCAATCGGCTTTTTGTAGGTTTCTGAGCAACATCACCATTCGCTTGTGCAAGCCTTCCAAGATTTGCAACGATGCCTTGATGGGCATTGAGTGGTCGGGTAGCATTGCCCAAGCTGCCTCATCATAGCCTTTGATGGGTGGACTATCTTCGGTCAAGGCAAACCGCACCCGAGTAAACATATTGATATGACTATCGGCCAAATGATGCACTACCTGACGCAACGTCCAGCCATCGGGGCGATAAGGCGTATCTAACTGACTATCAGATAGTTTGGCCGTCAAAGCCTTTAATCTTTGGGGGAGTTTTTCTAAAACTTTGATGTGTGCTTTTGTATCGGTAATGGTATATTTTTTGCCGTATTCAAAACTCCCGATTGGGTATTTTAAGGTTTCTAAGTTCATTACAAATAATAGTTTTAATTCAATTATTCCTACTACCAATAACGCTGAATTTCGGCCAAAAGTTCGGCATGAACGGCCGAACCAGCCACCACATCACCACCAAAAAGATGGTTATCTCCACCCGAAAAATCGCTTGCAAAACCGCCCGCTTCGGTTACTAAAAGTAGCCCAGCGGCCATGTCCCAAGAATTAAGATTATATTCGTAAAAGCCATCAAAATAACCACAAGCGGTATATGCCAAATCAATAGCCGCCGAACCCATACGACGCAAACCGTGCGTTTTTTGCATCAAAGACTCCAAAATAAGCAAATATTTATCTTGATTCTCGAATTTATAGTACGGAAAACCCGTAGCCAACAAACTTTCGGACAAGTGTTTGATGGGCGAAACCTGTATTTTCTCCCCATTTCGAAATGCCCCACCGCCTTTGGTAGCCGAAAAAATTTCGTTGGTACAGACATTAAAAACTACGCCCACCAGAATATCTTTGCCTTGTGCCAAAGCGATACTGACCGAATAATTAGGCAAGCCATGAATGAAATTAGCCGTTCCGTCGAGCGGATCAATTATCCAGTTAAGTCCTTGACTATCAGATGTTTGAGCGGTATCTTCTTCGGTAATAAACTGGGCAGTTGGGGCTATTTCTCGTAATTTAGCAACAATCAGTTTTTCGGTTTCTTTATCAACGTACGAAACAACGTTGTTTACATCTTTATACTCAACGGCATTTCGACTAAACTTCAAGGATTCTTGGGCAATAAATACCCCTGCTTCTTGGGCGACTGCGATGGTTTGTTGGCAGATTTTTTCTAAGTCCATATTTGTAGAACAAGTTTCCAACCTGTATGTTGGATGTAAAAAGTTTTATCTAAATCAAGAATAAATTAGAAATTTGTTCTGCTACAATCCCTGAATATTTTTCCCTTTCGGATATTTTACGTTGTATTTGAGCATAACTTCCTTATTTTCAAGGGGTTGGAGAGTTAGCTTCCAAGTTAATTTTCCGTTTTCACGGTTAAAATCTGCTCCTTTGGCATCTTCCAGCTCAACCTCAATACGGCTATCTTGCGAGATTGGCACTTGGTCTTCCATGACGATTGAGATTGGTTCGGTTTTGGTGTTTCGGAGCGTGATTCGGTAGCCGAAAGTTTCACGAATGTTTGAACCCACATTTTTTCGGGCTTTGAACTCCTCGATAGTTTCCCGCTTTGAAATAATTTTTTTATCTCTACCCATCGAAATCAATAACGAATCTTTTGCTTCGCCGCCTGCAATATCGGTTGTGCCAACGAATGTGCCTTCAAAATAAACATTGGCAGTGCCTGGCAACAAATTGTATTTTTCCCAATCGGTAATGATTGCCGTCAAGAAAGCGTCTTTGTCATATTTTGGTACGACATAATATTTGAAACTCGACCGCAAAGAATGATTCTGAATATCAACCATTTCGGCATTGCCGCCCGAATTGATTGTATAAGGTATCGAAATATCAAAATTCACGGCCAATGTTGTTTGAACGGTATTGACAAAATCAGCCGTTGAAGAAACAGATGCTTGGTCGCTTTCCATTGCCATTGCCACGGGCGGAGCTTCGTTCATGGTCATTCTGCGGGCGTTTTTTGCTTGAATCACTACTGGCTCAAAAATATTTACATTTTGAGTAACGAGTTCGGGTTTTGTGCCACCTTCGGCAGGGTTAGCCGTTGAAAGTGTCAATTTTACATTTTTCCAGTCGATGCCCGTATTCTGAAAAACGTTGGCACGGTAGGCCAAATCAATATTACTTTTAACATCTTTTGCCCGAATATCATACACTGGCGACCACCCCGCTGCATTGGCAATGTAGGTCAAACTCAGCTCAACGTTGGCGTACGATTTGGCGGTAAGTGTCAGTTCGATTTCGCCCGAAGGTTGGTTTACGGTTGTGCCTTGCGAGGCTAATTGCTGCTCAAAACGATTGATTCTCCCCTGCAAATCTCGTGATTGACGCACCAACTGCATCTGACGTGTACCGATTTCGGTAAGTTTTGTTCGGAAAAAATCCAACATTTCTTTCAAATCTTCGGGCGTTGCCCCGTCTTTTTCGTTCTTGACGTTGGCATTAGCCATCAACATAACTCGCTCATTATCAGCTACTCGCACCAAAACATCAACAACTTCGAGTTCGGTTTTAGTCATTTTTAGGGAATCTTCGAGTACATTACGTTTTTTGTTTCCCAAGAAATTCTGTTTGAATTTTACACCCATAATCACAACCTCACCCTTGCCACCAATCTGAATACTGTTGGGGTCGGCGGTGGTGGCTACATTGCCGATAATCAATTTGGTTGTTCCCGCTTGAAGCGTGGTTTTGACACGGGCATCAACTTGGGCTCGATTCTGAAAAACGGTGATATGCTGATTTTCGGCATCGGTACGAATTTGGCTTTGTGAAAAAATCGGAGAGTGCATTCCGAATAGCAGTGTACCGAGTCCAACGAAGAAAGATAAGATTTGACTTTTGGGAGTATTCATGGGAGGAATAGGTTTGTTGAGGTTTCAAGATAAGTTTTTTGTAAAACGTAAAGATTTCGGTTTATTGTGCAAGAAATAAAACTTAAACAAATTATTTAAGCTCACTTCTTGAATGATTCGTTAGTGAAACAAAATACAGACAATTTTAGGGAAAATTCTTTGTTTTACCTGCAATATTTATTGTAATTTGTGTTAAAATATAATAATTTGAAAATAAAATGGAAAATATAAGAGAAGCGATGCGTTATATTGACAACGCAAAAGATATTTTAAGAGAAAAAGCTAAAAAAGAAGATGGTTACTATCAAGACAAAAAATATGTAAAAATGGCTGGTCATACAGCATATTCTGGTATCTTGGTCGCACTTGATGATTTGCTTGGAATAAAGAGAAAAGGTAGAAAATCTGTTGATTGGTATAAAACAGAGTTATCAAAATTAGATAAAAAAGTTACTTCATCTTTTACTAACGCCTATGATATTTTGCATTTATCATTGGGTTATGATGGAGCAACAAGTGTTAAATTAGCACAATTAGGTTTTGAAGAAGCCGAACAAATTATAAGTTGGATAGATACTCGACTTCAAAAAAATAAAAGCTAATGAAAGTTCGCTCCACAAATGATATTAGAAAAAAAACTCCGACGATTTGCCGAGAATATATTTTTAGGCATCGGTTGCCCTGCCAAAGATGCCAAACTTGCCGCCGATGTGCTAATTTCGGCCGACCTTCGGGGCGTTGATTCGCACGGAACTGCTCGATTGGCGGGTTACGTTCGGCTATTTGATAATGGTCGTTTGAACCCAAATCCTGATATAAAAATCATTCACGAAAGCCCATCAACGGCAGTCATTGATGGCGATAAAGGTCTTGGATTAGTGGTGGCTCCGTTTGCGATGAAAGTTGCCATAAAAAAAGCAAAAAGGGCGGGTTCGGGCTGGATTTCGGTGCAAAACTCAAATCACTTTGGTATTGCGGGCTACCATTCAATGCTGGCTCTGCCGCACGATATGATTGGTTGGGCAATGACCAACGCCGCTCCGCTCGTTGTGCCGACATTTGCTCTCGAAAAGATGTTAGGCACAAATCCGATTGCCGTGGCTGTGCCTGCGGGAAATCAACCGCCCTTTGTAGCTGACTTTGCCACAACGGCCGTGGCTTACGGAAAGTTGGAAATCTTGCAGCGAAAAGGACTTTCGGCACCGATGGGTTGGGTGCAAGATGCCGAGGGAAACTATACCGATGATGCCAATGCGATTAAAAACGGCGGCGGTTTGCTCCCACTCGGCGGCGACCGTGAACACGGGAGCCACAAAGGCTACGGCCTCGGTGCAGTGGTTGATATTTTTTCGGGCGTGTTGTCGGGGGCGAATTTCGGCCCTTGGGTTCCGCCCTTCGCTACGGCGGGTTTTCATGGCATGGCGGCCGAGCAAGTAGGCAAAGGAACAGGGCATTTTTTGGGGGCAATGCGGATTGATGGCTTCCGACCAAAGGAAGACTTCAAAGCAAGCATGGATACTTGGATTGAACGTTTCAGAAACGCCAAACACATTGATAATCAAGTAGTTGTGATTCCTGGTGACCCCGAACGGGAACTCGAAAAAATCAGACGTGCCAACGGAATCCCGCTGAATGAAAAGGTAATAGAAGACCTAAAAACGCTGGGCGAACGGTTTGGGGTGAAGTTTTAGAAGCTGTTTGAGTTAATTTTTAGGACTGCAAATTTATCTTTTCGGTAAACTTTTCAAGCTAAAAACTCTCATTTAGCTCTGCTAAACCGCGGTTTTTATCTTTCAAGTTTCTTCAAAAATATAAATTTTCGCCATCAAAAAACTAACTCAAACAGCTTCTAAGTTTTTTATCAAAATATCAAAATAAAGATTATCGTCGCCACCGATTTCATCGGATTTTGGAAAATTTTGGTCTGATTGTAATATGGCAGGTTGGCCGTTTATCTTTTTGGTTTTGATTTCAAGTTTTTTGACGATATTTTCGTAGGGTATTTTCATCCATTTTTTTCCTTCGGCGGCTTTTTTATCAACAGGAATAGCCGCAATTAAGCTGCTATCTTTCATCAATTCGAGGCCTTTATTTTGGGGTGTGCCGTTATGACTACCGTGATGGCTCACCTTGTAGAAAACCGTTCGGGCGAGTAAATCTTCGACCGTTACCGTAACTTTTTTGCCGTCTTTCAGGACTT
>JANNEN010000264.1:0-5871 GCA_031378715.1 Emticicia sp.
GCGGTCTGGACGGGACTCGAACCCGCGACCCCCTGCGTGACAGGCAGGTATTCTAACCAACTGAACTACCAAACCGTTTGCTTTTGTGGCAGATAATCTAACCAAGCGACACATCGCACTGTTGAACTACCAAACCGTTTGTATTTTGTGTTTTAAAACTTCAAAAGATATTTCTCTGTTTTTTTAACGTGGTGCAAAGGTACAACTATTATCTTTGTGTGTCAAGTTTTAAACAAAAATAAAATGAAAATTTCTCGACCAACCGCTACCGAGTACGACGTAAATTCGTACCAACACCTTTATATTCAGAGAGTTACGGGTGAAGATGCCCTCAAAACTTTATCCGAAAATATTTTAATTGTAGATGCTTTCTTCAAAAATATCTCCGAAGAAAAGCTACATTTCCGCTACGCCGAAGGAAAATGGACACCGCTCGAAATGCTTGGACATATTATCGACACCGAAAAAATATTGCTTTATCGGGCTTTATCGGTTGCTCGTGGCGAAAAACAATCTTTGTTGGGCTTTGAGGAAGAGGATTATGTAAGGGGAACCAATTTCGACAAAAAATCTTTGCGAAGTTTGCTGTTGCAGTTTAAGGCTCAACGCAAATCAACCGTTTTGTTTTTTAAATCATTGGGCAAGCGTGAGTTAGGTCGAATGGGAAAAGCTAATCAATTGCCAACAAATGCCCGTGTGTTGGCGTGGTTTATTGCTGGGCATGAGTTGCACCATCTTGAAATACTTAAAAAACGTTATTTATCATAACCAAACTTCACCCCAAATCCCTCTCCACAGGAGAGGGACTTTGAACAACGCTTTTATATTTCATGCGGTAGAAAGTGTATTTTTCTTGCATGAAGCCAAATCCGTAGCCCATTAGTTGAATAAAACAGGCAATTATGCTCAAAAATCCGATTTTTAGGCTATTGTTCTGAACAGCAGAATCAATTACAACCATCATTACGTACATTAGCAAGATGAAAACCGCAATAGAAAACATGACTTTGTTGATAAAAAAAAGTATCGGAATGGCCAAAACTCCGAGTGTAAAAAACATCGGAAGGTAGTGTACCAATTTAAGTTCGGAAGGAAACATTCGGGCGAGATTGATTCGACCACGCCCAAAAAAGTGTAATTGCTTGAAAAATTGCCCGAAGTCCGTTCGGCGTTTGTGATAAATGAAGGCTTCCTCAATGAGACCAACTTTAAAGCCTTTCGACAGGATTCTGATACTAAATTCAATGTCTTCGGCCATGCGGGTCATGGTGTAGCCGCCCGTGGCTTCCCATACTTTTCGGGAGATTCCGAAGTTAAAACTGCGAGGGTGAAACTGTCCACCCGCATTGTTTTTTTTGCTTCGGATTCCGCCCGTTGTAAAGACCGATGTCATGGCATAATTGATGGCTTTCTGAATATTCGTAAAACTTTCGTGGGCGGCATCAGGGCCGCCGTATGCATCTAAATAGTTGTCAGTCAGGTGTTTATCTACGATTTCAAAATAATTTTCGGGAATAATTGCATCAGAATCAAGCTGCACAAAATAATCTCCCGTGGCTCGCTCAAAGCCGTAATTTCGAGAAAAACCCTGCCCTGAGTTGGGTTTGAAGAAGTATTTTAGGTCGAGTTTTGTTTGAAATTCAGCACAAACCTCTTCACATTTCAAGGTCGAACCATCTTCGATGATGATTACTTCAAAATTCTTGAATGCGGCCGTTGCTACGGTTTGTTTGCTCAAACTTTCGAGCAGTTCTCGCACTTCTTCGGGGCGATTATAGACTGGGGTTATGACTGAGTATTTCATTAATTCTATTTAACCACTATGGACACAAACCGCATTGGCGGTCCGAGATAGACACAAGTTTTTTTACAATATTACTCTTTTTACTCCGTCTTTTAATTTTGCTACGTTAAAATTTATCAATAGCCCTAATTTGCATTTTGACAATTTAAGGTAAGTCAATAGTTGAGTAAGATGAACTGGATTTAATGCTTCGACTGCCTTGATTTCAAGTATCAGTTTGTTTTCGACTATTAAATCAAGTCGATAACCAATTTCTAATTTTATTTCTTCATAAACTAATGGTAAAGGTTTTTGCTTTTCAACAAATAATCCTTGTTTCTGAATTTCATAAAACAAGCACTCTTCATAAGCACTTTCAAGTAGTCCAGGACCTAAATTTTGGTGAACTCGTAAAGCACAAAAATATATCTTGTGGGCAAGGTCATTCAACGCCTCCATTTCTTGTGTCAGTTGTATTTCCATTGTTTCTTTTGCAGTTAAACCAAAAAAATATTCTTTGGAGGTTATTTAGTGCATCATTATCTTGTGTCCATCGTGCCTCCATTGTGTCTATCGTGGTTAAATTTTTTAAATCAAGTATTTTTTTTACCACAATGGACACAATGGAGAACACGATGGACACAAGTTTTATTCCCTAATACTGCCGTTAAACAAAAGAAGATAAAGTTTCTTCATTTGCCGCCAGAATCTCCGCAATATTTTCAGGCGATAGAGCAGTAGATAAAAACAACGCCTCGTATTGCGATGGGGCAAGATAGATGCCTCGGTTCAACATTCCATGAAAGTATTTACCAAATTTAGCCGTGTCTGAGGTCTTGGCCGTGTCAAAATCTATCACTGGCGTATCCGTAAAAAACAGGCTATACATTGAGCCAATATGATTGATTTGGTAGTCGAGATTGAGCTTATCTAAAATACCACGAATGCCGCTAACTATTTGATTACCAGTGTTTTCGAGTTGGGTATAAACCGCGGGGTGGTCGTTGAGGTGGTGTAACATCGTTAGTCCAGCCGCCATTGCGATTGGGTTTCCCGAAAGCGTTCCTGCTTGGTAAACTGGCCCCTGCGGCGATACACAATTCATAATTTCGACCTTGCCGCCGTACGCCCCAACGGGCATTCCGCCACCGATGATTTTGCCGAGTGTGGTCATGTCGGGCGTTACACCGAAACGTTCTTGGGCTCCACCTTTTGCCAAACGAAAACCCGTCATCACTTCATCAAAAATCAATACGATTCCTTCTTTAGTGCAAATATCCCGCAAGCCTTGTAGATAGCCTTCTTGGGGTAGCACACAACCCATATTGCCCACAACTGGCTCCAAAATCAGGGCCGCAATTTGCCCTCGGTTGGCATCGCAAAGAACTTGAACGGCTGACAAATTATTATACGGAGCAGTAAGCGTGTCGTTCGCCACGCCCTTGGTTACGCCTGGGCTATCGGGTACACCCATCGTGATTGCACCACTGCCCGCAGCAATCAAAAATGAGTCGCCGTGACCGTGGTAACAGCCTTCAAATTTAATGATTTTCTCTCGCCCCGTGAAGCCTCGTGCTACCCGAACGGCCGCCATTGTAGCCTCCGTGCCTGAATTTACCATTCTGACTTTTTCGATTGAAGGCACCATCGAAACGATTAATTCGGCCATTTCGACCTCTCGGCGGGTGGGGGCTCCAAACGAAAATGAGTTTTTTATGGCTTCGCTTACAGCTTGCTGCACAGGCTCGAAGGCATGACCCAATATCATTGGCCCCCACGAGTTGATTAGCTCGATGTATTGGTTATCATCTTCGTCAAAAATATATGCTCCTTTGGCTCGTTTGATAAAAATCGGATTTCCGCCTACCGAGCGAAAGGCTCTAACGGGTGAATTTACGCCCCCAGGGATAAAGTTTTTGGCTTTTGCGAAGAGTTCCTCGCTTGTATTTGTGGTCATTGATATTGTATTGAAATGAAAAAACATGAATTAAGTTAATCCATATTATATAACAATTTTAAAACACAAAGGATTAGAGAAAGCATGCTAACTTTTCTAATCCTTTATATTTCTTCCAAAATTAACTATTAAAATAATACATTAAAAATTAACCCCAGACTTAATCGGCAAATAAACCCTAAAACCACTGCGTAGGTACTGTTTTTCACTGAAAACGCTATAAAATTCGGCATTGAGTAAGCCCAAAAAACCCTTCACGCCGTAGCCCAATTCGTAGTGTTTTAGCTGATTGGTGAGCAAGGCATTGCCAAAAAGGCGTTCTTCCCAACCTTTTTTCTGTAAATACGGAATATTGGTGATCAACAATCGCTTAAAATCAATTTTGGTGAAAAATTGGGCGTATCCGCCATCGGTGCTGAATTGATAATATGGTAAATCTCGAAAATCGTCGTGTGTTTGCACAAATGTTTGGTTGCCGTTGAAGTGCTTGTAGTCAAGAAAATAACTCGGTTTGTTTCCGTAGCGACGGCCGCCGTAGCGACGGCCGCCGTAGAACGTTCCCATTTCAGCTCTCAAAGAAACCTTGCGAAGTTTCCAGTCGAAGTTATGGTTCATGCCTAATTCTATTCGGTTGAATCCCGAAGTACCAAAAGCTGAATAATTTTCGAGGCGGAAAGTTGGCCCATAGACTTCTACATATCGAAAACCATTGTAGATGCTAACTCTCGAAAATGGTCGATAAGTCAAGATGGCGTTGAATCGGGTTTGGGTATGGGTGCCGAAAGCGGTACTCATAAAATCTTGGTGAATGGGGTCGTTGGCTTCATAAAACTTTTCGGCTTTTTTGAAATATCCTTGATTGACAATATTAGTCAGGTGATACCGCTGCGACCATTGCAGCGAGGTGCGAAGCGTAAATTGGTCATTGATGCGGGGATTAAAATTTAGCCCCAAATAAGACTTTTCATAAAACTTTGCGTAGTGTCGATTGTCAAATAAAGCATAAGCTGAATTAACTTTATTATTGATTGGCTCTTCGCTATTAATTTGATAGACTTTTCGCCCACCTTCGATGTTAATGCCAAACGACTTTTGACTATAACCGACTGATAATGAGCCGTTTACTCGCTCACGGCCGATGGAATAATGAGGTTTTATATTCACCGAAAACGAACGAAGGGAATCAATCCGATGGCGATAACCTAACCTTGGAAAGCCAATATTTGTTCTTTCTACGGCATTGTATCGGGTATCTTCCTGCCAGCCTCCGAGCGTAAAGTAATCTTTATAGCCTTTTTTTCGGTCTTTCAAATCCACCCGATTATAGGGATAGGTATGCCCCGTGAGCAAATAATTGGCGTTGAATTTGGCAGGACGTGTGCGGTCGAGCGAATCCTTTGTCAGCTTGATTCCTATTTTTTTTGCTTCAACGACATAGATACTATCTGCTTGTTTGTAGCCCTTCACTTCGATTTCGGTCAATGGCACTTGCCGTTCTTCTGCCCAAAACTCTTCGCTGCGTTTGCGTGCGAGCGTGTCAGTCGAACGGGTGTAATTTGAGGTGATTATTTCTTCATTTTTATCCTTTTTTTCTTTGATTTCTTCTTTTTCGAGGTCTTTTGCGAGTTTTTTGAGTTGTTTTAGGGTGAGTTCTTTTTGTTCGAGAATATTTTTTGTGGTCAATTTCTGTTTGTTCAAATCCTTGGCTTCGGTCTTAAAAATCTTATCGTCAAGCACTTGGGGTTTGATGGACGAATATTTTGGATTTTTGACAATCTGGTAGTTTTTGAAAGCCGTCACCACTCGTGCCGAACCCTCCACGCCAAAGATTCCAAAAGTATTGTATTCTTCGCTCTGAATCGGCACCCAAATATCATCAACGGGCGAAAAAATCACCTTGTAGGTGGTGTGTCCTGCTTCATTGTCATATTCAAGATTTACGCTGTGCAAGCTCCACGAACCATCAATGATATTGATTGTACCCTTATAAATGCCAGGCGATTTTGTTTTCGGAATTACCCGTATCTTATTGATATACAGCCCTTTATCTTGAAAAAAGCCTTCGTAAATATACTTGTAGTTGGCCGCTCCTTTGAATGTAATCGGAGATTCTTTATTGGCGGGATTATAA
>JANNEN010000297.1:0-5064 GCA_031378715.1 Emticicia sp.
TTTGAACTCAGTACTGAATACTCGCCTTGGACGGATATTCAGATTTGTACTTTTCTCAGATTTTAAATCATCTTTGCTCATGTGATTGTCCTGTTTTGAGGGCAACCTATTTTAGGCAATGACATTATTCTACTATAGTCTATCGACTATCAGCTATTGACTACTTAAAACCTTCAATGTGTGAATCTTATAAGTTTCTCCAAAAGTTATGTAACACTTCTGGTTTCAAAACATTCGACCTTTGTGATGCCTGTAAATGACTAAATCTTTACAGGAATACGTAATGGTAAAAGTAAAAAAAGAAGGAATCTTATTTCAAAAAACTACACTCGGCTTTGAAAACGAGGGCGTATTGAATCCTGCCGTGATAAAAAACGAAACAGGTATTCATCTTTTTTACCGAGCCGTAAGCAAAGGAAACCACTCCACGGTCGGTTATTGCAAACTTAAAGATGCCCTTACGGTAGCCGAACGCTACGATTTTCCGATACTTTTTCCGCAATTTGACTACGAATCGAAAGGCGTTGAAGACCCCCGAATCGTAAAAATTGATGATTTATATTACCTCACCTACACGGCCTACGATGGCATCAATGCTCTTGGTGCATTGGCTACCTCGCTTGATTTGCAATATTGGAACAAAGCGGGAATAATAGTACCCGAAATTAGTTTTGATGAATTTAGCCGACTTGCCAACTCAAAAAGTAAAATCAACGAAAAATACCTTCGCTACAACGAACACGAGCAAGTTCACGAAAAGCAAGGCAAAAAAGTCTTGGTTTGGGACAAAAACGTTATATTTTTCCCTCGAAAAATAAATGATAAATTTTACTTTTTACACCGAATCAAGCCCGATATTCAAATCGTATGTTTCAATAGTTTAGAAGAACTCACCCCCAGTTTTTGGCAAAACTATTTTTTGCATTTTGAAGAAAACATAGTACTTGCCTCGGCCCACGAACACGAAATGAGTTATATCGGTGGGGGTTGCCCACCAATCGAAACCGCCGAAGGTTGGCTGATAATTTATCATGGCGTGCGAGATTCGCTCAAAGGCTACGTTTATTCGGCTTGTGCGGCACTGCTTGATTTAGAAAATCCATGCAGAGAAATTGCCCGCTTGCCTTACCCACTTTTTGTGCCAGAAGAAGATTGGGAACTAAACGGAGAAGTTAATAATGTCTGTTTTCCTACTGGTACGGCCCTTTCTGATGATACACTCTATATTTACTACGGTGCTGCCGATGAGCAAATTGCCGTCGCTTCGGTTAGTGTTACTGAACTTTTACAAAAATTATTACTAAATCCCAACAAAAATGAGAAATGAAAACGTATTTAATCTTACCAATTTACTGCCATTTAACAGACAAGCGATTGGCTCAACAAATGGAACGTATCAGCCTACTATTGCCCATTCATTACCCGAAATTTTATTCATTACTTCATACCCTCCTCGGGAGTGTGGTATAGCCACCTACTCGCAGGATTTGGTTAGGGCTTTGAACAACAAGTTTAACCGCTCGTTCAAGTTGAGTATATGTGCCTTAGAAACCGACAATGAAAAATATGTTTATCCAGATGAAGTAAAGTACATCTTCAATACCGATAACACAAAGTCGTTTTCTAAATTGGCCGAAATCATTAATGACAATGAAAGCATCAAAATGGTGATGATTCAGCACGAATTTGGCTTTTTTGATAAAAAAGAAGCGTATTTCAAAGATTTTTTGCGTATTTTGACCAAGCCCGTTAGTTTGGTTTTTCATACCGTATTGCCCAATCCGAATGATTTTCTGAAAGCCCAAGTACAACAAATTTCAGATTTGTGTGCCTCAATCGTGGTAATGACCCGCTCGTCCGAAAAAATATTGACGAGAGATTACAACCTTTTACAACAAAAAATCACGGTTATTCCGCACGGAACGCACTTGGTTTCTCACGCAGACAAAGCAATTTTGAAGGAAAAATACGATGTTTCGGGCCGAAAAATTCTTTCTACTTTTGGCTTATTGGGTTCGGGCAAAAGCATCGAAACTACGCTTGATGCACTGCCCGCTATTGTCAAAAACAACCCCGATGTGCTGTTTCTGATTATTGGCAAAACCCACCCGTCGGTTGTGAAGCACGAAGGCGAAAAATACCGCCGTATGCTCGAACAAAAAGTAGTGGCCTTGAATTTGCAGCAAAATGTGCAGTTCATCAACCAGTATTTGGCATTGCCCGATTTGCTCGAATATCTGCAACTAACCGATATCTATTTGTTTACGTCCAAAGACCCAAATCAGGCAGTGAGTGGTACTTTTTCGTACGCCATGAGTTGCGGTTGTGCCATTATTTCTACCCCAATTCCGCACGCACGGGAAGTGCTGAAAGACGATGCGGGTATTATTATTGACTTCGGAAACTCCGCCCAATTAGCCAAAGCGGTGCTTAGTTTATTAGAAAATGAATCATTAAGAAAAGACATCAGCCTCAATAGTTTGCACGGAATCGTACCATCGGTTTGGGAAAATGCCGCCATTGCTCATGCTCTATTATTCGAGAAAATTTGTGAAAATCAGCTTGCCTTGCAGTATAAAATCCCTGCCGTCAATCTCGACCACGTGAAGCGAATGACGACCAAGTTTGGCATGATTCAGTTTGCTATCATCAACCAACCCGATATTAATTCGGGTTATACCCTCGACGACAACGCTCGGGCTATGGTGGCCATGTGTCAGCATTATGAAGCGTCGAAGGACGAAGAAGATTTGCGGTACATCAATATTTACTTCAATTTCATCAATTATTGCTTGCAAGCCGAAGGTGATTTCTTGAATTATGTGAGCGAAGATGGTGTTTTTACTACCCAAAACTACGAAACCAACCTCAACGACTCCAACGGACGGGCAATTTGGGCCTTGGGTTATTTGATTTCGATGCGTGATTTACTCCCCCAAGAATTAATCAACGAAGCCGAACTCACCATGCAAGCTGCTCTCTCGAAAGTGCATCATATTCACTCCACGAGGGCGATGGCGTTCATTATCAAGGGTTTGTATTACCGCAACATCAACAACGAATCGGCACAAGATTTGGCATTGGTCAAGCAACTCGCCAACCGATTGGTGCAGATGTACCGCCACGAAGCCGACAATAACTGGGCGTGGTTTGAGGGGTATCTTACTTACGGCAATAGTATTTTGCCCGAAGCCATGCTCTGTGCCTGGCTAACAACTGGCGAACCGATTTACAAAGAAATTGCCAAAGCATCGTTTGATTTTCTTTTGTCGAAAATCTTTACGGCCAAAAGCATCAAAGTAATTTCTAATAAAGGCTGGTTGCACCGAGGCGAAGCACCCGACCAAATAGTAATCGGGGGCGAGCAACCGATTGATATTGCTTATACGATTTTGGCTTTGCGTAAGTTTTACGATGTCTTTGGCGATGAAACCTATAAAACCAAAATGCAAATAGCTTTTGACTGGTTTTTGGGCAATAATCACCTGCACCAAATCATTTATAACCCCTGCACGGGTGGTTGCTACGATGGGCTGGAAGACAGTTATATTAATCTCAATCAAGGGGCAGAATCGACGGTGAGCTACTTGATGGCACGCATGACTATCGGAAAAACCTTTAAAATCGAACAAAAAGTAAAGCGGCAAAGATTGCAATATTTGAAAGTAAGTATATAGTCGATGGGTAATAGACCGCAGGTTATAGTAGTGTAAGACACTGATTATTAGTATTTTACACTACTACACCTGTCGCCTAAAAGCTACTGAATACTTAAAAGTTTACATTTTCTAAATGTGTGAATGATGTAAGTTATTCACGATATTATGTAACACTTCTGATTGCAAACTCCCCCACCTTTGTATTATAATATTTCGGTTATGTAATCGAATACATAAAATACTTTGTACCATGAAAAAATTTACCATCGAACAGTCTGACAATTTAATATTTCTTCTCATTTTCATCTTGATTGTTATTATGAATGCTTGCACCGCTCAATAATAATTACAAAATATATACTAAATCCACACAATTAATCACCATGACAAAAAACATTATTTCGGGTATTTTCGTAGCCATTGTGCTATTTTCGGCTACTTCTTGTGCCAAAAAAATTAGTTTTCTAACCTCTTCCGTTGTTCCAGCAGCCCAAGGATACGTGAAGGTAAAAAAAGACAACAACAAAAATTATGCGGTTTCGGTGCATTTAACCGACTTGGCTGAAGTCGGAAGGTTGCAACCCGCCAAACAGGCGTATGTAGTTTGGATGGAAACCAACGAAGAAGCGAGCAAAAATATTGGGCAGATAAAAAGTTCGACGAGTTTTCTTTCAAAGCAATTAAAGGCTTCTTTTGAAACGGTGTCCTCAATCAGACCAATCAAAATATTCATTACCGCCGAAGACGATGCCAGTACGCAGTATCCAAGCACGCAAGTTGTGCTATCGACCGATAAATTTTATAAATAACTCAATCAATTAAAAACTTACAATCATGGGAAATTTACTTTACATCGTTGCTGTCGTGCTTATTATCTCTTGGGCAATCGGCTTTTTCGCTTACAGTGCAACTGGCATCATTCACGTTTTACTGGTGATTGCGGCCATTTCGATATTGCTGAGGGTTATTCAGGGCAATAAAATAGTAAAATAAATAAATCAAAACAAAACGGTGCGGCGTTCCGCAAAGTAATAATTATGAAATCAAATAAAGTATTGTTGGGTGTGTTGGTAGGCGTAGCCGCTGGTGCATTGATGGGCATTTTGTTTGCCCCAGAAAAAGGTGATAACACAAGAAAAAAAATTACAAATAAAGGTGAAGGATTCCTTGATGTACTTAAAACCAAGTTTGAGGACGCAGTAGATGCCATCACCCAAAAGTACGAAAACACCTTGAATGAAGCCGAAAAATTGGCGGCCAAAGGAAAAACCAAGTATGAAGACGTAAAAGACGATGCCGAAGAGATAGCTGCCAAAGGCAAATCGAAGTTTGACGAAGCCAAAAGAGAAGTAAAAAACGAATTGGCTTGAACATTTATTTAAGTACCACCATCAATGGCATGGCC
>JANNEN010000305.1:0-7999 GCA_031378715.1 Emticicia sp.
TTAGAACTTTTTCCTTTTTGCCAAACTCCATTGAGTGCTTCATCACTTCTTTTTTCTTAGCCATTGTTTATTGCGTTAAATTTGGTTTTATATTTGAAGTCAAATGAATTATCCACCAACACCAAATTTTCTTTAAGCAAATGGGCGTTGATAAAAGTTTTATTTTCCAAATACAAATAAGCCATTAAATTATTTTCTTGGTCGTGTTTTATTTCGTCATACTTTAAAAACACTTTTTTGCCTCGAAGTTTAGTAATCAGATATTCTTTGGCTTTTCCATTGATTTCTGTATTTTGTTTAATGCCAATCAAGCGAATAATCAAGTCATTATTTAAACGTATCAATTCGGGACTAATTATCTCTTTGACAGAAAAGAAGTCTTCTCTTTTTCCCGTACTATCAGCATCTAATTTTGAACCATATTGTATTTTTTTGACATCAATCTTTTTGTCTAATTTGTGCGTATCTACAAATTTGTAAGGTAAATCATCTATTTTGCTTTGGAAATCAGTATTCAGTTCTTGTTGTTTGATGATTTCCGTTTCCGAAATTGCAAAGGCATCATTCTCGCCAATCCGCTCTTTAATAATAGAGATAAATTCAGGATTTATTTCGTAACCAATTGAATTTCTATCTAATATTTTCGCTACATAGGCAGTTGTTCCACTTCCCATAAAAGGGTCTAAAACAGTTTCGTTGGGGAATGAAAACATTTTAATCAAACGTTTGGGCAACTCTTCTGGAAACATTGCCAAATGCTTGTCCTGTCTTGCACCCGAAAAATACCAATGACCATTAAAATAAGTATTCCACTCCTCGTTTGTCATGGCAGAATTTGCCTTTTGTTCAATCGTTGGTTTTGGTGCATTTCCTTGTTTTTTGAATAATAAAATATACTCAAAATCTAATTTTACGATGCCGTTTCTTGGGTGTGGAAAACTGCCCATGATACTTGCACCGCCCGTAGTGTTCATCGTGGTTGCTTTTTGCCAAATAATTGAACCCATAAAGTCAAAGCCAATCACTTCGCAAAATTTTATAATTTCAGTATGAATAGGTATGATTTTATAACGTCCGTAATAGGTCGAACGTGCAAACTGGTCACCAATGTTAATACACAGACGACAGCCTTCATGTAGCACTCTGAAACATTCTTGCCAAGTCAAGTTTAAATGATTGATGTATGTTTCATAGTCATCGTGAAAACCAATTTGATTTTCAGTCCCGTAGTCTTTGAGTTGCCAATAGGGTGGCGAAGTAACAATTAAATGAACGCTTTTATCTTTAATTTCGCTCATTTGTCGGCTATCACCGTTGATAATTTTATGTAATGTTCTGTCAGCCATTTTTATTTGAATTGAGTGACAAAGGTACTTCTTTTAGATGAGTTTTTTGTCAATGGTGTTGGTTTCTTACGCTTGCAGGTAACGTGTTTATTTGTTTGAAAAAGATATTATTTTTCATATCTTATTTGGAACTTTGTTTTATTGTACATTTATTTGTACAATAAAACGTACAATAAATATGATAATTGCAAATATTTCAGATTTTAGAAAGGATATTAAACGATATTTTGATGATGTATTGATAAATTTTGAAACATTAATCATCAATCGTGGTAAAGACGAAGGTATCGTTGTGATGTCCTTGAGCGAATACAATTCATTGATGGCTACAAATCATGAGTTATCGTCTCGAAAAAATGAAAATAGATTAGATGCTGCCATTGAAAAATTTAATAATGGCCAATCATTTACAAAAGACTTGATTGAGTTATGAAGTATATTTTTGTAGATGAATCTTGGGAAGACTATATTTATTGGCAAAATACCGACAAAAAGAAACTCAAAAGAATAAACGAACTATTGAAAGATATTGCAAGGAATCCTTTTGATGGAATAGGTAAACCCGAACCATTGAAACACAAATATTCTGGCTACTGGTCAAGGCGAATTGATGAGGAGCATCGCTTAATTTACAGGTGCAAAGATGATGAAATTCATATCTTGAAATGTAGATTTCATTATGATTAATCTAAATTTTTTATTGTGAAATATAAAAAAGCCCCCAATTCTTACGAAAAGGGGGCTTTTTTGTTGTAATTACTTGAAGAAATTACTTCACTTCCTCGTAGTTTACGTCAGTTACGCCTTCATCAGCAGTTGAAGCGTTAGTGTTGCCACCAGCTTGCTGTCCGCCCATATCATCTCCGTTTGGTGTGGCACCCGAGGCATACATTTCTTGCGAAGCAGCTTGCCAAGCGGCATTTATTTTCTCCATAGCGGAATCAATCGCTCCTAAATCACGGGTTCCGTGAGCAGCTCTCAATTCGGTTAATGCACTTTCGATGGCGGTTTTGTTTCCTTCCGAAAGTTTATCACCGTATTCTTTCAACTGCTTTTCGGTCTGGAATATCATCGTATCAGCACCATTCACTTTTTCTACTTTTTCACGTTCGGCCTTGTCGGCTTCTTCGTTTGCTTTGGCTTCATCACGCATTCTCTGAATATCCGCATCGGATAATCCCGAAGAGGCCTCAATTCGGATTTTTTGCTCTTTGCCCGTTCCTTTATCTTTCGCCGTTACATTCAAGATACCATTCGCATCAACATCAAATGTTACTTCTACTTGCGGTACGCCACGGGGTGCTGGCGGAATGCTGTCAAGGTGGAAACGGCCTAATGTACGGTTTTGTGCCGCCATTGAGCGTTCGCCCTGCAAAATATGTAATTCTACCGAAGGCTGGTTATCAGCCGCCGTCGAGAATGTCTCTACTTTTTTCGATGGAATGGTTGTGTTCGATTCTACCATTTTGGTAAATACACCACCCAACGTTTCGATACCGAGCGATAACGGAATCACGTCAAGCAATAGGATATCTTTTACTTCACCCGTCAAAACTCCACCCTGCACGGCTGCACCAATGGCTACTGCTTCGTCAGGATTTACGTTTTTAGAAGGTTTTTTGCCGAAAAATTTCTCAACTTCTTCCTGTACTTTTGGGATACGGGTCGAGCCGCCTACCAAAATTACTTCGTCGATGTCGCTTATTTTCAAACCTGCGTTTTTCATGGCACGCTTGCACGGATCCATGGCACGCTGAATTAGGCTATCGGCTAATTGTTCGAATTTTGCACGGCTCAAACTTCTCACCAAGTGCTTCGGAATACCGTCCACTGGGAAAATATACGGTAGATTGATTTCAGATTGTGCCGAACTTGACAATTCAATTTTGGCTCTCTCGGCTGCTTCTTTCAAGCGTTGTAATGCCATGGCATCTTTACGCAAATCAATACCTTCATCTTTCTTAAACTCATCAGCCAACCACTCAATGATTACTTGGTCGAAGTCATCACCGCCCAAGTGGGTATCGCCATCGGTTGATTTTACTTCAAAAACGCCATCGCCTAATTCCAAAACTGATACGTCGAAAGTACCACCACCCAAGTCAAAAACCGCAACGGTTATGTCTTTTCCTTGCTTGTCAAGACCATAAGCCAAAGCGGCGGCGGTTGGCTCATTAATGATACGTTTTACGTCAAGACCAGCAATCGCACCTGCTTCTTTGGTAGCTTGGCGTTCGGCATCGTTGAAGTAAGCGGGTACAGTAATAACGGCTTCGGTTACTGTTGTGCCAAGATAGTCTTCGGCGGTTTGCTTCATTTTTTGAAGAATCGAAGCCGAAATTTCCTGTGGAGTATATAATCGATCACCGATGCGAACACGTGGCGTATTGTTTGCTCCCTGCTCTACATCGTAGGTGATGGTTTTTAGTTCGCTATCAACTTCTGTATAACGTTTTCCCATGAAACGCTTGATTGAAGAAATTGTATTCTTTGGATTGGTGATTGCCTGACGTTTGGCAGGGGCCCCAATTTTCTTTTCTCCATTTTCTAAAAAAGCTACAATCGAAGGTGTAGTTCTTGCTCCTTCGCTGTTTGCAATCACAACTGGCTCGTTTCCTTCCATTACGGCAACGCAAGAGTTGGTTGTTCCGAGGTCAATTCCAATAATTTTTCCCATGTTTTTGTGTCAGTATTTTTTGATCAATTTATTTCAATATTCAATCCATCAATCAAAGTGCCAAGCCCAAATTTGGCAGAAAATACTGACATATTGTCATAAAATGGAAATGTATCTGTGTAGATGTTGGTGAATTTGGCTTAATTATCAATAATTGGAATCACTGATTTCGTTGGGGATAACATGGCATTTACCGAAGGCGGACATCCTGTAATTGTTGCCTTAAAAACGGTTCCTGCATTAGCACTGAAGCCAGGCATTAGTGTAATTGATTTTGCCGCATTATAATTGATTTTGGCCGATGTCGTGATATTATTGGTTGCAGTGATGGTTTGTGCCGCTCTAAAAGTAAGATTAGTACCCACACCGCTAAAATTATCTTTGTTTTTAATAAGTACATACGCATTTTTGCAGTTTGGAATAACCTTGACCGTATCTTTTACGGGCAGGCTCGTGCAGTTTCCCACAGTACAAGTTGCACTATAAATCGTCGTATCATTGGGGCTTACATTTAGTGGATTAGCCGTCGTGCCATTCGACCAGGTAACACCTCCACCAAAGCAACCAAAAGCAAAAAGTGAGCTGGATTGACCAATATTGATGATTTTATTCGAGTTAGTGATTACAATATTATCCAATGTTACAACCTCGGCTAAGTTGCTTTGAGCCGAAATATTGCCAGTATAATCAACGGCTCTAACTCGAAACTGATAATACGTGAGGGTATTAAGACCCGTAGCTCTAAATGTAGTCAATGGAGCATCTACACTGCCAATTAAAGCCCCATCTCGGTAAATATTATATTTTTCTACCTCCATATTATCAGTAGATGCTGCCCATGTCAATGTCGCACAGTTTTGCGAAACTTGGCTTTCGGCTAATAACGTTGGTGAGGTCGGAACTTGGCTATCTACACAGTGAAGGCGAGCAATTGCCCAGTTTCCGTGGTCAGCAAAATTATTATCGCCCGCATCATTTACCTCTAATTTTAGCTCATTTACATTATTAACGGCAATGTTTATTTTTACAACATTACTATTTTTGTTGAGTATGGCACTGGTGTACGAAAGCAGATTGTCTTTATATACCTTGAATACTACAGTAGTTCCGTTGGTGGAGGAGGCAACCTCATCATCAACGCCTATTTCTGCTATAAATCGCCCAAAACTATTATTTAGATTATAAACTATGCTTGAATTTGCATGAACCCCGATGCCTTTTGCGTAGCTTTTATTTCTTATTCTTAGCGTTGTGCCATCGCCCGCTCCATTTTCACCGTTGCTTTTATCCATTTCCACTGGCCCCCAGCCGTTCGATGAATTACACGGTTGGCTATCCGATAAATAGGTAACACCCGAACAGCTCAAAATGCCAACGCAACTGCACTGTGAGTTTACGTTTTGAACTGTTATTGGTTGAGTAAAAACTATATTCCCTTGATTATCAGTTAAATAGCAGCGGTATGTTCCGCCCGAACGGTCAATCATTGATGCGTTCGACTCAGTAGCATCTTCAAAATCTTCGTTGCCACTATCCAACCGCACCCATTTATAAGCGGCAAAACCAGCGGGGGCAGAAAGCCGTTGCTCAGTTGCGGAGTGACAACTAACCGATACCACTGGGAAGGGTTTTGCCTGAATTGGCGTGGCATCATTAAAAAAATCAAAGCTCAGTGCAGCGTCCCAACGATTGGCGAGTTCTATTAGCCCACTGCCAAAGAAATGTACATCATCGCTACGGTTCGAGCCGAGCATATCATCGGTTGATGGTCCAGGATAAATTTTATTACTGCTATTGATTATATTATCTTGGGCACTAATAATTGAGGGATTGGCATTTCCCGTTCCGTTATTCACTGATTTATCAAACACGGATGCTCGTGAAATGACCCACGGTATCGTACTGCCTAAATCGATACGAGTTTTATTTATTACATAATTAATGTTGTTAATATAAACATTCGGGTCTAAACTAATATAATTATCGGCTTCGCCTTGGTGCCAAAGTATGGCTCGAACGCCAAAATTGGCAGCGTAATAATTAATCACTCGCTTTAAACCATTATACGGAACACCCGACACGTTGCAGTAAGTTTGCGTTGAATAATGGTTTATTGTAATCAAGCCATCGGAACTTTCTTTCCAATTTACTGAAGATGTTGCCATTGCACCCGCATTCATAAAAACCACTGGAACGCCTAACTTCGCCACCAAATTATCACCCAGTTTTCCGTAGCACCACGGATTAAAACCAGTTTTTGATAAAAAACTTCTATTTGTGCCATCGCTATAAATCTGCGAGAATGACGGATAATTAGGCACTTTCTTGTCGCATTGTTGCAAGCCTTGGTCGTACCAAGATACTTCGTTGTGCGATAGTACCCGTTCGTCATTTGCTCCAACTTCGCCCTGATTGCCTTCAAGTCCTTGGGCGTTTGACTGACCAGCAATCAAAAATACTTCTCCCACACCTACTCGGCTAAGGGTTGCTGTGCCTATGGTGTTACCATTGAGTCGTCCTCGTACTTCTAAAATGTACCAGCCACCAGGGACATTTGACAGTGAGCCATTAAACACCCCTCCGTTGATGTTTGTTGTGAAAGTTGTCCAACCAATGACCACTTGATTATTGAGTACATTCGTGAGTTGGGCTTCGGCCGATGAAATGGTAGATGTATAGTTGCCCGCTATGTTTATGGTAGCAGTATTGTTTTGGTTTCTCTGAAAAACAGCCTTTTCCATTGGAAAAGTGATGCTAATTTGGGCAAATAAATCAAAATTTAATAAAAGAAAAAGTATGGGGAGTGGAGATAGGAATTTCATGTGAAATTTTATTTATAGTTTTCAGTTTGATGCTCAGATGAATCCCTAAAATTAATAAAAAAATCGTAGCTCACGGTATTTCATCAACCATTATTGATTTAACGGTGATAAATTTCATGAACTACGATTTTTGCACTACTATTTTATGTTATTTGCCCCCAAATAGGCCACCCAAAAGGCTACCGATTCCGCCGCCACCTTGTTGTTGTTTTTGACCGCCCATCATGCCGCCAGCGAGGTTCATGAGGTCACTCATATCGAGTTTTCCGTCGGCCAAAGCACCAGCACCTTGGCTCAATAAACTACCGAAATCAATACCAGATGTTTTACCACCCGTTATTGACCCCATTAAGCCGCCCATATCAACCGAGCTATCATTTGGATCGTTTGTTTTGTTGATTAAGCCACCAAGTACCGAGGGCAGCATACTGCCGACAACGCCCGAAGCCGCTGAGTTTGAGAGGCCAAATTTACCCATCAAGTTTCCGATTACACTTTGAGCAATACCTCCAACAATAGGATTTGACATCAAACCACCACCGCTGTTTCCAGCACCGCCACCCAATAATCCTAACAAACTACCGATGCCGCCTTGTGCATTTGCTTGGTTCGACAGGCCACCCATTAGGCCGCTCATCACTTCGCTCATTACGCCTTCGTTATGCTCGTTTGGCACTTGTGGATTATCAATAACCGCACCTTGTCCGTGCTGCTGAATTAGACCTTGCAATACTTCTAACATTGTTTTTTTAATTTAATGGTTGTTAATTAACACAATATTACTATTTTACTCACATTTAATTCCTAATTTATTGGAATTATTTTCGGATATTTGACACAAAAACCATTAAAAGGTAACAAAACGCCTAAAAAAAATTTTACAACCCTACCAAAAGTGAACGAAAACGAACTAAATTCAGAAAAAACATTTGTTGTATTATTAACGGATAGCGTGAATGGGCTGTTGTTTCCGAGCGAATCGGACGAGAAAATTAGGGTAATCGACTGGCAGGCGGACAATCCCGCACCGTTTGATACGTTACTTTTTCGGAAGTATATCGGCGTGACACCTTCGATACGAGTAGAGGTTTTGCCGTGGGAAAGATTTTTTGAAAACGTGACTGAGGAAAAAGAATGGTGGTCTGATTTTGAAA
>JANNEN010000335.1:0-7329 GCA_031378715.1 Emticicia sp.
TTATAACAGAATTTTTGATGGATTTTTTGTCAAAACAAGTCTAAAAAGCGGAATCTAATGAATTAAATGAGCATTTTTAGGCGATGGTTTGGCAAAAAAGATGCGAAAATTGTTACAAGTTATTTTTAACACGTTCCTAAGTAAAAATAACCAAAACTCACGATTTTACGGTCGTGAGTTTTTTGTTTTCCCATAGTTTCGGCATTTCATCACACCGTGCTTCGAGTTCATCACATCGGTTTTCTACGCCGTTTTTCATGCCCTACCTTTGATTCATCAAAACGGAAACAATTCCTTAAAACAAAAAACAAACATTTAAAAGCGGTTCGCCGCCCGAAACAAAATTATGAAAACCAAATCATTTTTATTCGCCGCCTTAGTAACTATCTCATTTGCTACAACTTCTTGCCAAAAAGAGGCTGCAATTATGCCCGCTGGTATCACTCAATATTCGATGGGAACGCCCAGTGTAGAGAGCCGTAAGTTAATCACTGATGATGTGGAGATTGTGAACAACAACCAAACATCTACCCCAAAAACAGAAGCCAAAAAAGATTCAGCATTCGTAATCGTTGGACAGATTCAGACTAATCATATCAAATAAAATTATCATAAGATACTTATTATCAAACACTTACATTTTTTTATCAAACAAAATTATGAAAACCAAATCATTTTTATTCGCCGCCTTAGTTTCAGTAACATTTGCCACGAGTTCTTGCCAAAAAGAAGAAAGTATTGTTCCGAACGTTACCTATTCTTCATCACCTTCTACTTACGTTGTCGGAACAAAAACCAAAGATGAAACTCCCGATGAGTACACTGAAACCACCGATGCTAAACCCCAAAACGACCGCCCAGCAAAAACCGCATTGCCCTTGCCACGCATACCCACAAGAGATAACATCAGACCAGAAACTGACGGGAATATGAGGTAAATACCCAAAAACTAATCCCAAAGTTTGCTGACTTCGTCCCACATTGCGGGGAGTTCGTCCCCGCAATTTTAAAAGCAACAACATTTGTCACATATTTGAAACATCTAAATACTAAAAAAATTATGAAAACCTTTGAAGTCGTAAAAGTATCGGAGTGGTGGAGTACCAAATCTCTTATAAAAAAAGCCGAAGATTTAGCCAACCAAAAAAGCAAAGAAGGCTACGAAGTAGTTGGCATTTCGTTCGGATTTAGCATTAGTTTTATTGCCACAGCATATATCACCCTCGTAAAGTCGGTGTAGTTTATCATAAACACTAAAAAATAATATAAATCATTGATAACCAATCACTTAACTACGAAAATGGAAACATCTACAAAAGAGGATAGGCTACTTTTTTTCGGAATAACATTTGCCACCTTAGCAGCTCTGACGTTTATCATCAATTTTGTAAATCCGATTGAGGGTTTTGGTGTAAAATACATGTTTTTGCTATCAATTTTAATGGCGGGTATTATCACGCTTTTAAAATTTGATTTCAGAAAAATCGTTGAGAAAAAAAGCTCAAATGGCTACCTTGCTTCTGCAATTATTTGGAGCGTTTGGGCTGCCATAAAATTGATAAAATATGCCAAAAATGATAACTTCGATTGGATTATGGCTGCTTTGTTTACGCTCGTTGCAGTCATAAACTGGGTGAGTTATTTTAGAAAAGATAACAAATAGCCCCTAAATCCACACAAATTATGGAAAAAAGCCTTACTTTCGCTACAAAAATAAGTAATCGACCGATGGAGTTTTCGTTTGGAAATATTTTTACTAAGACATACTGGCAAGAAACCATTATTCCGTTCGCAAAACGCAACTGGGTGCTGATTGTGGCGGTGCTTACAGCAATAAGTTTGGCTCACACGATTTGGTATTTTACGGTTAGTGACCCACTTTCGGCAATAGTCGATACGTATCTCAAAGCGGTCAAAGCCAAGAAAGGGGAACTCAACTACTCTTTTTGGTACCGACTTGGGCGTTTGGCTGGGAAACTTATTTTGTCTAAATCACTGATATTTAGTTTGGTTGGCACTACAGTTCTGATTGCTGAATTTAACTACCAGCTTTTATTCAAAAACCTATTCGTTGATGAAGGTCGCAAGGGAAAGTTTTTCTATTTTGTGGTACTTGGATTTTTCTATTTGTTTATCACCATTATTTTATTGAGCATCTTTGGCGTAAAGTCCGAGCCGCTGGGGCTGCACCGTTTCATTGCCAATACCTGGATTATTGCCTCACTCGTCTATTGCGTGGTGCAGTACGTTTCGGAGTCGCATACCCGCTTGCGAGAAATGGCGATTCAGAAAACCAAAGTCGAACTTTCGGCACTCAAAGCCCAAATAAACCCCCATTTTTTGTTTAATGTGTTGAATAATCTCTACGGAACTGCCATCGTAGAGGAAAGCCCCAAAACCGCCGAGGGGATTCAGCAACTCTCGAGCATCATGCGGCACGTGGTTGAAGGCACAAAGAACGAACGAATTTCGGTCGAAAAAGAAATTCAATTTCTTTATGATTTTGTGGAATTGAGCAAAATGAGAATCCCCAAAAGGGACAATATAAAAATAAAAATTAATATTGACTGGGACGAAATTCCGACCCAAATTGCCCCACTTTTAGTAATTCCTTACGTCGAAAATGCCTTTAAATACGGCATCAGCATTACGCAAGAAAGTTTTATTGATTTGGATTTTAAAATTGAAGATAAAAAACTGACATTCATCTGCCGAAACAGCATCATCAAACAATTTGATAAATTGGAAGTTGGCACTTCGACGGGCTTGGAAAATACCAAACGCCGCCTCGAACTCAATTATCCTTACCGCCACGAATTAAAAATGTCAAGCGAAAACGGTATCTTTGCCGTTTCGTTGGAGGTGAATTTGAAGTAGAATACGTGAAATTTACTATATTTGAGATATAATTTAGCATGAAAACGGTTAATCAACAATTTACCCAATTTATAAATCTGATGCAGACCGCTTCAAGATTTTATCATGCAAACCCCCGAAATCCGCCCAAAAATATGGATATTTCAAGCCATGATGTGCAGTTGCTACTCGAAAGCCTCAACAGATTTCAAGTCAAATATCTGTTGGTTGGAGGTATGGCAGGCATGGTTCACGGGCATACCCGCACTACATTTGATTTAGATTTATGGATTAGAAATGACACCGAAAATTATCAATCGCTGAAAGCAGTATTGAAAGAAAACAAGGTTTCGGGTGCTGATTTTTTGCCAAAACAATTAGTTTTTGGCTATACTTCGGTCATTTTTGGCGAAAATAACCTCGAACTCGATTTGGGACACGAGCTAAAATCAAAGTTAGATTTTGATGAATGTTACGCCAATTCGATTGAGGCAACTTATGATGAAGTGCCATTTAGGGTTATTCACCTCAATAATTTGATTACCGAAAAACGAGCCACGGGTCGCCTAAAAGATTTGATGGATTTGGAAGAACTCGAAAAAATACAAAAACGTAATTCATAAATATGCTAAAAGCAATTGCCATCGATGACGAGCCAATGGCTCTGGAAGTAATCAAAGCCCACGCCAAAAAAGTAACTTTTCTTGACCTTAAAGATACCTTCGTCAGTGCGATGGAAGCACTCGAATATTTGAAGAAAAGTCCATGTGATTTAGTATTCCTCGACATCAATATGCCCGACATCACGGGGCTTGATTTTTCGCAACTTTTACCACAAAATACCGCCGTTATTTTCACGACCGCCTACTCACAATACGCCGTTGATGCCTTCAATCTCAATGCTCTTGATTACCTTTTGAAGCCCATTGATTTCGGCCGATTTATGAAGGCCTGTCAGAAAGCCTACGAAGTAATCAATAAAGAAGCACCCAAGATTCCGTACCTTTTCGTGAAAGACGGCTACGACTTGGTGAGAGTCAGTTTGGAGAATCTATTGTTTGTCGAATCGGAGGGTAACTATCTAACTTTCAAAGAGTTAGACAAAAAAACACTTACCCGAATGACCATGACCGAAGCCCTCGAAATGCTACCCAAAGGCGACTTTTTTAGGGTGCATAAATCGTACGTGATTAACCTAAACCAAGTCAAAAAAATTGAGCGACACCAAGTTTGGGTAGGCACCGAGGCCGTGCCGATTGCGGCCAATTATCACGGTGATTTGATGGAAGTTTTAAAGAAAATATGGATGGTGAAATGACGGTTAGCAATTATCAATCGGGCGGCGTTCCGCCGGGCGGCGTTCCGCTATCAATGATTTGATTCTCGAAAAAGCCATTGAATTATTGAAATGATTTTCCTAAAATACTTATAGGTTTCAAAACCCCGCCTACCTTAGTCTAAAAGCTCCCGCTCCGTCGGGGAGGGTGGGGCTAATATCACCATCATACTTCTGGCTCCGTGAGCACCAATGACCAACGATTGCTCAATATCGGCCGTTTTTGATGGTCCAGCAATAAAAACGCCGTAGCTGCCCACGTTTTTGAGGCGGTCGTAGGCTTGTTGCATATTGGCTACGATGTTGTTTTTGTTCAGCACCAGTACCAAATGTTGCGTAATAAATGGCAATGCCCGATTGAGCATATTGCTTTCGGGAACCCAAATCGTACCATTTTCGGCTACACCGATTTCGCCTTGAATAACGGCCAAATCGACTTGTTCCAAAATCTCTTTTGGCGTATCAGCATCTATGACAACGCTTGCGTTTACAATACTGGAAGCAACGTTTTTCAAATCGCTGTAATATTGCGTAATCGTTGCCTGACAGTCAGTTTCGGAGTCAAGTTCTACGGCCGTTCCGCCGATGCTTTGCAGCACGGTTTTGAAACGTTCGATGCTGCCGTCACCTTCAAAAATCGGGACTTCGGGCAACGCCACTAATGTAGGCTTGTTGGCTGCAATGCTACCTAATATTTTTTCTCGGCTGCTCATTAATATTTTTTTCTTTGTTACTTTTCTTGCTCACAAAGCTAATCAAAAAAAACGTTTCTTGAAATACTTATATTCGGTTTAACGTTAGTAGAAAACAAACAAAAACCTTAAATTGCACTTTCCTATATTATTTCAATTTTCAAGATGAATGTACTAAAAACGATTTCCTGCTTACTTCTGCTAATATTTTCGGCAAACTTTATTGCTTGTAAAGAAAAACCAAGCTCCGAAGCAGGCACCACCACCGAAGCCCCAAAACTGGTAGCCACGCCCGCTTTCAATGCCGACTCGGCGTATTATTTTATTGAAAAACAAGTAAAATTTGGACCAAGAGTTCCGAATACCGTAGCTCATGTAAAGTGTGGAGATTATTTGGTGGCTACGCTAAAAAAATACGGTTGTGAAGTAATTGAGCAGAAATTTAAGCCCGTCACTTACGACGGAAAAGTGCTAAACGCCCGAAATATCATCGGTAGCATTAATCCAGCGGCAACAAAGCGAATTTTGTTGGCATCACACTGGGATACTCGCCCGTTTTCGGACGAAGATTCTACGGCACGCACCAAAACCTTCGATTCGGCCAATGATGGTCCGAGTGGTGTGGCTGTAATATTTGAAATCTTGCGTACCATTCAAGCATCGACTCAAAAGCCGAGTATTGGTATTGACGTAGTATTTTTTGATGTTGAAGATTGGGGGCCGCCCGATAGTTATAAAGGAGAAGTAAAAGATGCCAATGGCGGTTGGCTGATGGGGTCGGAGTATTGGTCGAGAAATCTGCACAAATCCAACTATGCCGCATACTTTGGCATACTATTAGATATGGTTGGGGCAAAAGGAGCGACATTTACTATGGATAGTATCTCGATGAAATATGCTCCTACGGTAGTTAATAGTGTTTGGGGTATAGCCACTCAACTGGGCTACGGGCAGTATTTCTTAAATCAAGAATTTGGAAATATTACCGATGACCATTTACCAGTAAATACAAATGCAAAAATCCCAATGATTGATATTTGTGATATGCGACCCAACTCAGGTACGACCTTTGGCGACTATCACCACACCCAAAAAGACAACATGAGCATCATTGATAAAGGCACTTTAAAGGCCGTCGGACAAACGGTTTTGCAGGTTTTGTACCAAGAATCAGCCGTCCAATAACAAAAAGGTTGTTGCAACAACTATTTTTGTGTTTTTCCTTGATAGTATAGTATATTATTTGTTATTTCGCAAAAGTAAAGTACAAGAATTAAGTCAATTTTCAATAAAAGTACACCATGACACAAACACTTGATTTAGACGTTACGCTCGTTGCTGAGAGCCGAATCCATCAACTTGACCAAAATAATATTAGTTTCGGAACGGTTTTTACTGACCACATGTTGATTGCCGACTTTGTAGATGGCGAGTGGCAAACGCCCAAAATCATGCCTTACGGGGATATTAATTATAACCCAGCACTGGCAACACTCCACTACGGACAGTCGATTTTTGAAGGAATGAAAGCCTTTAAAAATGATGCCGACGAGGTGTTGATGTTTCGTCCGTTGGAGAATTTTAAGCGATTCAATATTTCGGCCGAGCGTATGTGCATGGCACAAATTCCCGAGGAAATATTCATTGGTGGCTTAGAAGAATTACTCCGAATAGATGCCGCTTGGGTACCAAAAGGTGAAGATAATTCGCTCTATTTACGGCCATTCATGTTTGCCAATGATGTCTATTTGGGCGTTCGACCTTCAAATAACTATCGCTTTATGATTATTATGAGTCCAGCGGGCAAATATTACTCAACCCCACCGAAGGTAAAAGTTGAAACGGAGTATATCCGTGCCGCTCCTGGTGGTGTGGGCTACGCCAAATGTGCGGGCAATTATGCGGCATCGCTATACCCCGCCAAGCTTGCCGCCCAACAAGGCTACACCCAACTACTTTGGACAGATGCCATTGAGCATAAATACTTTGAAGAATCAGGCACGATGAACGTGATGTTTGTGAAAGAAGGCAAGCTCATAACGCCCAATACAAGTACCACGATTTTGAAGGGCATTACCCGTGATACGCTCCTGCAAATTGCCAAATCAATGGGCATTGAAGTAGAAGAACGCAAAGTTTCGGTGGCCGAAATCATGTCGGGTATCGAAAATGGTAGCGTGAGCGAGGTTTTTGGTGCGGGAACTGCCGTGGTGGTTTCGCCATTTGCGGCCATTGGCTTTGAAGGAAAAGACTACGTTTTGCCCGCAATTACCGAAAAATCGTATTCGACTCGTTTGAAAAATGCCCTAAACGATATTCGTACGGGCAAAGTTGAAGATACCTTTGGTTGGGTCTGGAATGTACATGCTTGACCCTCGGCTGCTTCGGCAGTCCGATGCTTCGGCAGTCCGATGCTTCGGCAGTCCGATGCTTCGGCAGTCCGAT
>JANNEN010000336.1:0-2511 GCA_031378715.1 Emticicia sp.
TTATAACAGAATTTTTGATGGATTTTTTGTCAAAACAAGTCTAAAAAGCGGAATCTAATGAATTAAATGAGCATTTTTAGGCGATGGTTTGGCAAAAAAGATGCGAAAATTGTTACAAGTTATTTTTAACACGTTCCTAAGAATTAAGAATGCAGAAATTCATTCAAAATCTTGATTTTGTTTATCAAATCCATTCTTTGGATATGCAAAGGTAAGTATTTTCGAGCATCATTTTTAGCATATCGTTTCATCTGTGTCTATAATTCTTAATTCTACTTTCATAATTCTTAATTAAAGACCGTATCTTTGCAAAAAAATAGAGAATTATGCGGAAAGTAAATATTGGAATAGTACAAATGTCGTGTTCGGCCGACGTTGCTGAAAATACCCAAAAAGCAATTCAGGCAATCAAAAAAGTTGCCCAGCAAGGAGCAAATATCGTTTGCTTACAAGAACTATTTACCTCGTTGTACTTTTGTGATGTCGAAGACCATGCCAACTTTAACTTGGCCGAAGCTATTCCTGGGCCAACGACCGATTTACTTTCGACCGTTGCCCGTGAAAATAACGTTGTCATTATTGCCTCATTGTTTGAAAAGCGTGCCGCAGGGCTTTACCACAACACAACCGCCGTGCTTGATGCCGACGGAAAATATTTGGGCAAATACCGCAAAATGCACATTCCCGATGACCCAGGTTATTACGAAAAATTTTACTTTACTCCGGGCGACGCTTCGCCAGGCGATGCTTCCGTTGATGATTTAGGTTATAAAATATTTGAAACAAAATACGGAAAATTGGGCGTGCTGATATGCTGGGATCAGTGGTATCCCGAAGCGGCACGGATTACGGCCTTGATGGGAGCCGAAATTTTGTTTTATCCAACGGCCATCGGCTGGGATACCAACGAAATCGACTCAAAAATGAACACCGAACAATACAACGCTTGGCAGACCCTTCAACGCAGCCATGCCATTGCCAATGGCTTGCACGTGGTGTCGGTGAATAGGGTAGGGCGGGAGGCCGATCAGCAGTTTTGGGGCGGAAGTTTCGTGGCAAATCCATTTGGTAGTTTACTTTATTTAGCTTCGCACGACCAAGAAGAAACCCACGTACAGGAAATTGATTTAGATTTAACCGAAAAGTACCGCACCACTTGGCCCTTTTTGCGAGATAGGCGAGTGGATAGTTATGCCCCGATTTTGAAGCGGTTTATTGATTAAAGTGTAGCACAATTTTTCAAATTGTGCAGATAGTCCAACCAAAAAGCACAATTTCGGAAAATTGTGCTACAATCAAATTTACAATTAAAAATAACACAAAGTGCTTACTATCAGTAATTTATCATTTTATTTTGGTGGAAGACCAATATTTGACGGAGCAAATTTGCAAATAAAACCAAAAGATAAAATTGGTCTAATTGGCCTCAACGGAATGGGCAAATCTACGCTTTTGCGGCTTATCGTCGGCGAGTACCAAGCCGATGCGGGAAGTATATCGAAAGCGGGCGACTGCTCAATCGGGTTCTTGAATCAAGATTTACTTTCGTACCAAACCCAAGATTCTATCCTGCAAGTGGCCATGCAGGCTTTTGAGCGAGAAAATTATCTCCAAATTGAGATCGACAAGGTTTTGCACGAAATGGACGTAAATTATAAAGACGAATTAGTCGATAAACTGGGGCTATTGCAAGAAGAGTTCGATCATTTGGGCGGTTACACGATTCAGTCAAAAGCTGAGGAAATTCTGGAAGGGTTGGGTTTCAAAACCGAGGAGTTGGACAAGCCACTGAAAGAGTTTTCGGGAGGCTGGCGAATGAGGGTAATGTTGGCAAAATTACTACTACAAAAACCCGCCCTTTTATTGCTCGATGAGCCGACCAACCACTTGGATTTGCCTTCGATTCAGTGGGTTGAAAAATATATCTTGAACTACGAAAATTCGGTAATAGTAGTTTCGCACGACCGAGAATTTTTGGATAACGTTTGCAACACAACCGTTGAAGTAACGGGAGCAAAATTGGTGCATTACGCAGGAAATTACTCATTTTATGTAGAAGAAAAGGCACTTCGCAGCGAAATTCAGAAAGGTGCGTACGAAAATCAGCAATCACAGATTCGTCAAACCGAGCGGTTTATTGAGCGTTTTAAAGCCAAAGCAACCAAAGCTCGTCAAGTGCAGTCGAGAGTAAAAGCCCTCAATCGGCTTGATTTGATTGACGATGTAGTTGATGCTGCCGCAAGGGTGCATTTCAAGTTTAAATTTGGGGTAAATCCTGGGCGAAATGTGTTTTCGTTGGAAGATGTCAATAAGGCTTACGGCGAAAAAGTTATCTTGCGAAACAGCACGGCAATTATCGAACGGGGAGATAAAATCGCTCTAATCGGTGCAAACGGTAAGGGGAAATCGACTTTATTACGCATCATTGCGGGTGATGAAAACGTGGAGGGCGAACGAAAACTGGGACATAATGTAAACTTTTCGTTTTTCGCCCAGCAGGGCTTCGACCTG
>JANNEN010000362.1:0-13821 GCA_031378715.1 Emticicia sp.
ACACCACTCGCTTCGGGCTTGTTGAAAGCAATCGTAGTGGTTTTTGTGAGGGCAAAAGTACCCGAATTTTGCTGCATTTCGACTGGCTGCGGAATGAGATTGATGGGAAGCATCTGGGCATTCAGGTTCAAGAAGGCGAAGCTAAGTACCGATAAAAGGATTTTTTTCATAGAAAATATAAAGCGTTTTGTTGAGTAAATGGGCTGGGGTTTGCTTAAATTTTGGGTACGGGTTGTTTGCAAATATACTCAAAAGCTGATGTTTGTGTGTAGTGTATCAGTGTGAATTTGTAAAATTCTGTCCAATTTTATTGGATTTGCAGGAAAAAATGCCAAAATTTGGTACAGACTTCGCTAAAATACTTCTCAAACGCTTGAAAAATACAAAAATCCTTTTGGCAGATGACCACCGAATGTTTCTCGAAAGTATGAGCTTATTGCTCAATACAATAGAGGAGTTTGACTTAGTTGCCACCGCTACCAACGGTCGAGAGGTTTTACGCCTGTTAGCTCTCCACGAAATTGACATCGTGCTGTGCGACTTGCAGATGCCGCTTATGGGTGGTATCGAAGTGATTTTGCAGATACGGCAGCAGTTTCCTGCCGTAAAGGTATTGATATTGACGATGTCCGATAATGCTGGTCATATTAGGGAAGCCTTGCAGGTTGGGGCAGATGGCTATTTGCTAAAAACTGCCAACAAAGCCGAACTCGAAAACGCCATCAAGTGTATAATCAATGGCGTGAATTATTTTAGTAAATCTGCAATGGTGAGTTTATCGAAAACCGACGCTGAAAATACTGATAACCAGATAGTTAATGAAAAAATTGGTGTGTTGTCTGACCGTGAGTTGGAGATTTTGAAGCTCATCGTTGCCGAAAATTCGAGTACCCAAATTGCCGAAAAACTATTCATTAGCTTCAATACCGTAGAAACCCACCGCAAACATTTGTACAAAAAATTGGGTATTAATACTTCGCTCGGTTTACTCAAATACGCTCTCAAATATGGGCTAATTGACTGACAGGAATTTTGACCCAAAACGTGGTTCCGTCTTCATGCGACTGCACCCGTAAATTAGCTCCGATAGACTTGGCTCGGTGCTGAATGTTTTTCATGCCCATTCCCTCCTCGATTTTGGTTTTATCAAAGCCTTTTCCATTGTCCCAAACAAACATAATGAGTTGATTATCGATTATTTCAAACTCAATGGCGGCTTGGGTGGCTTCGGCGTGTTTGGTGATGTTCTGGCAAAGTTCGAGGCAAATCATGTAGAGATTAAATTCAATTTCGGGTGAAAATCGGTGATTGAGGGCATCAAGTTTCAAACTAAAAAAAGTTTTTCTGTTCAAATTTAATCTCATTGCAAGTGCCACGAGGGCGTGCGAAAATCCTTCTTTTTCCAACTCAAAGGGCAGCATATTGTGCGAAATTTGCCGCACTTCGTTGGTCGCATTATCAACCATTTTTAGCACGGTATCAACCACTTTTTTGTCTTTGGCAGTGGCGGGCATGATGGCTTGCACACTCACCTTGACCGATGCCAGCAGGCTATTGAGGTTGTCGTGCAGTTCGGAAGCGATTCGCTTTCGTTCGGTGGTTTGCCCTCGCAGCAGGGCGGTTTCGATTTCGGCGTTTTTCTTGGTTAGTTGCTTATTTTTGTTGCGTAGCTGCACATTAAACCAAAGCAAAAGTACGCCAATCAGTCCAATGGCAAGAATACCCGCATAGAGAAATAACCGTTTGCGATTTTGGAGGTCTAATTTTTGGTTCAGTTCGTTGATTTTTAGTTGCTTAATCGTGCTTTGTTGAATCCGTTCTTTACGCTGGGCATCGACCGAAAGCTGATTGATATCGAGCAATCTTTTTAGCTTATTGTTTTCTATTTCTTGAATTAAAACCTTTTTTTCGTTTTCGTTTTTGGTCGTATTAAATTGTTCTTTTTGTTGAAGTATCAGCAAGTTTTGCTGCGAAAGTTGGCGTTCTTGTTCGGCTTTTAGTTCAAACTTTTCTCGTTCGGTTTTTAATAACAGTGCCGATACTTCGGATATTTTTTTTGCTTTTCTGGACGAATCTTGCTTAAAAAAAACAATTTTTCGATAAAAAAGCGACTTTTCGTACTCTTTTTTAGCTTCATAGACATTTGCCAAAACTTCATTTGCCTTCACCACGTTGATAAAAGTTGTCGAAGTTTTCAGCACTTTTAGTGATAATAAAGTGGCTTCTTCGTATTGCCCCGCATAAAACATTGCATCGGCCATATTTGCCCAAGCCGAAGCCAAGCCATCATTACCACCTATTTTTTGCCAATGAAAAGCCGCTTGATTGAAATTTTCAATCGCTTCATCGTAGCGTTTGAGGTGTTTGAGCGTAACCCCAATATCGTTATAAACGTAGCCATAGCCCGAACTGACTTTATTTTTGTTGGTTTCTAATATTGACAATGCCATGAGGTAGCTTTCTAAGGCTTTGTCTAATTGTTTATTGAATTTATAGGATTCGCCCAATCTTTGATGAATGGAAGCCCGCTGCAAATATCCACTATTTTTGTCCGAGCCAAAATCGGCGAGTGCTTTTTTTAGGTAAACTATCGACTCATCATACCGCTCAATATAGTAAAGGAGTGTACCCAAATTATAGTCGGTTTTCCAGAGATTTTTTTCTTTTTCTTCTTTACTACCTTCCAACAACGCCAGTATTTCATAATTCTCCCTTAGAGCTTCCGTGTAATTTTGCGTAACTGCCCGATGGTAATATTCGAGCAGAAGGTGGGCTTTTATCTGGTATTTTATATTTTTCTTTTGTTTTGAAAATTCAAGTAATTGATTGCCGACAATCAATAAGCTGTCTTTTTGCTTGGTGCTGAGGCGGTAAATTTCTCCCAAAAAAAAGTAAAATTCTAATCGTACACTATCGAGTTTTGCTGAGGCGGGATATTTATTCAGGTCGGTGATATTGCTCCTGGCTTTGGTGGTCAAGCTATCAATATAAAACCTATCAAGTCGCCTGTTTGCATTGATTGCTGGCGTAGCCATGCTTTGGGCAAAAGTCGAGATTGATGCTTGTACAAAAAATAGAATCAATAAATATTTCATCGTTTAGGTGGTCAGTCAGTATGATGAAATAAATGTAGGTGCTAATTCGATACGTTACAAGTGTTTTGGGCTAAAATCACCGAATTCGGTGATGCAAAATCACGGAGTTCGGTTATTTTATGATGCAAAATTATGTAGGTACTTTGTGATGTAGAACTTTGATGATTAGTGTCTTATGTTTTCTAAGTTGCTGACTGTCAAATGCTTACAAAAAACACCTTTTTTAACCAATTTAAATTCAAATAAATCATGAAAAAAACCTCATCTATGCTCGTCATTTTGGCTTTTGCCTGTATTGCTTTTTTGTCTTTTAAAAACATAAAAAGCAGCTCTACCCCCCCCTATACACCTCAACAAATAGAAAAAGGCAAATATTTAGTCGAAATCATGGGCTGCCGAGATTGCCATTCGCCAAAGACAATGACCGCACAAGGCCCCGCCCCCGACATGAGCAAAGACCTTTCGGGACACCCCGCTGCGATGCCTTTGGGCAAAATTGATAAAGTAGTTATGAAAGACTGGGTGCTTTTTAATATGATGAACACCGCCGCCGTGGGGCCTTGGGGCGTATCATATTCTGCCAATCTTTCGTCAGATGCTACTGGTATTGGCACCTGGTCAGAAGAACAATTTATCATAGCCATGACCGAAGGCAAAAGCAAAGGAATCCGTAATGCCCGCCCTTTGTTGCCACCTATGCCTTGGCCCAATTATATCAATATGAAAAAAGAAGATATGGTAGCAGTTTTTGCTTTTCTGAAAAGTACAAAGCCGATTCAAAATATTGTTCCGCAGCCTATTTCGCCTGATAAACTTTGATAACGACATTAATAAATTGTCTCAGTTTTAAGGCCTGTTACGCTCCTATAGCGTTCAAAAATCGGACTGCCGATGCGTAGGTATGCCACGCAGACTACACCTTTTCAAAGTCGTCATCAAACTCAATTAGAAATAAGGTTTTGTTAATGACTTCACATTTCGAGCAAAATGAGGTCTAATTCGGTGATTTTGGCAAAACCCGCATCAAAAGTGAGTAAAGGAATACCAAGAAAAACAGCAGTAGCCGCAACGATGGCATCGGGTAACTTAATGCGATGTTTACGTCGAATCCTTATTGTACGTTCTTTAATAGCCGAAATTAGCTCAATGAGATTACAGTTATCATCATTGATAAACATACGAATACCTTTTTCGCTTGTTTCATCAAGTTTAGAAAAACTCAATAGTTCGATTTCGGTAATGGAGGAAATGTATAAAGTTTCACCTTCGATAGCATCTATCACTTTTTGATTACCATTGAAGAAATAAATCAGAGCGTTAGTATCAACCAATATTGCCTTATTCCCATTCATCTCTTACTGTTTTTTGATAAGTTAGTCCATCAACTGGGAAATTTATTAAACCCGCATATTTCTTAGGGTCAAAGCCTTTGCGGGCAGTTTTGGGTTGATTGGCAATCGCCTCCAAAGCGTCATTCATGGCACTTGCGGGAGCATCTTTTTTGATTGTAATGACCATAGTTTCATTAAATTTTTTACAAATATAAACTTTTTAAAAACAGTAAATCAAAATTCAACATGAAAACTACCAAAATCCATATCGGGGGAAGAAAGAAAATCTGCCCTGATGAAATAATGATGCTCGAAGGCAATATGAATTATACTGATTTGAACAGAGTAAAACTTAATCTATAACAAAATTAGTGAATCCTTTTTTGATGAGGGCTTCTTTCAGTACAACGTCACGAGTCCAGAGTGGTGCATTGAGTTCGATAGCTAAGGCTACGAAAGCAATATCTTTCAAATCAACATCTTTGCATAAGTGGTAGGCGGCAAAGAAACTTTCGGTACTGATAAGTGCTTCGTTATAGAAATGAATTTTTTGTAGAATTTTTTCGAGGTAATCATAAATTTCATCATCGTTTGCACTGGCATTTTTGAAGATTCGCTCTTTGTGCTTGAAAATTTCGATGAATAGAAAATTACATGAAATTAATTGATTTTGAGAGGCAAGTAGTTTCTCACGGGTGAGCGAGTTTCGAGAATGAATGGCAGAAAAGACGATGTTAGTATCAACAATAATCCGACTCATTTTAGTGCTTTTCAGATTGTTGGGAAACTATTTTAAGGATTTTCTCTTGGTTTTTCTTCCACCAATTTGCTTTGATTTCTTCGCTGAGTACCATTAAATCTGATTCGTCAGTATTCATCTTTTGAGCCAAAAACTCAGTACGCAATCTTTCAAAAAAAGCATAAAAAGTTGATGAATCCATTGATTCTCGGTCGATGCTGATATTGTAGTTTTGGTCGGTTGTTTCGAGCGAAATTGTATTCATAGTCATATTTTTTTACAAATATAAACTTTTTTTAAAACACTAAATCAAAATTCAACATGAAAACTACCAAAATCCATATCGGGGGAAGAAAGAAAATCTGCCCCGATGAAATAATGATGCTCGAAGGCAATATGAATTATACCGATTTGTATTTGCTTGATGGCAAAAAAATCACCGTTGCCACAACTTTGAAGAAGCTCGAAAAACGGTTTGTCGTTTGCCAAAATTTCTTTCGCCCGCACAAATCTTTTATCGTAAATCTCAACTATCTGTCTGATTATCAGTCGGGTAGCAACGAGTTTTCGATGCAAAACGACCGAAAGGTTCTGATTGCTCGACGCCGAAAAACGGCTTTCAAATTAAGAATTTCAACAAATTAATATTTCACTTTTAAAATTTCCCCCATGAAAAAAATCATTTATCTTATCCTATTTACATTCGCAACGAGTGTACCAAGTTTTGCTCAATCGGTCACGATTGACCCGAGTTCTACGCCCGCCAAGCGAGTCGAAATCAATAGCGGTGTGCCAAACGTAACGGGCTTGAAACTGACCCAAGCCAAATCGCTGTCGGCATCGAACAACCCTGTTGTTAGCACCCCCTTTGCCGATATTAACTCCGCCGTGGGTTTGGCTTTTGATAATGCAGGAAACCTCTACGCTACGGGTTTTTCGGACAATAGTATTCATAAAATCGCTCCTGATGGCACTTCAACGCTTATTTCGTCGGGAATATTTCTTTTTAACAATCTGCATGATATTACGCTTGGCCCCGACGGGAATCTTTACATAGCAAATTATACGGGCAATAATGTATTAAAAATGACGCTTTCGCCCGCCATTACTTTTCAAGTTTTTGCTTCGGGGTTTTCAAATCCGATTGGCTTGACCTTCGACCCCGCAGGTAATATGTACGTAAGTAACGTTGCCACGGGTAATATTTCAAAGGTTAGTTCGACTGGAACTGTCATTTCGCACACTTGGGCTACGGGGTTTACTTCGCCCTATAATTTAGTCTATTCGAGTAGTGCCAACAAGATTTATGTGTCCAATTATGGAGCAAATGAGGTGGCGGCAGTTAGTCTGGCAGGTGGTGCAAAGACAACTTTCAAGTCGGGCGTAAATTTCTGCACGGGTATCACGGTTGATGCTTCGGGTAATTTGTTTGTGGCACAGGCTACTCCAAACAAAGTTTCAAAAATTACTCCTGCGGGCGTAATGACCGACTATGTAACGACGAACTACCCCTTCGACGTGACTATTGATCGTTTGGGCAATTTATACATTGCCAATCAGACGGCAAATACTGTCTCGAAGGCATCAGCGAAATTTAACACGATTTTGATGGTCAATGACGGAGGCGAAGTAATAACGAACAACGTGAGTAGTAGTAGCAATAGTTGGATAGAAACGGGCGATGGTTTGAAAAACATTACTCAAAGTATGGTAACGATTAATTCTCAAAATTCTACGCAAACAAATGCCTTATTCGGTTCGAACGGTACTGGAATTTCGCTTCAAAAAAACTGGCCCTCCATTGGTTTTAATACCTATCGAGATAATGCCAATGTGCAGCGATATATAGGTACTGGCTTTGGAATGGTAACGGCCGTGGACCAAGTGCAGGGAGCATTTTTCTGGAACAAAATGGGTAGTGGCTCGGCTGGTGATGCCGTCGGAGCCAATGAACAGTACATAGCAGGCTTAAATCAATCGGGGGATTTTAATCTTATTGGCAGGCTTTCGTTGGGCAGCGTAAGTTCGCCAAATAGATTATCAATCGGTCCGATTTCGAGTCCTGCCTTTGTTGGGAATGATATTTACATTGGCGAAGGTACGGGTTTAGGTGGTGGAATGTCGTTTTATCAATCTGGGGCCCAAACTACGGGAGCTGCCAAATGGTTTTCGAACTCCAACTTTATGCTGATGCCAGCGGGCGGAGGCAATGGTAGAGTGGGCATTGGTGTTTTTCCATCGACCTACCAATTAGAGGTCAATGGTGCGATACGAGCCACCGAAGTAATCGTAGAAACGGGCTGGGCCGATTATGTTTTTGATGAAAATTATAAACTCCGAAGCATTGAAGAGATGGAAAGTTTTATCAAAGAAAACAAGCACCTGCCTAATATTCCTGCGGCATCAGAAATTGAAACGAAAGGCTTAAAAGTAGGTGAAGTAAACAAAGCCATGATGGAAAAAATCGAAGAATTGGCTCTGTATATTATTCAGTTGAAAAAAGAAATTGACATTTTAAAATCTAAAAACTAATCAAAGTCATGAAAATAAAATCATTTATTATTGTTGGGCTTTTTTTATGTGGAATAAATTCGGCTTTTTCTCAGAGTGTCACAAAGTTGGAGCAGGGCGGTGCTACACTGGCAGGGAGCGTGTTGCTGAGGAGTTTGCCAAGTACCGATAGTGCAAGAGCAAAAGCGTATGTGAAGCCCCCAAAAGTTGAAAGAATCGCCTCTGACTTCAATAAATCTAATTTTCCGATAAATAAGCCCAAGAAAATTTTATCCGATGAAGTTATTTACCAGCCCGAAGTAATTAAACCCATAAGCCAAAGCAAAAATGGTAAGACGGCCCAGTTTGAAGCCCCCTGCCTGACTTACGAAGGATTAGACATGTTCGTAAATAGTGGCGGAGGAATTACATTTCCACCTGATGTAGCAAGTGCTGTTGGGCATGATCATATCTTTGAAACACTCAATGATCGGATGCGTATTCAGGATAAAAGCGGAAATATCCTTTTTGAACAATTACAACAAGAAACAGCCGCTAATGGTGGTTTTTGGGCTAATGTTGATAATACAGCGTTATTCGACCCCAAAATAATTTATGACCCTTACAGAAATCGTTGGATATATGTCATTGCAACTGACGGACGAACTGCCGATTCGGCTATTTTGATTGCCGTTTCTCAAAGCCCTGACCCAACGGGTAACTGGTGGTTTTGGCGAATAGATGCCGATGCCAATAACGATCAATGGTTTGATTACCCAAGTATTGGTTTCAATAATAAATGGCTCACAATCACAGGTAATATGTTTACAAACCCTAATGCGGGAGGCACAAACGAATCAAGAGTATTTATTTTTGATTTGAACCAGCTCTACTCTGGCTCTTCACTTTCATTCAATGCCTTCAACGTAAGTGGTTTTGCAACACTTTGCCCCGCCTTAACTTATGACCCTAACATGAATGATTTGTGGCTCGTTACAAACGATGATATAAATGACAACGATTTAAGGTTCTTTAAGATTTCGGGTAGCACCGCAAGCCCTACCCTCACCCAAGGAGGCTATGTCAGTATCGGTTCTGACTGGGGGAGAACAGGGGTAAACATAGCCCCTCAGTTAGGAGTCAGTACTCGAGTAAACTGCGGCGACCACGACGTTTTGTCCGTTATTTGGCGAAACGGAAGACTCTATTCTGCACAGACAATATTCTTGCCCGATGGAAGTAGCCCAACTACTGCAACACTCCAAATCGTTTCTTCAAATCCGTATGCAGCAACCGTTTTTGAGTCCATCAGACTTAGCTCTGATGCCAATACAATGTACGCCTTTCCGTGTATAGCGGTAAATAATGCCAATGATTTGATAATCAGCACCACAAAGTTTACATCTACCAGCTATCCCTCGGCATGTGTGTTGGTCAGGCGAGCAGGAAACGCCAGTATTTATGAAACAACCTTCAAAGCGGGAGAAGATACCTATTCAATTTTTGATACTTCAAATCCTTCCCGTAATCGGTGGGGCGATTATACTTCGGCTATGGTTGATCCGTCAGATGACAATACGGTCTGGGTTACATCTGAATATGCCAAACTTCGACCACAGGGTCTTGCGGGAAATTGGGCTACTTGGTGGGCAAAAATATGTAATGGAGCATGCACTGCGAACCTAAGCGTAAACACTACCCTAACATCAGGAACTTATCGAAAATATGAGGCATCAAATACAGTTTTTATCAATAGCACCATTCAATCTGGGGCCAATATCAAGTTAGATGGGGGGTCAAGAGTGGTTTTGCAGCCAGGTTTTCGAGCGAATAGTGGCTCCAAAGTAAGGGCATTTATTGAGGGTTGTGCGGGTTCTCAATAATCGAAATAGTAAAACGACCAAAATACTACAACAGAAAAAACGATTTTTTGTAATAAAAAAACACTTTCAAATCAAAAATGTCAATAATTTAACTTCAATAACCAATGAAAAAATACACACTAATTGCCTTATTATCAATCGCTTATCTATGCAGTGGCTGCCTTGGTAAATTAATTAACCCCGACAAGCTTATCGGCGGCGGCAGTATGTCTTGCAGCATCAACGGCCAATCGTGGGAAGCAAGCGAGGCTTCGGGACTGCGGCTATTTGGTTCGGTAACGCTTACGGGTGTAAAAGGTTCGGGTAAAAACACCAGTACGATATTGCTTGCCTTCGACCAAGACAAAGCCAAAGCTGGCACAACGATTGACCTCAACGACAAAACGCTCAATCTCCTCACCTCCGAACTCACAAGTTACGTTAGTACCGTCAATGGTGTCGATATAAATTATCTAACAACGGAAGGAAAAATAAAAATCACGGCAGCCAGCGGCTCAAAAATTGAGGGAACGTTCAGTTTTAAAGGGGAAGACATTTCGGGTAATAAAAAGACTGTTACCATCGAAAACGGCAAATTTTCGATTAATTTATTACTTTAAAATTAGGAGATAATCAAAATTCAAATGAAAAAAACGCTCATTTTACTCATCATTTCGCTCAGAGTACTTGCTCAAAGTACGACACTCGCACCCAACTATATAGTTATACCTGGTGTTGCTGCCTTACCTTCTTGTGCAAATCCAGACAAAGGCAAGACCGTATTTAGTACAACCGATAACAGAATGTATTACTGTGATGGCTTCAACTGGCAGTCGATGGCTGGCGTACCGTCGGCTGGCGTGGGTTGGGCTCAAAATGGTAGTGCTATCTATAATACTAATAGCGGTGGAGTGGGGATAGGCACGCCTTTTCCGCTAACAAAACTTACTGTTTATACACCCACAAGCAATTATGGACTTTGGCATACAGATGCAAACGTGGGCATTGGCACGTATGTTTCGCCCGCTGCGGGGCTTATCGGAACCAGTTCAAATCATTCGCTTGGTTTTTTTGCCAATGGTTTTCCTGCAAAAATGATTATTGGCACGAATGGCTATGTCGGTATTGGTTCGGGAACACCAGAAGAAAAACTGACTGTCAATACCCCTCTAAATAATTATGGAATATTGCACACTGGTGGTGGCATTTCGGTAGGGTCATATCTTAGTAATGTTGGTGGAGCAATCGGTACAAAAACAAATCATCCATTTAGTTTATTTGCCAATAATAGCTCTTCGGCTTTAACTGTACAGACTAATTCAGACGTGGAGGTAGCAAAAGGTATTTACAGTTCGGTTATGCCCAATCTAAATATTGTTCCACTGGGTATTATAAAATTCTACGACTTGGTGGGTGACGAAACCCCACAAGTAGTAACCAATATCGCAGGAAATTTAATGCTTTCCAATTATACGAATTATAGTTCATCAGCAGATGTCTATGATCTTTATTTGACATTAAACCCTACCATTGTTAATAATTATTCATCAATTGTTCCGCTTGTTACCTCTTTAGTTTCAGGCTATGTCATATCAACACAACAAATAATTTTTACTTCGAGTAATGTCTTAAAACTTAGTTTTCGAATAGAAGATTTGTTTTCTGGTTTTTATGTGCCAAACCTTGGAGCAACGATTGTTTTTTATGGAATAGAATAAACTTGAAATCAAATAGGCATATTCCAATTTTTTGTTAGTGCAACAAGAATTAAGTAATTGATAGTTAAAAAAGAGTTCAAAATACCGAATTTATTCGGGTACTTAAATATAAATTCCGTTGATTATCACAGCAACCGAATTTATTCGGGTTAATCGGAAAAATTGAAATTACTAAACTGTCAATATTTTAGTTCTTGCACCATTAGTGTAAATTTTCCGTTGCAAATATACTGATAACATTCCCCGTAGATGGCTACGCCGACACCCCTTCAGAGGGGAAATTTTAAAAACTGCAACGGAAGATTTATACTAACATTTAATCCAAAAAAAATCCTTCATAAACTTGAACAAATTATTTAATTTCTCCCCCTAAATTTTGCCGTGTTCAAAAACAATTTGTAAAATATTGATTTATGAATTAGATTTGGTTAAAAATCACCAAAATCTAAAAAAACGTAGCAATGGCAGGAGTAAACAAAGTAATCTTACTGGGGCGACTTGGCTCCGACCCCGAGGTACGAACCCTCCCGAGTGGCGGAAAAGTAGTGAGTTTTTCTATCGCTACTTCCGAAAACTATACTAACAAAGAAGGTGCAAAGGTCGAACAAACCGAGTGGCACCGCATCGAACTCTGGGAAGGTTTGGCAAATGTAGCCGAACAATACCTCAAAAAAGGCGATATGGCCTACATCGAAGGAAAAATCCGTACTGAAAAATGGACGGATAAAGAAGGCGTAGAGCGAAGCACCGTAAAAATTCGTGGCAACTCAATGCAATTAGTTGGCGGCAAAGGTGCATCAGCAAACGATGATAACGGTTCAGCACCAGCAATGAATAACAATACTAACTACGCTCCCAAATCTGCTCCCGTTCCGATGCCCCCTCCCGTCGAAATGGCCAGTAGCGGCAGCGATGATTTGCCGTTTTGAAACCCCACCCTCCCCAATCGGGAGGGTTTTTTTATGCTTAGTTTTATCTCCTTATGAACGAGAATTAAATAAAATACTATTTTCAGTCTGGTAATTTTTTATTCAGTTTATCCCATTTTTTTCTACGAATAATGGATTATTTAAAGCAAAAAAATGGGGTAAAATCAACAAATAAAGTGTCGAATCAAAAAAGTACTTTATTTAATTCTCGTTCCTTATCTCTAAATTCATATTTCTGAACCACTAAACTTTCTACCAAATCAATGATTTTTCATCAAAAAACATTATTTTGCATTAAAATTCATCTCTTAGACTTCATCTATCAGTATAATAACATTATTTCTTTTTAAAATTCAAAAAAGTACTATGAGTAACTCTCAAATCAAACCAGGCGTTGTTACGGGTGAAGCATTGAACGCTTTATTACGCCACGCCAACGAAAACGATTACGCCCTTCCTGCCGTAAATGTTGTTGGTACCAACTCCGTAAATGGCGTAATGGAAGCAGCCAAGGCCGTAAATTCGCCCGTGATTATTCAGTTTTCAAATGGTGGAGCATCGTTTTATGCGGGTAAAAGTTTGCCCAACAAAAACCAAGAGGCAGCCATTGCAGGAGCCGTTTCGGGAGCAATGCACGTGCATCAAATTGCCGAAATGTACGGAATCCCCGTGGTGCTTCATACTGACCACTGTGCCAAAAAATTATTGCCGTGGATTGATGGTTTGTTAGATGCGGGCGAAAAATTCTTTGCCCAGCACGGCAAGCCGCTGTTTAGCTCCCACATGATTGATTTATCAGAAGAGCCACTCGAAGAAAATATCGAAATCTGTGCAAAATATTTAGCAAGAATGGCCAAAATGGGCATGACCCTCGAAATTGAGTTAGGAGTAACGGGCGGCGAGGAAGACGGCGTTGATAACTCAGACGTGGATAGCTCGAAACTCTATACCCAGCCCTCGGAAGTGGCGTATGCTTACGAAGAATTGGGCAAAATTTCGCCAAACTTTACCATCGCTGCGGCCTTCGGAAACGTTCACGGAGTTTATAAGCCTGGTAACGTGAAGTTATCACCGATTATCTTGAAAAATTCGCAAGATTATATCCAAGAAAAATTCGGAACGGGCAACCTACCCGTAAACTTCGTATTCCACGGTGGTTCGGGCAGCTCACGTGCCGAAATCAGAGAAGCCATCAAATACGGTGCCGTTAAAATGAACATCGACACCGACGTACAATGGTCCACTTGGGAGGGTATCTTGAAATACTACAAAGAAAAAGAAGGGTATTTGCAGTCGCAGTTGGGTAGCCCCGACGGTGAAGACTCTCCGAACAAAAAATATTACGACCCACGGGTATGGCTCCGCAAAGGCGAAGAAAACATGATTGCTCGCCTGAAAATAGCCTTTGAAGATTTGGATTGTATCAACCGCAACGAAGGGCTTATATAATTGTACGCCAAACCTATAATTCAACTTCCCGAAAGTTTTTCAACTTTCGGGAAGTTTTTTTTCTTTGAATTCTTGAAGGCTAAGTGCCTGCACTTTTGGAAAAGGAATTGTACGTAAAATCTTGAAATGCTTATCATTTGTAATAATATACTCATGTTACGCAGGGTTAATTTCCTCCGTGCGACGGTCGCCCCTTTTTTCAAGGGGA
>JANNEN010000378.1:0-16540 GCA_031378715.1 Emticicia sp.
GTAAAATAAGTACCATTTTTAACGAAAAAGTCGAGCAAAGGAAATTTTCCCCCTGCTCGACTTTTTTTTAATCTAAAAACTCTTTACTTCAACCGCACACTACCAAAATTACTGTTAATAATTATCTTACAACTGGCAGTCCCTTTGCCCACTTTTCCAACAAAAAACTTGGTCGGATTGAAAGAATACTGTTCCTTCTTTTTCTCCTCAACTTCGGTGTTTTTTGTAAACGAAACGCCTCTATCCTTCGGGTAACTAAACTCCCCATAGCTGGTTTTCACATCAAAATCATAGGAAACATCATCGTTTAAGGTCAAGCTGATGGGCGAATAACTGGCATTGAGGGTGAGTTCTTTTATGTTTTTGCCCAATTCGCCCAACTTAAAACCGTCCGAAAATTCGAGTTTCAGATTTGATGATTCTCGAATCAGCCCAATCAGCCCATTGGAGTAGGATATTTTGGCGTTCAGCTTTCCTACTTCTTTAATGTCAATATCACCAAAGCTATTATTGAATACCAAATCATCGGCTCGTTCCATCTTAATTCCCGAATACGAAGCCTTCAATTTTCCACCCGTCATTGACTTGATATAAGAGTTTTTACTAAACGCCAAGTTCACGTCCGACTGCGTATTGCTGATGTTTTCGGCACTTAATTTTCCATAGCTTTGGGTTACATTCAGCACCGACGTAAAGGTTGGTAGCACGGTATTTCCGAAGGAGTTTTTTAGAAACAAATTGTTTTCTTTCGGCATAAACACCTGATAATCAATCTTTAACGACTTTTTTTCGTTGTTTCCTGAATTATTACTCCACGAATTACTGCTGTATTTTCCTTCGTTATTATCAATGTCGGTTTTGATGCTTACTTGTCCTTCGGTCTTTTTTCCTGTTACGTTTACGGTACTAATAAAACGGGCGGCAAGCTCTTCGGTTCGGGCAATGGCCACAATCACGACCTCAATTTTGACCTCGTTTTTGTTCCAAAAAACCACTTTAATATCACCAAATTGGTTATTAATCAAAATATTATCTTTGGCCGAAATAGTATAAGAAAAAGTGATGTTTTTCTTCCGTTCAAAACTCTCACCGTCATCGTTCTTGGCGTTTGTTTGGCCATAAAACAAAACAAAGACAACTGCCAAAAATACTTTGATGCTGGGCGAAAGAAACTTTGCATATTTTAGCTTCGGGAAGCACTCCCCTCTACTTCGGAGAGGGGTCGGGAGTGAGGTTTCTCGTACACCCTTGATGCTATATAGTTGTTTGAGATTTTTCATTTTTTGCGTCTTTAATTTTCTGAATAATTGCTAACTGCTGATTCAGCATTTCGATTTGGAAAGTAAGATTCTGAACCATCGCTTTGAGCAATTCTTCTTGGTTCGGATTCTTGGGTAATTCCTTTCGGAGGTGTTGGTAGTTTTGATCCAAAACCGTAAGTTCGGTATCAAATTGGTGGTAAAGTTCGGGGTTTTCGAGTGCCAAAACCTTCAATTCCTCCCGTTTGGTTTCGATTAATGTTGCAAACTGGGTTAGTTCTTTCCCATACGTCGGACTCATAGCCATAATATCCGAATTTTGTGAGGCAGGCTTGATATAATTATACGCTAAATAGCTGACCATCAGAAAGATAGCAAATCCAGCAACCATACCAAGCACAAATTTTTGACTATTACCAAGCCGTTCTTTCAGCACCAAAACCTTGCTTTTGGGCTTCGTAGTGGTGGTGATTTTAGCTATTTTCGCCCACAAATCATTCGATGGCTCATGGTCGTCGAAGGCCTCACGGTTATCTCGGACGAACCTTTCTAATTTATCTTTCATACGCTTCTATTATTTCCAATAATCTTTTCTTGGCCCGCATATATTGCGTGCGTGAGGTACTTTCATTGATACCCAAAATCCTGCTGATTTCTTCGTGGTCGTATCCTTCAAACAAATACAACGACAACACCACTCGGAAGCCTTCTGGTAGCTGCTCCATGGCTCGCTTGACCCGTGCCACATCAAAACTTATTTGTTCTTCATCTATCGTATTCGATGACACATCGGCAAGGTCAGCTTCATCACCGTCGAAATCATCAATATCAACAAATTGCACCTTCCGTTGCCTAACCTGATTGATGGCTTTATTGACCACAATCTGCTTCATCCAGACCCCAAAGGTAGATTCCTGACGAAAATCCCCAATTTTGGCAAAGGCATCAATAAACGCTTCCTGCAAGACATCTTCGGCTTCGGCCACGTGGTTGAGTATCCGCATACAGATACTAAACATGGCCTTCGAGTAGTGCTTGTACAGTTCGTACTGTGCTTTACTCTCGCCACGCTTGCATCGCTCGACTAAGTCGAAATGCTTATTGATGAATATAGTATTGGTCAGAAAAACGGTGTGTTTGAAGGTTACAGCTAAATGACGCAACTGAAAATAAAATGTTGCACGGGGCGTAGAACAATTTTCTAAATTGTTTGTAAATAACTGATTATAAGGTAGTTATATGAATAATTATTTCAAATAACCTTTAAAAGAAATACAAAACCGCTCCCAAACTCAGTCCAACGCCCAAGCCAAAACCTGCCGCAACTTGTGCCGTCGTGTGGGCATTGAGTGCCAAACGAGCCGCAATGACGTAGCCCGCCAAAATAATCGTGAGTAATAATGGGTAAAAAAGAGCCGTTTCGCCAAGTTGAATGAGCATACCTGCCGTCGCCCCAATCATGCCCCCGATTCCTGCCGCATGAGCCGATATTTGCCACCATATACTAATGATTCCTACCCAAAAAACCACCGCAGCGATGCTCCAAAGTATAAATCCGCACGGAAAAAGCATGGAGTTTTTTGAATAAATAAAATACCCCAAAGCGGCATAAATCACGGCCGTGAGCAGATACGGCAGTCGGCGGTCGTGCAGATTTTCGAGTTTTAGGCTGCTGATAAGCCCCCAACTTTTGAGCAAATAAATAAGGTACGCAGGAATGACGAAGGTATAAACAAAGATAAAACCGACTACCGCCCATTTCAGCAAAAAATCAAGCGACTCAACTCCCAGGGGCGTGGGAGCAAGAAAAAACAGCAACAAAAACAAAAACGTGGGCATCAACAAAGGGTGCAAAGCCACCGAAATAAAATTAGCGAGTCGAGTATTCAAGGTTAATTGGTTTTTTTTCAAAGTTATTAAAACTTCGGCTGTCGGCAATCGGTTATCGGCTTTTTTTAGGTGAATAGAAATATGCTGAAAACTGATGACAGCAAACAGACTGCTAATTTCATTCCTTCTCACGAACTAAAACTAACCTTTGGTCGTTATTTCTATTCAAATAAAAAATTAGATTTATCTTTTGGATATTGTTCCGAAACCTAACATCTTTGTATTCTATTTTCAAGAAAATGCACATCAGACTACCCATATCGCCAGCCCGTCGATTCCGATATTTTAATATCAGACAGTAATCACTTTTGCTTTTGTGGCGATACCTTCCCCTTAAAGTTTTCTCTTTTTTTCATTAAAAACCATTTAGGATACAGCGTCTCCGTTTGAGGAAAGCCCAATAAATGACGATGAATAACACAGCACTCACTTCCGAAGATTTATATATTGTACAAGTAGCCGACGACAGCCACTATCATTTGGCCGAAACTATCTGTGACGAAATGGCCGAAAGTGCCAAAGCACGTGGCACGGGTATTGCCAAACGCTCGCCCGACTATTTGCGGGAAAAAATGCAGGAAAGAAAAGCCATCATCGCCCTCACCCGAAAAGGCGAATGGATGGGTTTTTGTTATATCGAAACCTGGGAACACGGCAAATTTGTGGCCAACTCGGGGCTAATCGTTCACCCAGAGTTTAGAAAAAGCGGCATTGCTACCCGCATCAAGCAAAAAGCATTTGAACTCTCCCGCTCAAAATACCCCGATGCCAAGATAATCGGTCTGACGACGAGCTTGGCAGTGATGAAAATAAACTCCGATTTGGGCTATGAGCCAACCACATTCAGCGAACTTCCCGCCGATGATGCTTTCTGGAAAGGCTGTTCGAGTTGCGTAAACTACGACGTACTCACCCGCACCAACCGCAAGCATTGCCTCTGTACGGGTATGTTATTCGACCCGCTTGAAGCAAAAAAGAAGGAAGAAGCAGGAAAAAAAGACGAAAAATGGAATTTTTTGGCCGAATCGCCGCTTTATGAGCGTTGGATGCGATTCAAGCAAAGAATTTTGTTGCGTCGTGAAGAACGCCGAAAAAAAAAACTAAACGAAGCCGAAACAATGGCATAACCGAATAAAACGTGCCGCACTCCGAGAGTGTGGCACGTTTACTTTTGACATCTTGTCAATCTTAAAATCGCTTAATCGTGCTATCTTTGTAGAAAATAACCTCCATTTATGACCGCCAAACCGCTACCGAAAGATTACCTAAAACTTCATTTTATTGTATTAATACTTGGTTTTACGGCCATTTTGGGGCGTTTGACCGAAGTTTCGTCATTGGGGGTGGTTTTTTATCGCACGCTGCTGGCTTCGGCGGGAATGTTGGTGGTGGCTTTTTTTCAGAAAAAAAACCTTAAAATTTCATTGCGAGAATCCCTACCGCTGCTGGGCGTGGGGGCAATAATGTCGCTGCACTGGATTTGTTTTTTTGGTTCGGCTCGTGCCTCAACGATTGCCATAAGTTTGGTGACATTCTCGACAACCTCTTTTTTTACGAGTATCGTTGAGCCGTTTGTTCGCAAAACCAAAATCAGTTGGGTCGAAGTTTTTCTCGGAATTTTGGTCGTATTAGGTATGTACTTTGTATTTGCTTTCGAGTCAAAATACCTCACAGGCATCATTATTGGCTTGATTGGGGCAATGTTGGCTACTATTTTCTCGGTAATCAATGCCCAATTTGCCCAAAAATACGATGCCCAAATCGTAACTTTTTATGAGATGCTCGGGGCATTTGGAGCTTCGTGGATTTATATACCCGCAATTATCTATTTTTCGCAAAACATTGATGGCACATCTTTTCAGCTAATTCCGACGAATTATGATTGGCTTTGGCTGGCTATTTTGGGTTTGGGTTGCACGGTTTATCCGTACATCGAAATGATGCACTTGCTCAAAAAAATCTCGGCATTTACACTCAATCTGAGTATCAATATGGAGCCGATTTACGGAATCATCATGGCGTATTTTATCTTTGGCGAAAGCGAACAAATGACATCGGGCTTCTATATCGGCGGCGTGCTGATATTGCTTTCGGTGGTATTGCACCCGTTTTTGAAGCGAAAGTAGCACAAATTTCCAAGTTTTGAACACCGAATAATTTAGAAAATTGTCCTACAAAAAAAACCTACAAGGTTTTGAAGTCCCTGTAGGTTTAATCAAATAATTGATGCAATTATTTCTTACCGTAACGTTTATTGAATTTATCAACACGACCTGCGGTGTCAAGTAGTACGTTTTTGCCCGTGTAAAATGGGTGTGAGTCTGAACTAACCTCCACTTTGTAAACTGGGTATTCTACGCCATCTTCCCAAACAATACTTTCTTTGGTATTGGCACATGATTTTGTCATAAATTTGAAACCTGTTGACAAATCCCAGAAAATAATTGTTCTATAATTTGGATGAATATCTTTTCTCATTGCTTTATTTATTGAATTTCTTATTAATTTCTCAAAACGGACTGCAAAATTATGGATTTCTATCGAAAAAACAAAATGTGTATTCAAAATATTTGATGTATTGTCACTTTTTAATCAAAAAAACAGCCTTTTTTATAAAAATTGCCACATAGTTACAAAGGCAAGAAGTATTTTTATGCCACCGTACAACTTTTTGGTAAGTTTCTGCATTTACACTAAAACGCTCATCACGAAACCTTGATTGTTACTGCTACCATCGAAAGCCTTAGAAGCAAAGACCCTATTGCCCAAAAGAAAATTTTTGAGCATTATGGAAGCCTTTTGTATCGGGTGGCGTATCGCTACGTACGTGACCGCATGACGGCCGAGGATTTGGTGGTTGATGCGTTCTTAAAAATCTTTGATGGAGCAACCAATTTTAGGTTTGAAAGCCTGCGGTCGTTTGAGGCTTGGATAAAAAAAATAGTGGTTAATGAGGCTTTGATGCTGCTCAGAAAGCAAGCAAATTTTCATCTAATGCCCGAAAGTGAGGCCATCGAAATACCCGTTGAGGAGCAAACCCTCGACTCAATTTCGAGCGAGGAAATTTACCAAATAATTGCCGAACTGCCCGACGGCTACCGCACGATTTTTAACCTTTTTGCAGTAGAAGGCTACTCGCACAAGGAAATTGCGGAGCAACTCAACATCAGTGAGGGTACATCGAAATCGCAGCTCAATCACGCCCGAAAATTATTACAAAAAAAAATCTTAATGCGAAATGCTATCAAGCAAAGCATCGCCCCGAATAGTTAGAAAATATGCAAACCGAAGAATTTTATAAGCACATTCAGCAGAAAATCAATGAGCCTGATTTTGAATCCGAGCCGATGTTTTTGGCATGGAATCAGAACCAAACTTGGCAACGCATCGAGCAGAAACAGGGCAGTAATAAACCCCGTTTTGTGTGGTTTCGTGCCGCAGCGAGTATCGTACTGGTGGGCGGAATTTGCGTTTATTTCAATAGCCCAAAATTATTTCAAACACCTAACAGTCAAGCCTTTAACAAAAAAAGTACTGCTTTATCCATTCAAGAAAACACTACTAAATCCACACAAACTATTGCCAATAATCAAGCGTTGAACGGAAATAATGAAAGATTAGAATACAATTTTGTGCCAAACGGTGAACTCAACCGAACACCAAACGTTGAACGAATTTTGGTCGAAACTGAATTTGTGCCAAACAACACAAATATTAGGGTTGAAGAACTAAAAGAAATTACCGAAAATCAGCCACAAGTGCTTGATTATGAATCTATTACGCCAAAAGAAACGTTTGAAGGTTTTGTGCCAATCCAGCGTTTTATTGAGAAACGTACGCCGCAAAAAAGGGAACGAATTGCGATTTTAGAAATTCCCGAAGATGATGATTCGTACGGGACTTCGAGCAAACCCAAAAAGAGAGGTTTGTTGGCTCGCCTAAGCAGAAAAACTGAAAAACTAAGCATCGAACCAGCCGAAGAACTTCCAGCCATTGGTGGAAAACCAAATAAAATTTGGGCGTTTGTGAAAGAAAGTTTCAAAAACGAAACCATGACAACGGATTCGACGGAAAAGTAATGTCATTGCCCATGAAAAAGTTACTTTTATTCTTGCTTTTGTTTACTTCTGTGTTTGGTTTTGCCAAAGACGTTTCTGACATTGACTCAATCGTTGTTAATATTGGCAAACGAAAAAGAATTGTGCTTTGGGGGCAATCCCGTGAAGATTTGAGAGCCTTGGAAAAGTACGATTTGAACCGAATTGTGTTGCAAATGAACCAAGATTTGGAAGAAATGCCGAGCAACGTTCGCCGAAGTTTCCGACAAGATTATGAAGGTAACGGCTACACCAAAGAAACAACCCAACAACGGCAACTCGAAGGACTTACGTCCTGGCAACGGCTAAAACGCAATACGTATCTGAACTTTTCGATTGGGTTAAATTCGGCCAATTATTTGCAAGTCAGTACCACGACCTACAACCCCTTTAAAATGACGGAGCAGATTTTCCGTCAAAATTTCTTTACTTCGCCCGCCATGAGTATTGCCTTGATGCGGCAAGAAAGTTTCATGCGAACGGGCCACCGAGAAATGACCCTCCGCTACGGTTTTGACCTAAGTTGGTATTTCTTACACAACATTAGCACCAAACGTACTGCTCATTTACTGAAACTCAATAGCCTTGATAATACAAAATACGATACGGTAGCGGTGTTTCGTCCAGCCAAAAATGGCAATTATTACACCGTTGATAACCTTGCCGCTTCACCCAACTTCGCTGCCCCCGAACGGGGCGGGTTTACCCCCAATACTTTCAATCAGTCACTTTTTTATAGTGATTTCAAAGTTATTCCAACGCTCAATTTTTACGGGAGAAATAACCAAAAAACCTTTAATTTTGGCATCGGTGCGTATATCGGAATGTTGCTGCGGGGAAGTCGAAACTTTGCGGAAGTGAAAACACTCAACCAGCAAGAAACCAAAGTCAGCATCAAAAACCGAGAAAATCCCTACCGCTACGGCATGATTTTGAATATCGGCTACGGTGTAGTAAATCTTTTTCTGGAAGCTGACATCAAAAATGTATTCTTGAATAAACAAGACCGAAGCACCGCTACGCAAAATCTCACGACTTTTGGGCTGAGATTTGGTCGGTAAGTTCGTAAATAAGAAAATGCACGAATGTGCTGATTATCAATGCTTTATCCAAAAAATAACATAATAGCAGCTCAACTACAAAGGCATTATGGAAAATATTACTAAATTAATGTATCAATTCTCTCAAAATCAATAACTATTTCGTTGCTTTGGGGGTTCTTCTACTTTTGGGAGCATCAAGGATTATGAAATTACTTTATAAATAAATTGATAGATAATTGAATAATTCCTACATTGCTTCATAGAACATAATCCGAACGATTGCACTGTGAAATTAACCGTAGTTAAAGAAACCAAACCATTTGAACGCCGAGTTGCACTCTCGCCCGAGGTCTGCAAACAACTCATCCTCGCAGGATTTGAATGTAATATCGAAAAAGACGCTGGAATTTCCTCCTTTTTTGACAACACCGCCTACACCGCCGCAGGTGCCACTATCCAAAATGATAAAGCCGCCTTGCTTGCCTCTGCTGATGTAGTGCTAAAAGTAAACCCTCTCAGCACCGACGAAATCGCCTCCATGAAAAAGGGAGCAGTTGCTATTTCGTTCATGTACGCTGCCACCAACCCCGAAATGGTTGAAGCCTGTGTAAAACAAGGAATCTCAGCATTTTCGGTTGATGCCATTCCTCGTATTTCTCGAGCCCAAAAAATGGACGCTTTGAGTTCGCAAGCAAATCTGGCTGGTTATAAATCAGTCATTATTGGTGCGTATCATCTGGGCAAAATCTTCCCGCTACTAATGACCGCCGCAGGCACCATCAAACCCGCAAAAGTAGTCATTATGGGTGCGGGGGTGGCAGGTTTACAAGCAATTGCCACAGCCAAACGCCTCGGTGCGGTAGTTGAGGTAAGCGATATTCGCCCCGAAACAAAAGAACAGGTAGAATCTTTGGGGGGAAAATTCATCGAAGTTAAAGGCGATGATTCTATCAAAATCGAAGGCGGCTATGTAAAAGGTGTCTCGGAGGAATTTTTGAAGCGGCAACAAGAAACTATTGCCAAACATATCTGCGAAGCCGATTTGGTTATCACAACGGCACTAATTCCTGGTAAAAAAGCCCCAATGTTGATTCCCGAAGAAGTCGTAAAGAACATGAAATTCGGCTCAGTAATAGTTGATATGGCGGTCGAGCAAGGCGGAAACTGTGCGTGCAGCGAATTTGCCAAAGTTGTAGAGAAGTACGGCGTAACCATCGTAGGTGAAGCAAATATTCCGTCGATGCTTCCGCTCAATGCCAGCGAACTTTACGCCAAAAACATTGCTACGTTTCTACTTCACCTCGCCACAAAAGATGGCTTCAAATGGGAAATGGAAGAAGAAATCACGAAAGGCTCACTGATTGTTCATAATGGAAGTATTGTTCACGCTTCACTCACGAAATAATTTCTTAAAAAATGAATCAAATAATTACTTTCCTCGGCGAAAATATCCAGATGATATACATTATTATATTGTCGGTCTTTGTGGGCGTTGAGGTTATCGGAAAAGTACCTGCCGTGCTGCACACGCCTCTGATGAGCGGTGCAAATGCCATTCACGGAGTTGTTATTGTGGGGGCAATAATTGTGATGCTCAATACGCCTGCCGAAAATATTTTGGCTTTGGCACTTGGTTTCGTAGCGGTTGTATTTGGCACGCTCAATGTAGTCGGTGGCTTTGCGGTTACTGATAGAATGTTAGAAATGTTTAAAAAGAAAAAATAATGCTCAAACGCTGGCAGGGTTCAAAACCCTGCCAGCGTTAAATTTTCGAAAAATACCTCATGGAAATAAAATATATTCTTGATATTATTTATTTGGTTGCTTCGGTAACTTTTGTGCTTGGTTTAAAAATGTTGAGTCACCCCGATTCGGCTCGTAAAGGCAATCTTTATGCAGCTTTTGGCATGACTTTGGCAATCGTTGGCACTATTTTGTTGTATAATCATGCCGACGGTTATACTACCCGTGAACCAATCAAAATCATTTTGATTTTGGCCGCAATCGCAGTCGGAACTGTGGCTGGTTGGCTGACAGCAAGCAAAGTACAAATGACCAAAATGCCCGAGCTCGTTTCGCTCTTCAACGGAATGGGTGGAGCTTGTGCAGCCATCATTGGTTTGATGGAATATGAGCATAATCTCGGCAAAACCGGTGCTTTAACCACAATTATTGCAGGACTAATCATCGGTTCGGTTTCATTCAGTGGAAGCGTTATTGCTTTCCTGAAACTCAATGAAACCATGAAAAAACCTATCAGAATTCCGAAGTACAACATTCTGAATACGGCAATAATGATTGCTCTCGTTTTGTTTGGAGCATACATCGTTTACGCCCAACCAGAGCATCTTTTCTTGGTTGTTTTATTATTTGTTTTTGCCTTAGTTTATGGCATTTTGTTTGTCATTCCTATCGGCGGAGCAGATATGCCAGTGGTTATTTCACTGCTCAATTCGTTTACGGGTTTAGCTGCTGCCTTTGGTGGATTTTTGTACCAAAACCAAGTCATGCTTACGGGCGGAATTTTAGTTGGTTCGGCAGGAACAATCTTGACTTTGGCAATGTGTAAAGCCATGAATCGCCCATTGAGCAATGTAATTTTTGGAGCATTTGGTGGAAGCTCTTCCACAGGTGCGGCAGCCGATGTTAATGGCAGTGTCAAAGATATTTCAATTTCGGACACCGCTATTTTGATGAATTATGCCAAGAAAGTAGTCATTGTGCCAGGTTATGGTTTGGCAGTTGCACAAGCCCAACACGTCATTCACGAATTAGAGTTATTATTGGAAGAGCGTGGCGTAGAAGTAGTTTATGCCATTCACCCAGTAGCAGGTCGTATGCCAGGACACATGAACGTACTTTTAGCAGAAAGCAATGTTTCGTATGACAAATTGGTCGAAATGGAAGACATAAACCCCCAGTTTGCAAATACTGATGTGGTTTTGGTTGTCGGAGCAAATGACGTGGTAAATCCAGCCGCCAAAACAGACCCTTCTTCACCGATTTTCGGAATGCCGATTCTTGATGTTGAAAATGCTAAAAATATCATCGTAAACAAGCGAAGCATGAATGCAGGTTATGCAGGAATTGACAACCTTCTTTTTTACCAACCAAAAACAAGTATGCTTTTTGGTGATGCCAAAGGTGTTTTGTCAAAATTGGTGAGTGAGTTGAAGCAGATGTAGAAATCATATTAAATTAACAAAAACTCATATAATCATTGCCGTTTTTGATATTTAACAAAATAATATTTGGAAATACTTTTTAAAATTAAGTAGTTTTACCTACCGATTTCAATCTAAAACTATTCAAACCATTGGAACCAACTAACGTACACGACCCCGAATACTATCACAAAGTCGTAGATTGTCAGTATGCTTGCCCAGCACATACGCCCGTGCCTGAGTACATTAGGCTTATTGCTGCCGAAAAATATACGGAGGCGTATATGGTCAATTGGGAATCAAATGTTTTTCCTGGCGTACTGGGTCGCACTTGTGATAGACCTTGCGAACCAGCTTGCCGACGTGGGCGTTTGGACGAAGAACCCGTGGCAATTTGCCGCCTAAAACGTGTAGCCGCCGACAACAAAGGTGATATTACGCATTTGCTTCCTAAAATTCCAACCAAAGGAAATGGCAAGCGTATTGCATTGATTGGTGCAGGTCCAGCTTCGCTTACCGTTGCTCGTGATTTAGCTCCTCTGGGCTACGAAATCCACGTTTTTGATGAGCAAATCAAAGGCGGAGGCATGATGCGTAGTCAAATTCCTTCTTTTCGTTTGCCCGAATCTGTTTTGGATGAAGAAGTAAATAATATCCTCAATCTGGGTATTCACAAACACTTCAAGACTTATGTTTCGAGTTTGAAAAAAGTTTTAGCTGATAATTATGATGCCGTTTTTGTAGGAACGGGGGCTCCTCGTGGGCGTGATTTGTCAAATTTGCAAGGAAGAGAAGAAGGTGCAGCCAATATTCATGTCGGCATTGAATGGCTGGCAAGTGTAGCTTTTGAACATACCAATAAAATAGGTAAAAAAGTAATCGTTTTGGGTGGTGGAAATACCGCAATGGATTGCTGCCGAACTTCTCGCCGCTTGGGTGGTGAGGAAGTAAAAGTAGTAGTTCGTAGTCCATTCTCTGAAATGCGTGCTTCGCCTTGGGAAAAAGAAGATGCCATGCACGAAGATATTCCGATTTTGGATAATCATGTGCCAATCTCTTTTGTTTCAGAAAATGGACAGTTGAAGGGTATGACTTTCGATAAAGTTCATGCAGTTTATGACGAAAAAGGCAAACGGTCATTGGTTTCTATGAACGAACCTCCAGTATTTATAGAAGCCGATGATGTGTTGGTGGCTATCGGACAAGAAAACTATTTCCCTTGGATTGAGCGTGATTTAGGAATTGATTTTGACAAATGGGAAATGCCTTCTGTCAATAGCCTTACTTTCCAATCAACTAATGAAAAAGTTTTCTTTGGTGGCGATGCAGCACTTGGTCCTAAAAATGTTATTACCGCAGTAGCACAAGGACATTCGGCTGCCGTTTCGATTGATTTATATTGTAATGGCAAATCGCTTGATGTGCGTCCCGACCCATTTACAAATTTGGTTTCTCAAAAAATGGGCATCCACGAATGGAGTTATGATAGCGTGGTAGCTGACGATAATCGTTTTGTAGTGCCACAAGCCGAAAAAGCCTTGACGCTCAAAGACCGTAAAAAAGAAGTTGAACTCGGTTTTGATAAAATCGTAGGTTTCAAAGAAGCCGAACGTTGCCTTAATTGCGATGTACAAACCGTTTTCACCGAAAACCGTTGTATAGAGTGCGATGCTTGCATGGACGTCTGCCCTACTGACTGCATAACATTTACCACAAATGGTACAGAGGCCGACCTTCGTACTCGCCTGTTAGCACCAGCCTTACGCTTAAATCAAGACCTTTTGGTGTCAGATATTTTGCCAGCAACTGGTCGAGTAATGGTCAAAGACGAAGACGTTTGCTTGCATTGTGGTTTATGTGCCGAGCGTTGCCCTACGTCCGCTTGGGATATGCAGAAGTTTTTCTATAATACAACCAAGGCTCATCATGGTTGCGGAAGCCATGCTTAGTAGAACAAGTTTCCAACTTGTTCCGTGGCAATTAAATTAAATGAAATTTCCTCTTTTTTGAGAATGGTAATATGACACAAGTTAATGATTTTGTAGTACGCTTTGCGAATGTAAATGGTACGGGTTCTGCCAGTGCCAATAGTATGTTTGCCAAAGCGATATTTAGAATGGGGATTCCTGTTACGCCAAAAAACATTTTTCCATCAAATATTCAAGGGTTACCAACTTGGTATGAAGTAAGAATTAGCGAAAAAGGCTATTTGGGCAGGCGTGAAGGCATAGATTTGATGGTTTCGGTGAATCCTCAAAGTATGTTGAAAGACGTAAAAGATGTGCGTTCGGGTGGATATTTTATGTACGATAGCACTAAACCCCTGCACAAAGAATACATTCGTGAAGACATTACCTATCTGGGAATTCCGTTGATGGGTATTTGTATGGAGCAATATTCTGACCCTCGCCAACGCCAATTATTCAAAAATATCATTTATGTAGGTGCTTTATCGGCACTTTTGGATATTGAATTTGCAGTTTTAGAACAACTCTTAGCAGAGCAATTCAAAGGAAAAGAAAAATTGGTAGCACCCAATGTGCAAGCCTTGCAACTCGGCGTAAAATACGTACAGGAAAACTTCACTTTTCCGCTTAATATTCGTGTAGAAAGACGAGATTTGGTAGGCAAAAGAATTTTGTTTGATGGCAATGGAGCTTGTGGATTAGGGGCTGTTTATGCAGGAGCAACAGTTGCCGCTTGGTATCCAATTACGCCTTCGACTTCGGTGGTTGAAAAATTTGAAAAATACGCCAAGAAATTTCGCACCGACAAAGAAACAGGCGAGAAAAACTTTGCCATCGTGCAAGCCGAAGACGAACTGGCAGCAATAGGAATGGTTATCGGTGCAAATTGGAATGGAGCAAGGTCGTTTACTGCCACTTCTGGACCGGGCGTTTCGTTGATGAATGAGTTTTTGGGACTTGGATATTTTGCCGAAATTCCTGCCGTTTTGATTGATGTGCAACGAACTGGCCCTTCAACGGGTATGCCAACTCGTACGCAACAATCGGACATTACCCTTGCCGCTTATGCTTCTCATGGCGACACCAAGCACGTTTTGTTATTTCCGAGTAATCCGAAAGATTGCTTTGAATTGACTGCCGATGCTTTCGATTTGGCAGAACGTTTACAAACACCCGTCATCGTTTTGACTGATTTAGATTTAGGCATGAACGACCACATGAGCGAACCTTTTGAGTGGGACGAAAGCAGAAAATATGACCGAGGAAAAGTTTATACGGCAGAAGATTTGGAAAACATGGGGCGTTTTGGACGTTACTTAGACTCTGATGGCGACGGAATTCCATACCGAACTTACCCAGGAACGCACCCAACCAAAGGCTCATATTTTACTCGTGGAACATCTCGTGATGAATATGCCATTTATACTGAAGACAGTGCAGTTTATGTAAAAAATATGCAACGATTGGAGAAAAAATGGGAAACAGCAAAGGAGATTTTGCCAAAACCACATTTTTACCAACAAAAAAATATGAGTCCAATGGGCGTGATTTTCTTCGGAACTTCTACTTATTCGTCAGAAGAAGCCATTGATTTATTGCGTGAACAAGATGTGGTGCTTGATGCAATGCAACTCAAAGCATTTCCGTTTAATAAATATGTGGAACAATTCATCGAAGACCACGAAATTGTTTTTGTTATCGAGCAAAACCGTGATGCCCAAATGCGGTCATTGCTTATCAATGAATTAGAGATAAATCCTAAAAAATTGATTCGTGTCTTGAATTATGACGGAATGCCAATTACTGCTGATAAAATTGTGAAAGAAATTAGTAAGAATTTGAGTGTTGTTTAAGTTAAGGGATAATTTAAGTTTAAAAATACCAGTAATTTCCTCCCCTTTTTTCAAGGGGAGGTGGCAAAATTCTGACAAAGTCGAATTTTGACGGAGGGGTTTTTCAGCGTAGAATATGTTTTCTAAGTCTTCAAATCCCTTGTTTTACCCCGTGCGACGTCCGCCTCCGTCCGACTGTTGTCAGGACACCTCCCCTTGAAAAAAGGGGAGGAAACTAAAAAAATGGTACTTTTAAATTTACAATATTCATAACATATTAGTCATAATTTCTTCCTAATGCAAATTGAATGAATATAAGGACAAATTCAATATTGACTAAAATTGTTAGTGATAAAGATTATGATTTTATAAGTCAAAATATAGACTTACCAATAGCATTAAAAACACTTATTAATTCTGGATTTAGAAAAGAACAAGGCTGTATTTTATTTAAAGACTTTGTATATTTTGGACCTCCTGAACTTAGTTTAGATTTTGAGAAGACTTCTTATGAAGAATTTTTAAACGACATTCATATTGATGATTATGTTCTCAATCCATTAGAAGAGTTTGAATATTTGAAAGTTGGACTTGAATTTAGCAAACAGCTATATGAAAAATTGAAAGCGACATTTGAATACAATTTTCGAGTAATAATTTCATATAACGAAACAACATTGCAAGGAAAAGATATTGATATTTTTGGAGGATGCGTTGTGAAATTTCATACAATTCGTCAAACTTCTGACGAAAATTTTCAACTTGATAATTTAGAGCAATTTAGAACCGAAGGCATTATGATTATTGAATGAACAATCTAAAATTCGACGAATTATAGGTTTCCTATTAAAAATTTGACAAATAAAGAACAAATATAACCAAAAATGACATACGTTCGTCCGACCTTTAGGCATCCAGATTTGCCAAAAAATAAAATCAATTTCACCAAAAAAGACTACGAAGGGGCTTTATCTACCCTTTGTGCTGGTTGTGGGCATGACTCTATTTCTGGTGCAGTTATTCAGGCTTGCTTTGAGCTTGCCATAGAGCCACATCGTATTGCCAAGATGTCGGGCATTGGATGTTCCTCAAAAACACCTGCCTACTTTTTAGGAAATTCGCATGGGTTTAACTCTGTTCATGGACGAATGCCTTCAGTGGCAACTGGTGCTTATTTGGCAAATCGTGATTTGGTTTACTTCGGAGTTTCGGGTGATGGCGACACTGCCTCTATTGGCATGGGGCAATTTGTTCATGCCATTCGACGTAACCTCAACATGGTTTATAT
>JANNEN010000387.1:0-4741 GCA_031378715.1 Emticicia sp.
GATACTTATACCCACAAGGTCAGACCTGCGGTACAGACCTTAAAGATACTTATTCATCGTCCGAATCACGGGCGGTAAATAACTCGTACCGAACAGATTTACATGCACCAAAAGCGGATAAATATTATAAATCGGCACCCGTAAATCGAAGCGGGGCTGCATCGGAAATACCTCTTGGTAGGTGTCATAAAAACGTTTGTCGAAGCCGCCGAACAGATTTGTGAAGGCAATTTCCATTTCACGATTTCCATAATAAACGGCTGGGTCGATGAGCGTCGGGTTGCCGTTGCTGTCCGTGATTACGTTTCCCGTCCATAGATCGCCGTGCAGGAGCGAAGGTTTCTCGGTGGGCAGAAGGTCGGGCAAAACTTTATAAAATCGCTGGAATTTTTCGTACAACTCCTTGCTAATCAGCTCATTATAATAAGCCAAACCTGCTTGGAGATTTAATCTTTTTTCGATAAAAAACGTCAGCCAGTCGGTTTTTTGCTCATTACTTTGACGAAGCGAACCGATATAATTATCGAAATGTAGCCCAAACTGTGCATCAGTATTTCGGTGCAGTGCGGCTATTTTCTCGCCCAAACTTTCCCAATAACCAAAATTGGGTTTGGTGTATTCGATGTTTTCGAGTACCAAGTAATCTTGTCCATCTCGCCGCCCCCAATTAATCACCTCTGGGACGTGAATCACGTTGGTATCCCGCAAAAGTTCCAAACCCTTAGCTTCGGTTTCAAACATTTGCTCAAAATTTCGGGTGTTATATTTGATAAAATATTTCCCTTCGTTGGTCACCATTTGCACAGTCATATTGATACTCCCGCCTTGCAACAAACGGTATTCGGTTACTTGTAAATCCCGCCCGAAGGCTTCAAATAACACCCCCTCAAAAAATTGAAATTGATCTTCTGCTGTTTTCATAAAAATCCCTAAGCGAAACGTCGCACTGCCCCAAAGGGGAATAAAAAATGAAATAATTTGTTGTTTTTTATAATCAAAAATACCTTTGAATACACTTAACTTACTTGTAATCAAATAGTTATAGATCAAAATCCAGCATTCTTAACTCTACATTCTACATTCTTCATTATATGAAACGGTAAAATAAAAACTTTATCAGTAAATTTTCCGAACTTTACGCAAAAATTTAAGTAAATTTATCAAAAGTCGATATTTTTTTCATGCAGAAGCGTCATCTCGCCATACTTGGCTCAACGGGTTCGATTGGTACACAGGCACTCGAAGTGGTAGAAGCAAACCCCGATATTTTTGAAATTGAAGTACTGACCGCCCAAAATAACGCCGATTTGCTGATAGCCCAAGCGGCAAAGTTTCGACCGAATGTGGTAGTTATTTCTAACGAAAACCTTTACGATAAAGTATTTGCCGCCCTCGACCCGCTCGATATAAAAGTTTACACGGGCGAACAATCGTTGGTTTCGGTCGTCGAAATGGAGTCGGTCAATATGGTACTTACGGCCTTAGTCGGCTACGCAGGCTTAATTCCGACGGTGGCGGCCATCAAAGCGGGCAAACACATTGCTTTGGCCAACAAAGAAACGCTCGTTGTGGCGGGCGAATTAGTGACGGAATTGGCTCAAAAACACAAGGTTGATATTCTGCCCGTTGATTCCGAACATTCGGCGATTTTTCAGTGCTTGGTTGGCGAATTTCATAATCCAATCGAGAAGATAATCTTGACGGCTTCGGGCGGGCCTTTTCGAGGAAAAGACCGAGATTTCTTGAAAACCGTTACGAAAGCACAGGCATTGAAGCACCCAAATTGGAGCATGGGGGCAAAAATCACGATTGATTCGGCCTCGTTGATGAATAAAGGTTTGGAAGTGATTGAAGCCAAATGGCTTTTTGGACTCACGCCCGAACAAATCGAAGTTGTGGTTCACCCGCAAAGTATCATTCACTCGATGGTGCAGTTTGAAGATGGGAGCATGAAAGCCCAAATGGGGCTGCCCGATATGCGAGTGCCGATTCAATTTGCGTTGGGTTATCCGAATCGCTTGAAATCAGATTTTCCGAGAATGGATTTTGCTCAATTTCCATCGCTGACTTTTGAAAAGCCTGATTATCAAACATTTAGAAATTTAAGTTTTGCATTTGAAGCCCTCGAAGTGGGTGGAAATATGGCGTGTATCGTCAATGCTGCCAACGAAATTGCGGTTGCGGCTTTCCTGCGTGACGAAATCGGCTTCTTGGTAATGTCCGATTTAATAGAAAATGCTATGCAAAAAGTAACTTTTGTGCAAACCCCAACCCTCGAAGATTATATCAAAACCGATGAAGAAACAAGGCGGCTGGCGTTGGCGTTTGTCTAAAAATCGGCAAATGCAAAACAACACTCGAATACGCAACGAACGACAATATTTCGAGATTTTTTTCACAAGACAGATAAATATTTGTAAATTTGTTCCATGAAATTTGTAGATGTAACCAACGATATTGCTTTCAGAAAAATTTTCGGAGATGAAAATAGAAAAATCTCTTTGGTTTCTTTTCTGAATGCGGTTATCAAATTACCCAACAACAACAGCATAATTGATGTTGATATTATCAATCCATATCAATTAGCAAAACTTTCTGGCGGAAAATCTACTATCGTGGACGTGAAAGCAAAAGATAAAAATGGCAACACTTTTATTGTAGAAATGCAAATCGCTGAATCAGATTTTTTTCATAAAAGGGTTTTATATTATACCTCACAAAGTTATTCAAGTCAAATTGAGGAAGGGAAAAAATATCATAGACTGAATCCTGTATATTTTATTGGTATTTTAGAATTTGAAATTAGCAGAAATAAAAATTATGTGAGTTGCCACAAAGTACTGGACGTTGAAACCAATGAACAGGTTATTCAAGATGTTGAATTTAATTTTATCGAATTGCCAAAATTCAACAAGACGTTAGCAGAATTGAAAAGCCCCATTGACCAGTGGACATATTTTATAAAAAATGCGGAAAATCTGGACTTAATACCTACAGGTGTAGAAGATGAAGGATTGAAAGAAGCCTATTTAGGAGCGAACAAGCATAATTGGACACAAGCAGAATTAGACGATTATGAAAGAGCAAGTATTAAAGAACGAGATGAAATTGGAAGAATAGAATTGGCCGAAAGAAAAGGAGAAGCAAGAGGAGAGATAAAAGGAGAAATAAGAGGTAAGGTGGAAGGTAAAATAGAAACGGCAAAACAGCTTAAAAATTTAGGTATTGATATCGAAATAATTTTAAAATCAACGGGTTTGACGAAAGAGGAAATTGACAAACTGTGAAGATAATACACTATGTCTAATTGATTGATATGGCTGTACAAAAAGCAGAGTTATACACATAAATGGACAAGTAATAACCCGACTGGTGTTCCAGTTCCCCCTTCATCATAAACATCTTTTCGGTAAATTACACTCCACCGATAATAGGAAATCATAAAAGAAATAGCATTAAAAAGGAAGTAAAACTATTCTCAAATTCTTATAAAAACATCGTTTGATTTAGAAATTCACCTCTTCGAGTAACCTCTGGGTAGTGGCTAATCGCTCTAAAATTTTCTCCACAGGAGTATTTACGGAAATTTTTAGAAAAAATCTTAACAAACGATATTGATTCTACATCACACGGGCGACCCCGTCTTAATTCAAAATCAAAGTGGCAAAGAAACCATTTCAAGTAATTTACGAAGACAATCATGTTATCATTGTCAATAAAGCCCAAGGCGTTTTGGTACAGGGCGATAGCACGGGCGATAAAACGCTGTCGGATTATGTAAAGGATTATATCAAAACCAAATATAACAAACCTGGCGATGTTTTTCTTGGTACTGTTCACCGCCTCGACCGCCCCGTGAGTGGTTTAGTGATTTTTGCCCGAACCTCCAAAGCCCTCGAACGCATGAACGAGCTTTTTAGGAAGCGAGAAATACAGAAAACCTACTGGGCGGTTGTGGGCAACAAGCCCGAGAAAAAAACGGGCAAACTCACCAACTGGTTAGTCAAAAACGAGAATAGAAACATCGTCACGGCTCACGATGAAGAGGTGGAAGGCTCACAAAAAGCCGAACTTACCTACCGATATTTGGGCGAAATCAACCATTATCATTTGTTGGAAGTAAACCCAATCACGGGCCGACCGCACCAAATTAGGGTGCAATTAGCCAAGATGGGCTGCCCGATTCGGGGCGATATGAAATACGGGTATCCCCGCCCAAATCTCGAAGGAAATATAAATTTGCACGCCCGACGCTTGTATTTTGTGCATCCCGTCAAGAAAGAACCGATTGTCTGTAAGGCGGCTCTGCCCGAAAATCCGTTTTGGGAGGAATTTCTGGAACTCGAACCCGAAGACATGAAAACCGAAAATTTGGAGTTTTTGTACTGAGTTTTTTCGCCACAGAGTTGCAGGAATTTGGCACGGAGTTTCACTGAGAAATATTATTCTTTCGAAAGAGGTTTTGCCACTGAATAAATGTGGTTTTAAGGTTTTTTGCAAGTCAGGCACGTGCATATTGCTTGGATTTTGAAACGAAAGTAAAGAACTAAAAGGAAGGATAAAAGACGAAACTATAAGACACATTATGGAATCAAAAAGTATAAAACTTTATTTGGACGAGTAAAAAAACGCTAAATCTGAAATTAGGAAAAAGTTTTTTGGTCATGCCCCCGAAAACATGACACCGATTCAAAACCAAAATGATTTAGAGGCTTTTGCTCACTATTTAATTCAAAATTAT
>JANNEN010000391.1:0-15773 GCA_031378715.1 Emticicia sp.
AGACATAATATGGCATTGTGGTTGCATAGTGAAAGCAAATCACTAACACTATCAACCCAACCACCAATGAAAATTCGTGACCACCGAGAATACACAATTGCCTACGAAAGAGCAGCAACGATGATTGATGCTGGTTTTGGCGGAAATTTTGAGCGTGAAAGGTATTTTCGAGAGATAATCAATGCAATTATTGATTACGAGAAAATCCCAGCCCATCAAGTTTTTCCAAATATTGCTTCCGTGGGTATGCGTGCTTAAAACGCCCTAAAATTCATGTCCTTTTTTGACCAAGTAAAAAACCTGTTTAATTCAAAGTCATCGGCAACATCAACTGATGAAAACTTAATAGCTTTGAATGAAGAAAAATCTTTCAATCTTGATGAATTAGCCCCGATTTCGTCAGTTGAAGCAGCATCGTTTTCACCCGAAATGGACATCATTCCGTTTTGGCTCGAAAACGAAGATGCCCTACGGGACGAAGGCGTAATTTTTGGTCTTTCGGAAGCAAAAGCCGAAGAAAAAATCGGAGCGATTCGCAATTACTTTGCCCACCAAACCGCCGAACTCGAGAAAACAGTTGCCTATTTTTCAGAAAAAATTGGCGAACACAATCTTTTTATCGAACAAAAACAAACCCGTATCGACGACTTGTCGGAAAAAACTAATATTCTCGAACGCCGTGAACGCTCCGAGCATCAACTGCCCCGAACCTTCATCGGTATCGTGTTGTCGCTGGGAATGTGCATCGGCAATTATTTCTTGATTGACGAGTCGATTCAGGCTAACTTTCCGCAAAATCACTACGTTATTGCCCTCGGTATTTTCTTGGCGGGAATGTTCAATTTATTCAATTCAAAATCGTTTTTTCACGAAAAAAACTCCTCAATTTCGTGGCGACAACTTCTCGAAGAAATAGGAATGCCCTTGGCGGCGGCAATCTTTGTTTTTGTGCAAGTTATTGCGAGTGATACTTTGCAGAGTCAAGTATTTTTGCGAGCTTTTGCTTTATTCCTGTTCGTCTTTTTCTTGTTTCTTTTTGCAGGAAAATTACTTTTGAGCAATCTCACGATACTGAAAACCGATGCCAGCCTCTGGACAGATAATCTGCGTTTGCAGAAAGATAAAATCAACAAAACCCAACTTTGGGAAGAGGAAACAACCCAACTTAAACTCGAAATCGACGAGCAGCGAATCGAAAAATGGAAGATTATTGATGCCCTAAAATCGCCCGAAGCCGAACTCAAACGCCTAACCGAACGCCGAGAAATGCTCATAAAACTTTTTGAAAGTGAGTTTAATTTGGCTCGTAGCTACCGTGAAAAATTAACAAAAAAGCAAATCCAAGAGATACTTTAATGATAAAGCCCATCATCGAAGAGGAAAACTTTGGCGGTATTGTTTTTACCCAAATCAGTTTCCGAAAGGCCGAATATGAAAGTTGCACCTTTAATAATTGTGACTTTTCGGAATTGCATTTATCCAATTTTGATTTTGTAGATTGCACATTTCAGGCCTGTAACCTCAGCAATGTAAAACTAAGCAATACGGCCTTCAAACGAGTAAATTTCAAGACTTGTAAGCTCTTGGGCGTAAATTTTGGTGAGTGTAATCCGTTTTTATTTTCGGTAAATTTTCAAGATTGTTTCTTGCATTTGGCGAGTTTTTATCAATTAAAAATGAAAGGAACAAAGTTTCAAAATTGCAATCTGCGAGAAGTTGATTTTACCGAAACCGACCTCAACAGTGCCATTTTTGATGATTGTGAGTTGCTTAATGCAGTTTTTGAAAATACAATCTTAGAAAAAGCCGATTTACGAACGGCAAATAATTTTTCGATTGACCCCGAACTTAACCGTATCAAAAAAGCAAAATTTTCTGCGAATAATATCAAAGGGCTTTTGGATAAATACAACATTGAAATTGACTAACAACTATGGAAAATCCAGAAAATTATTATAGCTCCGACTACCAGCACGGCTACCTTTTGGGTGTCGAAAACATCAGAAAAGACAAAGATAAAGAAGAAGATCCCTACGAAGGGTATATTTCGAGCCACGTAACCTACGAATGGCTGCAAGACCGCATTGCCGAAAAGCAAACGGAAGTATCAAAACTCGACACCGAAATCACGGAAACGAAGGAAAAACAAAAAACGGCATTCGACCTACTGCAAGAACACATCATGGGTATTAATACGCACACCCGCAAGGTGGGTTTTGTGCAAAATCGTATTGATGATAACCTCCTCATTATCAAGCGAATAGAGGGTAAACGCAACCGCATGGAATCGCCGTATTCGTTGCTGGCTGGGGTGCTATATTTGTTTGCTGGAATCGCTTTTGTGACTGGTGATTTGATAATCTCCCACGAAATTGTAGCTTACGCTCTCAATATTCGAGATAACTACGAGGCTTGGGCGTTTGCTATTGGCTTGGCGATGCTTTCGGTGTTACTCAAACCCGCCTACGACCGACTCGTGGAGCAGCCATATATCACCGAGTATTCACCAAAAACCAAACGCACTTACGCTATTTTTCAAGGTTTTTTGGTAGCATTTTCGGTCGCTACGATGCTTGTTTTGGGGTGGTTTCGCTACGAGGCTTACAAGACTGACAAGCTCAAAGATAGCATCAATAAACAAATAAAAGCCATGCAGTCGGACGCTCAGTCAATCGATCCAAATGTGGCGGAAAGTACTGATAATCAAGCACTTATTCAAAAAATTGATGCTCAATTAAAGATTTATGACAACCTCAACCTCGACCTCGTAAACAGTCCGTGGGCTTTGCTGTCGTTTGTTTTGAGCGGTATTTTATTCGCCATTGCGGGAGCTATTTGCTTAGGTATTGCGTTCCCGATTTTGCAGGCTTATTGGTACAGTTGGCTACAAGCAGGGCCGAGCATTGGGCGTGTCAAGAAGCGAAACTTGAAACTGATAGAAGAGCTAAAAACAGCCGAAGGCGAGCTTGCCAAACAGGTAGTTCAGAAAAGTATTTTAGAAAACGATTTGGCTCAACTGCCAAGTCTGACCGAGTTGAAAGCCGAGCGAAAAGGGATACTTTCATATATTGAGGATATGTACAACCGATCGAAAGCAGCCGACCAAGATCGCCGAATTAATACTTTTGATGACGGCTTAGAAAAGGGCAAAGCCAACCGTGAAGACATGACCGACGACGAATACGAAGAGTTTAGGAGTACGTCAGTACGGCAGATGCGTAACGCCCAAGACACCAAAACCGACGCTGGGCCGAAAGTTTATCGTAGCAATGGGTTACGTCCGCACCAGGCACTTCGCAAGGTTATTACGGAGCAATTTAATCAGAATTAAATTTTTATAAAACATTGATAATGAGCTATTTAAGTTAATATATTTGACTTGAATAGCTCGTTTTTTTCATCATTTTGTCAATATATTGTACTTTATCAAGATTTTTTGCATTTTTCAATGTTTTTTATTGGAAAAGACATTTTTTAATGCAAAACTTTGTGTTAAAACAAACAAAAATACAATATGTCAAGCAAAAAAATTGATTTTCTTCTTCCTGCCGAGGTAGCCGCTGGTGCAACGTCGGGCATTCTATTGGGTGATTTTAATAACTGGGATTCTGAAAGTGGTGTTGCCCTAAAACCACAAAAAGATGGCTCATTGAAAGCATCAGTTAGCCTACAATCGGGTTCGTACGAATACCGTTATTTGTTGAATGATGGTCGTTGGGTAAACGATACTCAGGCCGCAAAATATTCATATATTTCGCAATTTGAAATCGAAAACTGTGTAATTGAAGTCACTGCTGATATAGCAAAAGAAGCACCAAAGACAACCGCACCGAAAGCTGTAAAAGCAAAAGTTGTGGCAGAAACAATAGTAGAAACCCCAAGTGCTGATGATTTAGTAAAAATTGAAGGTATTGGCAAGAAAATAGCCGAACTCATCGTGGCCGAAGGTATTACGACTTTTGCGGCATTAGCCAAAACTTCGTTAAAAACCCTGCAAGCAATCTTAGATAAGGCGGGCAAGCGTTTCAATATTCATAACCCCGAAACATGGCCAAAGCAAGCAAAATTAGCCGCCGCTGGTGAGTGGGAAAAGTTGCAAAAATTGCAAGACCAGCTCAATTCTGGAAAAATTAAATAATTGGCAAAACTAAAAAAGCTCCACTTGGGAGCTTTTTTCTTACTATAATACTTTACTTATCAGCAGCCCAAATGTGGCATTGCCTTGTATGGGCAATGCTGTCAATTTAAGGTTTTTAAATAGTTTCAAAATTTAATTTATCTAAGTTTCAACGCTGGCTGGGTTTTGAACCCTGCCAGCGTTAGCGTAGGTAAATCCCTTAAATTGACAGTATTTCCCTGTGTAGGTCGCCTTCTAATTAGCTGATAACCAGTGTATTACTATGGTCTATCGACTATTTGCTATGAACTGAACACGCTACCTTCCAGGTACAATCAGTGCAGGAATTGCCTTTTGCTTGTACATTTCGTTGAATTTGGCTACTTCAACGTTGATAAGTTTAGTGAACACCATTTTGTGGGTTTCCCATTCTTTTGATAAATCATTTAGTCGGGTTTTTGCTCCTTCGGTTGGGCGTGGGTCATGTACATCAACACGGGTTTTTAAGTCCATCAATTCGGCATTTAGGCGGTTATTGAAGTTGATTACGTCCTGAAAAGTTTCTTGTTTTGGCGTAATGAGTTTTTCTTCCCAAATCGAAATTTTCTTCAAAATAGCCTTTCCAGTATCAATCAAAGCGATATTGTGCGTGTCGCCCAAGTCATTGGACTCTTTCAAAAAACCTGTTAATGATTCAATCTGAGTTTTTACTTTTCTCATCTTGATTACCGAATTATGAATATCTCGAACCTGCTCATCAATGCTATTGAGTAGTGCTTGCTGGGCTTCAAAGTCGGCTTTGGTAGCCTTCAATCTTGGGTCAGGAATTATCGTGGCTTCGGTCATTGAGGAATCTTTTTCGGCAATTAATCTGACCTTAAAAGTATTCGGGGCAACCAACGAACCCCGATAATCGCCATTCACAAAAACTTTGTTGATACCAGCCGTGCCCTCTTTTCGCATATCCCAAGCGAAGCGGTTAATGCCTTTTTTTGATGGAATCACGGCTTTCGGTGCGGGGCTGCCTTCGTAAGGCACGAAAGTTGAATCTTTTTTGTTATCAAAAGTTCTAATGATGCTTCCCGTATTATCCAAAACCTGCAAAACCACTTTCAAACTGTCATAACTTTTTGGTAAAAAATAATCCAAAACCACACCATTCATCGGATTTTGACCAAAACCTGGCGTTGGTTCGGGTGGTGATGGGGCATCGAATTTGACCGTATTTTTTGGCTGAAAAATTCTTACTTTTGCTTCACTTTGCAGATTTTCGGATTGCTGAAAAGTTGATAAATCGTCCAAAATCCAGAAGGCACGACCCGCAGTTGCGGCCACCAAATCGTTGTCGTGAATCACCAAATCTGTTATCGGAACGATGGGCAAATTCAACTGCATTTTTTGCCAGTTTTCACCTTGATTATACGAAATGTAAAAGCCAAACTCAGAGCCACAATAGAGCAAACCCTTACGTTTGGTGTCTTCCCGAACAACTCTTGCGAAACTCTCCTTTTCGATACCTTGCGTGATGCTTTTCCAAGTTTTACCAAAATCTTTTGTTACGAAAATCAGCGATGTGAAATCATTGAATTTATACTTCGTTGCTACGATATATGCCGTTGCAGGGTCGTGGGGCGAAACTTCGATGCTATTTATCAAACATTCGTCCAAATCTTTTGGGGTAATATTTGCCCAATTTTTACCATCATCTTGCGTGAGATGAACCAAACCGCAGTCACTGCCAGCGTACAAAACGCCCTCTTTGTGGGGCGAAACCGCAAGGTAAGCAATCGTATTATAAACCTCGCCACCCGCACCTTCGTTGGTATATGGCCCACCGCCGTCTTCTTGCTTTGCTTTGTCGTTTCGGGTCAAATCGCCGCTAATTTCTTGCCAATTTTGCCCATTATTCGAGCTTTTCAAGACTACATTTCCAGCGTGATAAATCGTGCCATTTCGAAACGGTGAAGCCATAATTGGGGCGTTCCAGTTGAAGCGGTATTTTTGTTCTTTTGGCTTTACGGCCAAGCCGATGTGCGGGTACGCCATCACGTCTTTGCCAAGTCCCGTTTTCACATCATGCACCTCAATATTACCTTGGTAGCAACCGCCATAAATCACCTGCGGGTCGCTCGGATTATCAAAGGCAATGTAGGCCGACTCGCAGCCCGGTCCCGTTGCCCAATCTTGCCAGCCGATGCCGCCACTGTTTGTGCGAGAAACCACGCCCAAAGAAGTATTGTCTTGCTGACCACCATAAACTTTATACGGAAACTGATTATCGGTAATGACTCGGTAAAACTGTGCCGTTGGTTGGTTTTGTTGTGAACTCCAACTTGCCCCGCCATTGAACGAAATATTCGCTCCGCCGTCGTTGGCATTTATCATAATCTGATTGTTGGTCGGATTTATCCAAACGTCGTGATTATCACCGTGTGGCACTCGCACGGGGGCAAAAGTTCGTCCGCCGTCAATGGATTTCAAGAAAGGAGCGTTCATCACATACACCAAATCGGGATTGATTGGGTCAGCAAAAATCTCAATATAATACCACGATCGGGTGATAGTGATTCGTTGTTTTGAGGTTTGCGTCCAAGTTTTTCCTGCATCATCACTTCTGTAAACGCCCGCCTTGTCGCCCTCGGCTTCGATATTGGCAAAAACTCGATTAGCATTTGCCCTCGACACCGAAACGGCAGTTTTTCCGATATTTTTGGGCAAACCTTCGGTCATTTTTGTCCAAGTATCACCACCATCGACCGATTTGTGTAAGGCACAACCCGCTCCGCCACTTTCGACTTTCCAGGGGTAGCGGCGGTGTTGCCACATAGCTGCGTACAAAATCCGTGGGTTTGTCATGTCCATACTCAAATCGGCACAGCCCGTGTTGGCATCAACATAAAAGATTTTTTGCCAAGTTTTCCCGCCATCGGTTGTGCGATAAATGCCTCGGTCTTCGCTCGCACCATTGACTGCTCCTTGTGCCGCAACGTAAACCACGTCGGGGTTTTGTGGGTGAATTCTGACCGCCGCAATGTGCCGAGTTTTTTCTAAGCCGACGTTTTTCCAAGTCTTTCCTGCATCGGTCGATTTATAAATTCCGTCCCCGTGGGAAGTCATCACGCCACGCACGGGATGCTCGCCCATGCCTACGTAAAGTACGTTTGGGTCAGATTCGGCCACAGAAATAATGCCGACCGAGCCAGTTTTTAGTTGTCCGTCCGAGATGTTTTTCCAAGAAATACCCGCATCTTCGGTTTTCCAGATACCGCCACCCGTTGAACCAAAATAATAGGTCATTGGGTTTTGTTTTACGCCCGTTGCGGTTACACTTCGCCCACCACGAAAAGGCCCAATATTTCGCCATTTCAAACCTTTGTATAAATCTGCATTGAAAGTTGGTGCTGATGATGTTTGACTGACATTTTTTTGGGCAAGGCATTCACCGAAAATGATAAGTGAGAGCAATAGAAGTATTGATTTTTTCATAGTTTGACTACGGTTTGGTAGAAATTTGTAAAACAAATAATTATTATGCAATGTACTGAATAGCAACGATTTATGAACATAAACAGGAAACTTACTTGCAACGAATCTATCCCTCTCACCACTCCATTCGGGGTAATGGACTGACGGCTTGGCTCGAAAAATCACCTTTGATATATTTGAAATGTGCCGCCATCGCAATCATGCCCGCATTATCGGTACAGTATTGAAAATCAGGGATATAGACGTGCCAATTTTCTTTTTCGCCCATTTTCTGCAAGGTTTCTCGCAAACCCGAATTGGCCGAAACGCCGCCCGCAATAGCCACCTCTTTTATGCCCAATTCACGGGCGGCTCGATGTACCTTTTGCAGCACCATTCGCACCAAAGTATGCTGCACACTGGCACAAATATCGTTCAGATTTTGAGCAATAAAATCTGGATTTTCGGCTACTCGTTTCTTTAAAAAATACAATATTGAAGTCTTTATTCCACTAAACGAAAAATTGTATTTTGGCATTTCGGCCAACGGAAATTCATACACCAAGGGATTGCCCAACTGAGCGTATTTATCTATTAGCGGCCCGCCAGGGTAGGGAAGCCCCAAAAGTTTGGCTGTTTTGTCGAAGGCCTCACCTACGGCATCGTCTTGGGTTTCGCCCAGTATATCCATTTGGTCATAATCTTTGACGAGTACAATTTGGGTATGTCCACCGCTGACGGTCAAACACAAAAACGGAAAAGCGGGTTTTGGTTTATCGGGGCGGTCATCAGTGATGAAGTGTGCCAGCACGTGGGCTTGCATGTGATTGACCTCGATTAAGGGTACATCAAGTGCCAGTGCCATGGCCTTAGCAAAGGAGGTTCCGACCAGCAATGACCCCAAAAGTCCAGGCCCACGAGTAAAAGCTATGGCGTTTAGGTCTTTTTTTGTTATATTCGCAGTTTGTATGGCTTTCTCGACCACCCGAACGATGTGTTGCTGATGAGCCCGAGAGGCGAGTTCTGGCACAACGCCCCCGTAAAGTTCGTGAATTAACTGCCCAGCTACAATGTTGGAGCAGATTTTGCCGTTAGCAATAACAGCAGCCGACGTGTCGTCGCATGAAGATTCGATTGCTAAAATAGTCATAGTCAATGGCGGAGTGCCGCCCAGCGGAATGTCGCCCAGCGGAATGTCGCCCAGTAAATAGACGGTTGTCGATAAACCTGTTTTTAATGATAAAGTACAAAAATAGCATTATTTGTAAAACAATTCTCCGAATTGTTCCAAAATAAAACAAAAGAAGCAAGTCAGAAACTTGCCCTACAAATGCGTAAGGTATTAAAAATATTCACCGTCACAGTCATTTCGCTCATCATCGTTGGTATGATGAGTGGCTTGTTGGTGTTTACGCCCGTACCCAAAACTTTACTCGTTTCGATTGGCATTTTGTTGTTTGGTTTGGTATTAAGTTTTTATGCAAAACGAGTCATTTCTACGCTACTTTTGATGCTTTTGCTGGGCATTGGTTTAGTTTTTTACGCCATGCAGTTACCACAATTTCAGACCACATCACTCCAAAAAGCTACTGAATTATTATCGAAAAAATTAGGCTCGAAAGTCAAAATCGAAAAAGCCAGTATGACTTGGTTTGACGAAATTACACTCGAAAACATCACGATTTATGACCAAAAAGACCGTGAGATGATTTTCGTGAAAGAACTTTACGTGAATTGCAAAACTAACTTTTCGTTTAGTTGGGAAAAAATCCTGAGTTTTGATAATAACCTTGATTATGTCATGCTTCGGAGTCCGAGAGTGAAGTTGATTTATGAGCCAGATGGCGAGCTAAATATTGATAAATGGATTGCCAAAATCGAAGCCCTCACCGCCTCGACTGATACAACCAAACGCCAAAAAGGTGAACATAATTCTCCTTTTACGATTGATGAGGCCTACATTCAAGATGCAACTTTTACCCTCGCTGACCCCAAGAAAACTCGCTTTCCGAAAGAAGAATTTGATTATAACAACTTCACTATCAATGATTTACAAGGAAATCTAAAAAATTTCTATGTTCTCGGTGATACCATTACCTTCGGAATGAAAAATATGCAGGGCATCGAACGCCGAAGCGACTTGAATATTAAACAACTAAACACCAATTTCTTCTACTCTCGCAAATCAATGCGGCTGAATGATTTGTATGCCAAAATTAATAATTCAACGCTCAAAAACTCGTTGGTTTTTAATTATAATAGCCCACGAGATTTTGGTGATTTTAACGAGAAAGTTATCATTGAAGGTAACTTAAAAGATTGTCAAATTGATGCCCAAGACCTCGGCAGATTTGCTATTGATATGTACGCTTATCAAGGAAATTACTTACTTAATGGTGATTTTCGAGGTACGGTGCATGATTTTGGTGTAAAAAACTTCAAGCTCAAATTTGGTACTAATAGTTTTCTTGATGGTGATATTGCTTTTAAGCATTTGCCCGATTTGAAAAAAGCTGATATGGATCTGAATTGGAATCTCAGCCAAATTGATGCTGCTGACGCTCGTCAATACGTGGGCGATTCACTGTATTTTTCGCAAGTGCAGAAGTTCGGAACGGTAAATTTTGGAGGGAAATTTAAGGGCGTTTACAATGATTTCAAGACCGATGCTTACGTAAAATCGGCGATGGGAAACGTAAACGGAAATATCCAAATGAAACTCCCAACCAACGGAACTTTGCCAAGCTATGATGGCTCGCTCACGGTCGAAAATCTTGATTTGGGTAAGCTCGTTGATGAGGCTAAACTATTACAAAAGCTATCGTTTGCAGGAAAAATAAAAGGCAGCGGATTCACGATAAAAGATGCTGCATTGGATTTTGACGGAAAAGTGCAACACGTATGGTTCAATGGCTATGACTACAAAAATATCTACGTTGATGGCAACATGAGCCAGTCGCTTTTTGATGGAAAAGTGAGCGTAAAAGATTCAAATTTAGCATTTAATGTGAGTGGAAAAGTTGATTTTGCCAAGACGCTAAACAAGTTTGATATTCACGGAATCGTTCAGAACGCAAACCTAAAACCCCTCGGATACTCCAAGAATGACGTAAAGTTACGGTCGGAAATTAACCTCAATTTTCAAGGCAATGAATTGGATAACTGGCTTGGTGAAGCCAAGTTTTTGCGTACCGTTTTGCAATACGACAAACGCCAGTTGGGCATTGATTCATTGTTCGTAACGTCCTCATTATCAGGTACTTCTCGAAATATTAGCCTTTTATCGGAGTTTTTTAATGTTGATATTTCGGGCAAATTTACCCCCAGTCGGGCCATTGCCGATATTACCCGATTATCGAACGAATACACCCAGTATTTCTTGGACAAAGAGCAAACCCGCATTGATTATTACGCCCAAATGCCCTACGCCGATTTGGATAATAAGTACGGCTTGGACTACAAAGTTACCTTTAAAAAGTCAGAGCCGTTTTTTGCTTATTTTTATCCCGATTTATACATCTCGCACGGCACCGAATTAAGTGGAAATCTTAACATCAGAAACACCGCCGAATTATATTTATCGGGAAAAATTGATACCCTTCGTCACGGAGATTTTGCTTTTTATGATAACGACCTTGACTTCAATACCTCTAAGGAAGCTAACTCGCCCAAGATTTTGACATCGTTGATTTTTAACTCGAATACCCAAAAATTGGCGGGTATGATGCCTACCGAAAAAATGGAAATTTCGGGTGCTTGGGGGCAGGGCAATACCATTGAGTTTGATGGTCGATTGCGGCAACAAAACAGCCCCAACAAAGCCCAGGCTTTCGGAAAATTAGCTTTTTTATCGGAGGGAATTGACATCACTTTCAACCCAAAAAATACGAAGCTCGACCTGCTCGGAAGCCAATGGGTATTGGGTAAAAATAACTTAATAAATATCCAGAAAAACGATATTTGCTTTCAAGATGTGGCCTTATCGAACCAAAATCAAAGTATTTCATTGAATGGTTCGTTTTCGGAAGATGCCTCCGTAGAGTCGATTGTTGATATTCGGGATTTTGATTTGCAAACCCTCAAACCGCTATCCGACCTTGACTTGAAGGGTATCGTGAACGGCAAACTTAACCTCCGAGATATATACGATGAGGCCGTGGTGACGAGTGATTTTAGCATTGACGAACTCGTCTATAAAAACATTTTGATTGGTACAATTGCCAGCGAAGTGCTTTGGGATAATCTCCAACAGCGGCTCAATATCAACGGAAACATTATCAGAATCAACAACGAAATTTTTCGAGTGTCGGGAACGTACGACCCAAAAAACGACCGTAATCCGCTCAATTTGAAAGCAACTTTGAAGAAAACAAATTTGGAGATTTTCGAGTCGTTTGTTGATGATATTTTTTCAAATATCGGTGGATACGCCAGTGGCACACTCACCGTTCGGGGTACGGCCACCGACCCGATTATTCGGGGTAGCGTTGATTTTGAAAAAGGAATGTTGCGAATCATTGCCTTAAATTCGTATCTCTATTTTGATGATCAACTCAACTTTAATGAGGAGGGTTTTGTGGCGGCAAAAGGCTTTAAAGTGCGAGATGCTCTACAAAATGGTAATATTGCTGACCTCGAAGGGGGTATTTTTAATGGTGGCGGTGGAAATTTCATGCTCGGTATTCATGCCTACATGAAGGGGCGTGACGGCTTCAAAATCATGAATACGGGTATCAAAGACAGCGAAAGTTTTTATGGAACGGGTATTACTTCGGGTGATTTGCACATCACGGGTGACTTTGATAATGTAAATATTTTGGCAAATCTGACCAGTAAAAAAGGCACGAAAATAACGATTCCGCTTGATGGCGAAACCACCGTAAACACCGAAGAGCAAGGTATTACGTTTATGAGTAAAAATACAAAAAAAGTTGGAAATTTAGCACCAAAAAAAGATACCGTTCGGAGCGAAGGCAGCCTAAAAATGTCGTTTAATTTTACGATTACACCCGATGCCGAATGTGTCGTGATTTTTGACCGAAACAACCAAGACCAGCTCAATGCCATCGGTAATGGCAATATCAACATCGAATACGATACCCGTGGCGAGTTTACGATGTCGGGGCCATATACAATCAAGAGCGGAAAATACGATTTTAGCCTGCAAAATATCTCAAAATTACGCAAGTTTGACATTGCCGAGGGCAGCCGAATACTCTGGACGGGCAGCCCCTACGATGCTGATATTAACATAAATGCCAATTATACGGCTAACGTTTTGCTGCCAGACGAGTTTGCATCGGGAACTAATACGGCCGAATTAAAAAGTCGTTACCCCGTGGTGGCTTATATTATGCTGACTGATAAACTGATGAAACCCACCACCAAATTTGATATTAAGTTTAACCAACGCCAAATTCCGCTTAACTTACAACCGCAGGTGATTGCTTTTGAGCAACGCCTCCACGACGACGAACAGCTCCTCAATAATAACTTTGTGGGCATTACGGCACTCAACCGACTGTTTTCAAACAATAGCTTTAAAGATGCTCTTGATTCGCAACTTTTGCTTGATAACGTGAGCGGAATTTTGACGAATCAGTTGGGTAATATTGCTTCCAAGATTGACCCTAATCTCGAAATCGGGGTGCAGTTGGGCAATCTTAATAATGCTCGTCAGAATTTGTTGAATAATATGCAGGTCAATTTTACCTATAAATTTGGCAATAACATCAAGTTTAGTTTGAATAATACTATCTTGCAAAACCAAGATCAAACCGCCAATAATTACTTCTATGGTGGCGAGGTAGAATGGCTACTGAGCCAAGACGGTGCGTGGCGTTTGAAGGCATACAGCCGTAACGTACCCAACTATTACTACAACTTCAACAGCAACGTGTCGGTCAATGGCGTGAGCTTGCAGCACACCCGTAGCTTCAATACGGTATTTAAACGCCGTGAAATCAAGGATTTACCGATGGGCATTTCGAGCAAAAAAAACGAAGAAAAACAGTTGTCGGTTTTTAATTGAATCTTGTTAATTCGCTCTCTACTCATACCTCAATCACCAAAAATTTCCTGATCAAAAACCGCTCCGACTTTTTTAAGATTTTTTAACAGCCTGATTATCAAATAGTTAGTAGTTTTGCAAGAAAAAAACATTCTTATGAAAACTACATTAATTATTATCATTGTCGCATTAGGTATCTGTTTTGTAGGGTTCAAAACTCAACTTTGGATTACATCAAAAAAAGCTCTCAATATTGAGAAAGACAAATTTATGGCAAACATCAAATCGGGCAAAAAATCTTTTGATGCCGATGATTGGATGAGCCGTAACAACGTGATGCCTTACAATATGAATGATTTGAATAAGTCAATTATTATTGATGTGCAAAGCGGGAAAGAATATTTGGCAAAAGATGTCCTCAATTCCTCAAATACATTTATCAATTTTTGGTTTAAAGGTTGCGGTGGATGTGAAGTAGAAATGCCCGAAATTCAGCAATTTTATGAAAAATACAATGATAAAATCAAATTCTTAATTTTGAGCAATGACTCTTTGGAAACAGTACGAAGATACATAAAAAAGGAAGGTTTTAGTCTACCATTTTATGTATTTAAAAATGGTGGTTTTCCAGGCTATGTTGATATTTTCCCTACAAATCACTTAATAATCAACAACAAAACTGCTTTTCTTTATGGAGGAATTGGCTATTTTGATAACCAAGATTTTTATGCTTATGTTGATAGTGTTTTGGTAAGGTAGTTTTACAAAAAAAACATTACGAATAATGCCCTCTGACGGCGTGAATGATGATTTCTTGGTCACTTAGTTCATAAACCAAGCGGTGCCCGTCGTCTATGCGACGTGACCAAAAACCGCTATAATTACCTTTGAGGGCTTCGGGTTTTCCTATTCCATCGAAGGGTGTTCTTCTAATTTCTTGAATCAAGCGAACAATTCGTTTTTGTAATTGTTTATTTGTTTGCCCCCACTCCAAAAATCCTCAAAAGAATTTCCTTGAAATTTAATATCTCTCACGGTTCGATTCTTTTGTAGTTTTCAAAATTAACAGGCTCATCGTTTAAGATTTTTTCGGCGATAGAATCAAATTCATCACCTTTGAAAACATAAGATGTTTTTGATTTTTGGTTCTCCTGAATAATATCCGAAAGGCTCTTTTCTGATTTTACCAAAATCTCTACTTTTTGGTTGCCAAAGAAAGCCTTGATGCTTTCTAAGATATTGACATCGGCTTTGTCGGCATCAACATGAAAAACAAGTGAACTCATAGCTGTATTTTTTTTATCAAAATTACAAGGGAAAAACAAATAATCAAGGTTACTTTGTCTTATTTCGCAGTATTAAAAGTCCGCTGCCTTGCTTCCATGCTTGGTCAAAACCCGCAGGAAAAGGTGCAACGGGGTGGCTGCCCAGCACAATATCAATATCTCCGTCATTATCCAAATCGGCAGCATCAATCACATTCCAGCGGCCTGAGTGATTGATATTGAGGGTCTTAGCTTTGAAATTCGAGCCAGTATTTTCGAGATAAACAAAGCCTTCTCGTGGGTTTTTATCAACATCGGGAAACATCGAAATAACGGCCAAATCCAAATCACCGTCCGCATCAAAATCTCTTGGCAAAGCTCGGTATGATCCATTTTGGTAGAAAAAACTTGTTTGTTCAAATCGCAAATTGCCTTTATTCGTGAAAATATACACTCCATGGTAAGGTTTCAAAATGCTCGAAAAATCGGCATTGTCGCCCGCCGTATAGACAATATCAAGCTGCCCATCGCTGTTCATATCGGCCAATTCAAACGAACTCGAACCGTAGCTGGGCGGAAATTGAAGTAAGGTTTTTTCTTGAAATTGGTTATTTCCTTGATTTTTATAAAGTACAATTCGCTCATTGCCTTGGGCAAACTGTGCCACAATATCAAGTTTTTTATCCCCATCAAAATCAAGAATAATGGTCTTGATTGCTCCAACGGTTTGGCTTAAAGTTTGTTCTTGAAACGTGCCTTTTTTATCTTTGTTCCAGATGCTGAGTTTACCCGTAATGTAGCCGTACTCACAGCTAACGAGTTCATTATCAGCGTCTTCGTCCAAATTTACCTCCGATACTTGGGTAGAACGATTGAGTTTGGGTAGCACTTTTTGGATAATTTTATAGCTATCATT
>JANNEN010000445.1:0-7410 GCA_031378715.1 Emticicia sp.
TTACAATCACAATTTTACCTTTATTTTCGTGCATTCCTGTATGCCCTTCGGTCAAATCAACCCCAGGAACTCCAATGGCTAACTTTGTTCCATCGGGTGAAAGATAAATGTGATGAGGATACTCAATATTGGCACTTGAACCATGTGCCAAATGAGTAGCCGATGTACTGCTTAATGTTATCGTATTTCTATTGTCGCTTGCTAAATCAACTACAGAGATTGTTGAACTTTCTCCGTTGATAACAAAAGCCGACGGAGAAGTGATATTTAATTCTGGTTGAGTATCATTGGCTGTGCAAGCCACGATTAGATAGAAAACGGATAAATAAAGAATGTTTTTGTTCATTTTATTTGATTTTTGATTTGCGGATAATAATAAACTCAAAATATGTTCTTACATCGAAATACGTTCTAAATTTTTAAATTCTTCAACTGCGTGTCTGGCTTGTGAATCCTTTTTACTTTTTGTGAGTATAAAACGCTGAATAAACCAATCTGTAATATCCGCATTCTTTTTAGAACCAATATTCAAATTATGGGTTACGAGCGTTCCAGTAGGTATTTCATCAAAAGTTAAAGTCAAAACAATGGGAATAAAATATTTAGCTTTCATTACTATTTTACGATTTTGAGTGATTTCTACTACTTCCCACTTGTATTTTACTTTCAGTTTATCCAACTGTTCGTGGAAAAAAAACACAGATCCTACGGTATCTTTTGTTTGTTTTATAACCCGAAAATCTTTGTGTTCGGGATGCCAAGTAGTGTACTTTATTTTGTCCAACCCAAACATAAAATTATAAATTTGGGTAGGCGTTTTACCCGTAATTTCAATTTTTGTGGTTTGTATAGTTGAAGAAAAACAGTTAAAAGTGATAAGTGAAAACACCACTGTTACCGCTTTTGGGCTAAGATTTTTTAAAAATGTACTATTTTTCATTTTATTTTTAAGTTTACATCATTAATAACATTCCCCCACTCATCGCAATCATTAGAGCATCTTCAATAATCGTTACGGTACTCATCGGCAAATTAAAAACGGCCCCCAAGCAAGCACACTGAATCTGTTTTTTGTTTAAAACACTTTGTAAAACGCCAATGATGCTAATGCTCATCACTACGAGTGTAATAATATTGGTGAGAAAAGGCTGAAAATTTGTCAGAAAGGCAACACCCAGACCTAATTCTACGAAGGCATAAATATAGCCCCACACGGGTATTTTCTTAGCCAAAACATCATACATGGCGTAACTTTCGGCAAATCCTTTGAGATTTAATAGCTTGAAAAACGAGAAAACCAAGAAAAATCCTGCCATGAAAAGCCCCCCCGCCCCCCGATGGGGGGTGCTTGCGATGAGAGAAATTGCTGTGATATAAGCAAAAATCAACAAAATTGGCTTGTAGGTTTCAAACCAAGTTCTCTGTTTTTCTATTTCGGAAATCTTTGTGGGCAATGGGGAAACCACTTTTTCTGATACTGAATATTTCGTAAATGGTTTCAAGACTTCTTGAAAATTTGCCAATGAAATATTCTCAGTCGTTTCGACCAAAACAGCATTTTCTGCCCGATTGGGAGTTGCCGATTTTACGCCCGTAATTCCCGAAAAAAGATGTTGAATTTTGTACTCGCACGCCTCGCAGGTCATGCCAGTAACAGTTAATGTTTGTGTCATTTTGTTTTGAATTAATGAAATAGCAAGAAAAGCCACAATTTTCATCAAATTGTAGTAGTTTACTGTTTCAATAAAATCAAATCAAAAACGACTGAATGAGGATAAGGATTTGTCGCCCCGAAGGAGGTGGAGACGATGTTTTTTTGGAAGAAATATTTTCAATAATGCTTTCAACTATTGCATTAACGAAAGAAACTGTAACTACTTTTACCCAATCTAAGCCGTTTTGTACAAATTTTGCAACATTTTGTGATGCTGACGAAGCGAAATCAACGTTTTCGTATTTTTCTTGTTCCGAACAACATTTTGCTTTTTTTACAGTAGTTTTTTGAGGGATAGAACTTTTTTGTGGAATTTTGTTACAACAAGAAGAATCGCTTTTGTGCAATGAAGTTCGTTTTCCTTTTACCGTGCATGAATGTTCGACCAAGCCAAAACCCGTGCTACTAATTAGCACAAGAACTGCCATGAATGAACAAAATATACGGGAAAATACGTTTTTCATTGATTTGCTTGAAATACCTACAAATGTATAAATATGGAAACAAGATTTGCAAGAAAAAGTTCAAAGATTTACGCTAAAAGGCTTCCGTTCGGTACTTTTTGTTGCGGTTCGGACAAAACTACCTCGTCATCGGCTAAAATAAAGCCCGTTGTGAGTACTTCCGACATAAAATCGGCGATTTGACGGGCTGGAAAATTCGTTACGCAAATTACTTGTTTGCCCAAAAGTTGCTCCTTGGTATAAAGTTTCGTAATCTGTGCCGACGAGCGTTTGATGCCGATTTCTTCGCCCAAATCAATCAATAATTTATAAGAAGGTTTCCGAGCTTTCGGAAAATCGTTTACTTCAATGATTGTTCCCGCTCGCAGTTCGATTTTCTCGAAGTCTTGCCAAGTGATTATTTCTTGCATATTTTAATTGTAAGATTGTTTGAATCGGTTCGCCAATGTGATTTTATTTTTTTCTAAAAATAGGTTAAATTTACACGCAAAGTTCGCAAAGATGTTCGCAAAGAACGCAGAGAACCTTTATTTTTTTCTTTGTGTTCTTTGCTGTATTTTCTTTGTGTTCTTTGCGTGTAAAATAATAAGTTTGAACAGGTTCTGTACTTATACAAGTCCTTCTTGCTTTAATTCATCTAAAAATTCGGAAAGCGGTATAGTAACCAACGTGCCGTTTTGCAAGGCAATGTAATCATCTTTCAGATTTTGAAGAATTTCTTCTTTACTCGTCTCTTTCTCATCACGCACGAGGGTAAATAATTTTTCTTGTTTAGCTTTTGGTAATTGTTTTACCAAACCAACTATTTGCTTAAATGTAAGCGGAATACTGTAATTTGATGAAGCATTCATAAATGTTTTGTTTATTTTATTGCAAACTCCCAACCATTTCTTCGGGCTTTACCCAAGCGTCAAATTCTTCGGCGGTCAAATATCCTAAACTAATGGCGGTTTCTTTGAGCGTTGAGCCGTTATTGTGGGCAGTTTGGGCAATTTCGGCCGATTTATAGTAGCCGATTTTGGTGTTTAGTGCCGTTACGAGCATCAACGAATTATTAACGTGTTTCGTTATATTTTCGGTCAATGGAGCTAAACCAACCGCACATTTATCATTGAACGAAACGCAACCTTCACCAATCAAACGAGCCGAATGGAGAAAATTAAAAATCATAACGGGTTTAAAAACATTTAACTCGAAATGCCCCATTGCTCCGCCAAAGTTAATCGCCACGTCGTTGCCCATTACCTGTGCCGCAATCATCGTTAGTGCCTCGCATTGCGTTGGGTTTACTTTTCCTGGCATAATTGATGAGCCTGGCTCGTTGTCGGGAATGAATAATTCGCCAATTCCCGCCCGTGGCCCCGATGACAACATTCGTACATCATTGGCAATTTTCATCAAACTTACAGCAACGGTTTTCAATGCTCCGTGGGCTTCTACGATGGCATCGTGGGCGGCCAATGCTTCAAATTTATTTTCGGCAGTAATAAACGGAAGACCTGTCAAATCGGCAATATGTTTGGCCACTAATTCCGAATATCCAGCGGGTGTATTGATGCCCGTTCCGACGGCAGTTCCGCCCAAAGCAAGCTCAGAAAGGTGTGCAAGGGTATTTCTGATTGCCCGAAGTCCGTGGTCGAGTTGCGAAACGTAGCCCGAAAACTCTTGTCCAACCGTCAGCGGAGTTGCGTCCATGAAGTGTGTTCGACCGATTTTTACGACATTCATAAATTCGGCTGATTTTGCCGCCAGCGTATCCCGCAATTTTTCAATGCCTGGCATGGTCGTTTCCATCAACATTTTGTAAGCGGCAATGTGCATCGCCGTTGGAAAAGTATCATTCGATGATTGTGATTTATTGACATCATCGTTGGGGTGCAGATATTTCTGATAATCGGCCAAATCTCCGCCTTGCAGCACGTGTCCACGGTAGGCAATTACTTCATTACAGTTCATGTTTGACTGCGTTCCCGAACCCGTTTGCCACACCACTAATGGAAATTGATCGTCTAATTTTCCTGCTAAAATTTCCTGACAAACTGTTCCAATCAAATCGGCTTTTTCTTTCACTAAAACGCCTAAATCGTGGTTGGTGAGAGCGGCTCCGTGTTTCAGATATGCAAATGCCTTGATGATTTCTTTCGGCATTTTGTTAATATCTTGGGCTATTTTGAAATTTTCGATGGAACGCTGGGTTTGGGCTCCCCAATAAACGTCGGCAGGTACTTGCACCTCGCCCATGGTATCTTTTTCGATTCGGTATTGCATGATTATTTAATGGAAAATGGTTAATGTTGAATGAAAAATAAGTAGTTAATAGATGACGGATATCAGGCTATATTGATATAAAGTGTTGATTATCAGTATTTTATAAGTAGTAAGTTTATTTTAAATTTCTTGTTCGTAACATGATATACTCATAATTGATTGGCAAAACTTTTATTTAAAATCCATTGTAGTGCAACCAAAGGAGGATACGGATTATCAAAACTTAGGCTGGCATAATTTGGGTCTATTGTAACAATGTTGTTTTCTAATTTCAAAAATCCCCAACTGTATGCCGATGTTACACAGCCATAAATAGCTTTCTGAGGTTTTCCTTTTCGCTCATTAAAAATCTGAGCAGCATACATCTCTGCACCACATTGAGCAATGGCATTGTCGTCAATATCGGTTTTTTTAGTTTCTACGATAAAAAAAGCAGGCGATTCCAAAATAAATCCATTGGTAGGTGATGATAATATGAAATCACAGAAGCCATTCAAGGCTTTTGATTTGTCAATATTAAATTCATAACCCGAAAAAATAGTAAATTTGCCTTGATTTTGGCGATTCAGTGCCTGTAAAACGGGTGTAACAATAAACTCTGAACGAGCTTTTTCGCTACCCAAATATGTTTTTTTTGCTTCACCCAATACCCGCATCAAAAGTTCGTCATTTACAAAGGGGCTTAGGTTTTTACTTAGCCAATCTTCTTTTTCTACGGGTAAACTCAGTTTGGTTTTTAAATCTTCTATCTTGAATTTGTTATATGCCATAATGATATTTGTTATAAAAACATTTTGCAAAGATTCTTTTTGTTTCAAGCACCCGATTTGAGTTTCCTAACCCACAAAAGTAAGGTAGAATTAAATAGATTTTGAAAAATATTTGAAATATTTCGTAGAATTTTTACAAAAAAACTCGACGATTGTCGAGTTCTATTTATTCATCTAATCACAAACTGATTTTAATTTAATCGAAATGGAGCGATAAGATTAAACTCTGGAATTTCGACATGAAATTGACGACCATCGACGATTTTTTCCATCAAATAACTCCCCATCATCTTGCCGATTGAAGTTTTGAGGTGGCAACCCGAAATATATTCGTGTACTTCGCCCGATTCTAAAATTGGTTGTTGGCCAATAACGCCATCACCTTCGACTTCCTTGACTGTGCCGTTGGTATCAAAAATAAACCATTGCCGACGCAAAAGTTGAACCGTATTTTCGCTGTTATTTTCGATTCGGATTCGATAGGTAAAAACAAAATGTTCTTGGTATGGGTTCGAATAAGAAGGCTGATATTCGGTTTTAACAGTTACTTTCACCCCAGCAGTTACCGCAGTTGTTGTCATTGTTTTGATTATATAGGTTTAGAAAAACACGCTGTTTTACAGCTAATTAATGTTTTGACTTGGAAGGCAATGTTTTGGTAACTTTCTTTGTTATAAATTTTGAATATACTTTTCAAGCGGATACAAAACACCTGCTTTTTTATATAACGTAGCAAAAATACACAAATTTTTTTATTCATATTATTTTTTATTCAATGGACGTAAAGATTGAAGAAAGTTGGAAAGCAAAGTTGCAATCGGAGTTTGGAAAACCATATTTTGAAACCTTAATTACCTTTGTGCGAGCTGCCTACAAGGCCGAAACTTGTTATCCCCCAGGTGGTCTTATTTTTAATGCGTTCGATAAATGTCCGTTCGATAAAACACGGGTGGTTATCCTGGGTCAAGATCCCTATCATGGCCCTCGTCAGGCAAATGGGCTGAGTTTTTCGGTCAATGATGGGGTTACTTTTCCAGCTTCGTTGATAAATATTTTTAAAGAACTCAACGAAGATTTGGGCATCCCATTTCCGAAAAGCGGTAATTTGGAACGTTGGGCAAATCAAGGAGTCTTGATGCTAAATTCAACACTAACGGTACAAGCGGCGGCGGCGGGTTCGCACCAAAATAAAGGTTGGGAGCAATTCACCGATGCTGTTATTCGGTGCATTAATGATGAAAAAAAAGGAGTGGTATTTATGCTTTGGGGAAAATACGCCCAAGACAAAGGCAAGATTATTGATACCAGTAAGCACTTTGTGTTGAAATCGAAGCACCCGTCACCACTATCCGCAAATTTTGGAGGTTGGTTTGGTAACAAGCATTTTAGCCAAGCCAATAGTTATCTGAGCGGTAGGGGAGAAGTCGGAATTGAGTGGTAAATTGTTGATGATTGATGCTTAATGTTGAATGATTAATGATAAGATTATACCTTCATTCATCATTCAACATCAAACATTCTACATTAATTTCTATCTAATTATCGAAAATAATCTATTCCAGCGGATTTTATTCAAGAAACTTCCGTCCTTGTCAATCGACATCCAGATAAATACTGCCTTGCCCACGATGTGATCTTCGGGTACAAATCCCCAAAAACGAGAGTCGTCCGAACCGTGGCGATTATCTCCCATCATAAAATAATAATCCTGCTTGAATGTATAAGTTGTAATTGGTTTACCGTCAAGTACAATTTGTCCGTTGATGTATTTGGCATTTTCGTTGCCATCAAAAGTTGTGATTACTCCTTTGTAGAGAGCAATGTTTTTTTCATCAAGCGTGATGGTCATTCCTTCTTTTGGAATTGTAACGGGACCAAAATTATCCCGATTGAACTGAAAAAGTTTTGTATTGTGCGGGAATGTCGGGTATCTTTCATCGGTCGAATCGGCCTTCGTGAGCAGCATTGGCGTAACACTCTTAACAAAATCAAGGGTTTTCATCTCGCTAACGGCCTTTGCCGATGCCGTTACGTAATAGACCGTCTTGTCGGTCATTCGTGCATCTTGTTCAAATTCCGTAATTTCGTACTTTTTAAACACCTTTTCGTTCACTTGTGTAGTGGTTTCGATGGCATATTCCGATTGCATTCTTTCGGGGTTATCCGACATTTTGCCGTTGATAAAAACCTGTCC
>JANNEN010000465.1:0-11336 GCA_031378715.1 Emticicia sp.
TTGTAACAATTTTCGCATCTTTTTTGCCAAACCATCGCCTAAAAATGCTCATTTAATTCATTAGATTCCGCTTTTTAGACTTGTTTTGACAAAAAATCCATCAAAAATTCTGTTATAACCTATTTTTAACACGTTCCTTAATTGGAGAGCCGATTTTACAAAAAAGCCATGCTTTCATCTTCATCGGGGCGTTGCCAAGCGATAGTATTTGTGTGGTTTTTGATGTAAAGCAGCCCTCCCGCAATTATTCCTACGGCTATTGACATACCTATATAATAAAGCGTAGTGTTTGGCACCAGTTGTGTTCTGATATAATTGTTGTTTGAAATATTAAACTTCAAGATGCTCTTCAAAATCCATTCCGAAATACTAAAAATAACAGTCATCAAAAGCGGTAGTTGAAAAGAGGCAGTTCTATAATAAACATAAAACATAATGAGGGTTTGCATTGCCATTCCGATAACTGCTTGCGGAATAACAAAAATAATACTCATCGCAACCACAGTAAATAACACTTGTCCGAATTGATAGTTTTTGAGCAAACCGTGTCCGATGCAACCGATTTGAAGTATCGTCAGAGCTAACGAAAGTAATATTTCCAAAAAAGGAAGCATTTCATCATCTTTACTGGTCGATTTGCTTTCGTAGGGAAAAAAATCATACAAAACAGGACTGATATAAAAACAAGCTAACATTACTATAAGGCACAGCGAGGTAATTTTCAATGGTTGTTTACTGAAAAAAGGCAACTCTTTTTTGTTAATAAAAAATCCCCAAAGGCAACACAATAGAAGAACGCCGAGCAATGCACAGAAGAATAATTTTTCATCTTCTTTCATTCCAGATTTCTTAAAGCCATTGATAAAGCCAATAATGATCACGCATACAATAAAAGCAACAACGCCCGACATCATTAGCATCCAAGCCTTGGCGATGTTCATGCCCGTTTTTTTGCGTAGCAAATCAGACTCATTCATAAATAATAGTGGTTTGTGTGCTTTTTCTATAAAAATTCAATGTTCTCGTCTTCTTCTGGTCGCTGCCATTCGATGAGTTGGGTATGGGTTTTGATGTAATACGAGCCTCCGATTATCAATCCTACACACGCCACAAAGCCCGCATAGTACAGGGTATTATTTTGAATAAAGTAGTTTCGGACGTAATTTCCTGTAAAATTAGCATCAAAATAAACAGGAAGAAGTGTTTCCACAGTAGCGGAAATAGTAACTATAAATATTACAAGCTGAAAAGAGGCGGTCCGATAATAAATATAGTACAGAATTGAGGAATAAAAGATAAGTATTAGCACAGATTGCGGATCTATCAATGTAATACTGACGGCAATTACGGTAAATAAAGCATTTCTAAAAGTATAGTTTTTCAACAAACCGTGACCAATGATGCCAATTTGAAGCACAATATAGAATAAAATAACTATCATATTCAAAAGCAAAAAAATCTTGTTGTCTTTAAAAGATACGGGATTTAAGGGAAGTAAATCCAAAATAATAGGATTGATATAACACCAAACTATAGCAATCATAAACCCCCATATATATATCAGAAATGTTGTTTTTCTAAAAAATGGAAGTTGCTTTTTGTTGACAAAAAATCCTGACAAAGAGCCTAAAAAAAAAACAAAAATATATGAAGTTAAATAGAAAATAGAATCCTCAAGTGTGGGAGTTAAAGTTTTGTTTACGCTAATAAAATAGTTGAAGATACCAATACTCAAAACAAGTATCACAATAGTCGTAGCCATCAGCATCCAAGCCTTGGCGATGGTCATGCCCGTTTTTTTGCGTAGCAAGTCAAGTTCATTCATGCAGTTAGGTAATAGTCTTTTTTCATAATTGTAATCAAATTTACAATAAAGCTTTTATAAAACAAAATCCCCACCAAAATAGTGGGGATTTTTGCTCTTCACATTGATTGCATTAAGATTCAACCAAATCCAAATCGCTATTTGACAAGACAAACCCGAGCGAAGAAGATTCTACTTCAAAATCGGCTCCAAAGCCTCTCTGTTTTCAGCAAGCCACGCCGTGATTTCCCGCACAATTTGTTCGATACCGATTTCGGGTTTCCAGCCCGTCAAGGCGGTTACTTTTGAGTTGTCGGTTATGTAAAGGCGAATATCCGCAGGGCGGTTTTCTTTAATCTTCGTTATCGGAATCGTTTTGCCCGTTACTCGTTGGCAAATCTCGGTGAGTTCTTGCAACGAAACACTCACCTCAACACCCCCGCCAGCGTTTAGAATCTCGCCGTTTACTTGCTCAAAATTATGCAATTGCCAGTCAATCAAGCGGTAGAGGTCAGCCACGTGCAGCATATCACGGGTTTGCTTACCTTCGCCACCGTAGCCGATGTAGGCGAGTTGTTGCTCAAAGAAATGTTTGGCAATCCAAAGCACCATCACGCCTTGATCAACTTTGCCCATTTGCCACGGGCCAGTCAGCACGCCGCAGCGATTAATGACGGTCGGGAGTTTATAAAATTCGTTGTATTCTTGAATAATCAGCTCCGATGCCAGTTTAGTTGTGCCATAAAGCGAACGAACGCCATCAAGCGGAAAAGTTTCGGCAATTCCTTTGGCCGAAACTCCTCTAACTGTCTGGTTATCAGATAGTTGAAAGCGGGTTTCTTGTTCCACAAAATCCAAGGTTTCAATCGTTTTGATGGGATAAACCCGACTCGTAGAAAGAAACACGAACTTTGCGTTGCAGCGTACGGCGTAGTTGAGGCAGTTTACCGTTCCGAAAAGATTGGTATTAATGAGGTAGTCGGGCGTGCCGCCATTGATTCCCGCCAAGACCGAAGGTTCGGCTGAGGCTTCAATCACGGTATCGACCACGGGCAAGGCATCGAAATCTTCTTTGCTACGAATATCACCGTGAATAAAATTGATACCCGCCTTGCCCAAACGAGCCACATTCAGTTCCGAGCCTTTGCGTCGGAGATTATCAAGGCAGTATATTTCGTAAGCTGGGTAGTCGGTTTTTAATGCAATAGCCAGCGATGAGCCGACAAATCCTGCTCCGCCCGTGATGAGTATTTTCATGAAACTTAATCGTATATTTTGGATTCTTTTTGGTATTGTAAAACTCAATGCCCATTCGTATGACCCGTCCACGGAATACGTTTGAGATTAATATTTTCTACGGCTTTTATCACGAACGGCACTTTTTCAACCTTCACGGCACTGCTATCAAGTCCAAACCATTTATCTTCTGAGGGTGTAAATCCTTTCACGAAAAAGTAAGTCTTCATAATTAATCCTTCCCAGAAAGGCAATTCGTTTTCATAAGAAAGAAATTTTTCGAGAACCACGAATCTAAAATCACCGATAACGTTATGTTTATTTAGTGACTCGTAGCGGCTACGAATATCGACTTCACCATTTTTCACCATATCTTCGAGTACCCGTCTGAAATAGAGATTGATTTTCTGCGGCACTCTAAATCCCAGACGAAAATTTACTTTATATACATCATCTTCGGCTACCGTCATAACTTTATATTCCATCGTGTAGGGATCATCAACGGTATCAACATGAACGAACCAATAGACATCGGCACGTTTGGGGCGTTTCTGAAAAATAGAATAAATGATTTTATTTTCGATTTCGGTGGCACGCCCCGCATTACTCAAAAACACTAAGTGAGTAGCGTATTTCGGTACCGTAATATCGGCACTTAATTCTTTGAGCGACTCGGTGTATTTATCCAATTTTTCGTATTCGGTCATGCGGGTTTTTATCTTAAATGCTCGCACCCAAATATACATTACCATCGCAATCACGCCCGCAATAATCAAGGATACATAACCACCATGCGGGAATTTTTGGAGATTAGCCACCAAGAATGCCCCCTCAATGATTGCATAGGTAACGATAAATAAAATCACTGCCCAAATATTAAATTTCTTGGCATAAAGATAATACGCCATCAAGGTAGTGGTCATAATCATGGTCATGGTGATAGCCAAACCGTAGGCAGCTTCCATGGCCGTAGAGAGGGTGACTTCATGCCCCGCATCTACCGACATCTGACCCGCTATTTTATCAAAATACAGCGTCAAGCCCACACAACCAATCCAAAGTAAGATATTAACACTCGGAACGTAAATCTGTCCTTTTTGGTCAGAAGGATAATTGACCTTGATTTTTGGCCAAAAGTTAAGGCGAATTGCCTCCGAAATCAATGTAAACGAGCCACTTATCAAGGCCTGACTGGCAATGATGGCCGCCAAGGTAGCAATCGCAATACCGAAGGGCAAAAACCAATCGGGCATTAAGTTATAAAATGGATTTCGGTCGCCGAGCATTTGTCCGTTTAGGCTCATTACATAAACGCCTTGCCCAAAATAGTTGAGCAATAAACAAGTTTTAACAAAGCCCCAACTGATGCGAATATTGCCACGACCGCAATGACCCAAATCGGAATAAAGAGCTTCGGCACCCGTGGTACAGAGAAACACCGAACCCAAAATCCAGAATCCGCCTGGGTGGTGTACGAGTAGTTCATAGCCATAGTAAGGATTGATGGCACGCAAGACACTAAAATCTTTCACTATCCAAATTCCTCCCAAAACCGCCAGCATCACAAACCAAGCCAACATGAATGGTCCGAAAAGATAACCTACCTTTTTTGTACCAAAAATCTGTACAATAAATAGTACAGAAATAATAGCAATAACTATTTTTACAATCGTAGCCGACTGAATATCAGGAAACTTGATGCGAAGCCCTTCGATGGCCGAAGCTACCGAAAAAGGTGGAGTTATGATACCATCGGCTAATAATGCACTCGCACCGATGATAGCAGGCACGGTGAGCCATTTGGCGTGGCGACGCACGAGGGCAAAAAGAGCCAATATTCCACCTTCACCACGGTTGTCGGCTCGGAGGGTCAAGATTACGTATTTGATGGTGGTTTGCATGGTAAGTGTCCAAAAAACACAAGACAACGCTCCCAAAATAATTTCTTCATTGATGAGTTCAGTACCCGCAATGGCTTTCAGTACGTAGAGGGGAGAGGTGCCAATGTCGCCATAAATAATACCCATGGCAATAAGCAGTCCAGCAGCGGACATTTTGTCCATGTTATGGTGATGGTGACCGTTTCCGTTACCATTCGCCGTTTGATTCACTTCCATTGAATAAATAGTTTGTAAAAAAGTTTGCAAATATAGGTTATCACAAACAATTCAAAGAAATTTTGCAGAAAAATGTTTTATTAAGCCGTATTCCTTGCCAACTTTGCACTAAGTTTATACGTAAATACTTGATAACGAGCGTACGACAAAATCTAAAATTCTGATAACCAGTGGCATACGAAAATATTCTTTTTGAAATCTCCGACGGCGTAGCAACAATTACCCTCAATCGCCCGACTGTTTATAATGCCCTCAGTGCGGCACTTATCAAAGAAATCACGGTGGCCGTTGAAGCATCAGCAAGTGATACGGCGGTGAGAGTAATCGTTTTGACTGGCGTGGACGACAAAGCATTTTGCTCGGGAGCTGATCTCAAAGCGGGTATGAGCGGCGAATTGACCTCATTGGGAGATTCGTTGCGAGAAAACTATAATCCCATGATTCGGGCAATCAGAAATGCCGAAAAGCCCGTGATTTGCCGCATGAACGGCATTGCGGCGGGAGCGGGAATGTCGCTGGCTTTGGCATGTGATTTGATAATAGCTAATGAAAATGCTTACATGACCGAACTTTTTGTTGGCATTGGCCTCATGCCCGATGCGGGTTCGATGTTTTTTTTGCCAAGAATCGTCGGAATGCAACGAGCCTTTGAACTTTGCAGTACGGGCCGAAAAGTGATGATGGACGAAGCCCTGAGCTTGGGCTTAGTCACCAAAGCAGTACCATTCGAGACATTAGATGCCACCGTTGAAGCACTCGTAAGTTATTATAAAACCGCCCCTACGGTAGCTATCGGAGCCATGAAAAAAGTATTGAACCAATCATTCGGTAACACAATTGATGAAATACTTGAACAAGAAGCCCAAAATCAATCGGCTCTCGGTACAACACACGACTTTGCAGAAGGCGTAATGGCTTTTTTGCAAAAACGTCCAGCGATTTTTAAGGGAAAATAAAAACCCGTACAACCTGTTAAACCATTTGAACGTCATTGAATCTAAATAGTTAAGTTTTTTTAAATTAGTTTGATAGTACAAGACAAATAGCCTTTAAAACTTAGAACACCACTTAAACTTGCCTAAAAAAATAAAGATATGTCTAAAATTCTTACTTTCACATATTGCTTTCTTCTCGTAATATCATTCGCCACACAAGCACAAGTACCGAGTGGCTTTGCCGACGTGGCTCATTCGAGCAACTGGCAAAACCCAACGGGTCTTACTTTTGACTCAAACGGCAAGATGTACGTTTGGGAAAAAGAGGGTAGAGTATATGTAGTAGAGAATAATAACAAATCACTTTTTATTGATATTTCGGGAGAAGTAGCCACTTACGGTGACTATGGCATTTTAGGCTTTGCCTTAGATCCAAATTTCATCAACAACGGTCACGTATATCTTTACTACGTTGTTGATAGACATCATTTGTTGTTCTTCGGAACGCCCGATTATGACTCAAATGTAACATGGGAAGGAGCAACCATTGCTCGTGTCACCCGATATACTACTCCCGCACCCGCCAGCACCAATTCGGTCGATTATAATTCGAGATTAGTGTTATTGGGCGAAACAAAATCATCGGGTATTCCGATTACAGGAACGAACCACGGCGGCGGTGGAATAGCCTTTGGCAATGACGGAAGCCTCTTTGTAAGTAGCGGCGATGGTGGTCTGGGTGTAGATTATGATGATGAAGCTTTGAATGACGAAATTTTATCACCAGCCGAAAATGTAGAAGATAGGGTATATCGCTGCCAAATGTTAAATTCATTGAATGGAAAACTTATCCGAATAAATGCCGCCAACGGTGATGGAATGTCGGATAATCCGCATTTTGACTCGAATGCTCCCCGTGCGGCTCAATCTCGAGTTTGGGCTTTGGGGCTTCGTAATCCGTTTAGGATTTCGGTAAAACCTAATTCGGGCAATCCAGGCGTTGTGTATATTGGTGAAGTCGGCTGGAATCGTAGAGAAGAATTGGATATTGCCACAACGGGTGGGCAAAATTTTGGGTGGCCAATTTATGAGGGAAATGACCTACCAACGATTTGGTCAAACCCTATTTACACACCTGCATCATACAAAAAACCAACCGTTGAGTGGATACACCCCGACGCTCCAACTGATTTATCCGCCCGAGTTATTATCAATGATATGGAGCATACAGTAGGCTCATCGGAGTTTCCTGGAGAAAATTTTACGGGTACTTGTATGATTGGGGGGGTGTGGTACACAGGTACGACTTATCCCGAAGAATTTAGAAATACCTATATTTTTGCTGACTTTGTACCAGGCTGGATAAAAAGTTTTTCTTTTGATGGAAACCAAAATCCGACAGCATTCCGAAATTTGCATGCTTCGGCCCTGGGAGCGGTAAGTTTGGCTTATAATCCCGTTGATGAATCAATTTATTACGTAAAATTAGGTTTCAGCGAAGGTGACCCCATGGAGGTTCGGAAGATAGTGTATAATTTAGGGGCAAATTTAGCTCCAAAAGCAAGATTTACTGCCACCCCAAAGTCAGGAAATTCTCCACTTACCGTCGACTTTAATGCGTCAAGTTCAACCGACCCCGAAAATACCAATCTAACCTATGACTGGGATTTTGGTAATGGACAAACTGCCACTGGACAAACACCATCGCACATATTTGACAACGGCTCAACGACTCCGCAAGCATACAAAGTAATGCTTACCGTTAGCGATGAAGGCGGCCTGAGCGACACAACATCAACCTTTATTTCGCTCAATAATACCGCTCCGACTATTAGCTCAACGAGTGTTGATGCCATTAATTTATTTGCTAATAATGGCTCAGATTTGATAGCACTTTCGGCACAAGTGACCGATAATGAAGAACCTAACAATCAGCTTACCTATCGCTGGACGGTTCGTTTGCACCACGATGAACACTCGCACCCTGCATTAGATGTGACCAGAGAAACCTCGCAAGTAAACCTCGAAATTGTGCCGTGCGATGGGCATTTATACTTTTACCGAGTCGTCCTTAAAGTATCCGACTCTTATGGACTAACAACTACTTTTACCAAAGATATTTATCCAAGTTGTGGTACGCCCGATAACACGCCACCAGACGAGCCGTTTTTGAAGCTATCCGATATTGGTAATAATAATTTTCGCTTGTCTTGGAATAATGTAACTGATAATCAGGCAGTTGGCTCGTACGAAATCTTTGTTAATGGCACGTCCCAAGCTACCGTAACTCCGCAGACGCTCACTTATCAGTATTCGTCGGCGAGCAATATTATGAATCAAAACTTTGAATGTTACGTGAAAGCCATTGACTTGTCGGGCAATTTCAATACCAGTTCGAGGCTGAGTTTTATAGCAACTTCCAGTTCAACGAATAGTTCACAAATATATCTCTCAGATATAAATGAAGTAACGGGTACGAATGGTTTTGGCCCTTACGAAAAAGACAAAAGTAATGGTGAAAATGCGGCGGGAGATGGCAGCACAATTACGCTCAATGGTGTGGCTTACAGTAAGGGTCTCGGAACGCACGCTGTGTCGGAGATAGTTTATAACCTCACGCCCAATGAGTTCAATACATTTAGTGCAAAAATCGGCATTGATGACGAAATCCCCTTTTTGCCAAATGCCCCCTGCGGAAAAGCGGTATTCAAGGTCTATAAAGACAATACGCTTGCCTACCAAAGCCCCGTAATGACTCCCGCATCACCAACAATTCCGATTGATATAGACATCAGTGGTGGCTCACAACTAAAAATAGTTGCCGATATATCAGGCGGAAACAACTATTGTGCTCACGCCGATTGGGCAGATGCCAAACTTATGCAGGTGGTCAGTAGCGATATAGTTCCACCAACGACGCCAACTAATTTAGCCGCCAACGCCACGATAGTAAATAATTATACCCTGTTCTGGAACGCTTCCATTGATAACGTTAGTAGTAATGTTTTGTACGAAATAACGGTCAATGCCGTAGTAGTTGGCACTACCACCAACCTACAATACACCGTGCCAGTACAAAACTCGGGTACTTACGTGGTGGCCGTGCAAGCCAAAGACAATGCCAACAACAGAGCCGCCAGTAGTTCAATATCGTTACTTTATATGCCATGTGTGCCTACGTTGAATGTAACGGATAATTTTACAAACACGGCGGTTGAATTGAAAACTTCACAGACAATCTCGGCCTCGAATGTGATTTTAGGGGCATCAAAGGTAATGTATCAAGCCGCAAAAAGTATCGAATTTCTGCCAGGGTTTAGTGCTACTGCGGGAAGTGTATTTAAAGCTCAAATAGGCGGGTGTAATAATTAATTTTTTTGTGTAATTTTGTGGAAAAGAACAACATAAAACTACTGAAAAAATGAAAAAACAATTACTGCACATAGCCATATCGGCTTTTTTGGTTGCTACTTTCTCGGCTTGTGAAGAAGAAAACTTAATCAGTGGATCAACCAAAAGTACCAACGGCACCACCACGCCCATTGCTACACCTCCTACCACTACACCCCCTACCACCACACCGACTGGCACTAAATGCTACATAAAAGATGAATCGGGAGTGATAGACGGAGCTACCTACAAGAGTGTTTATACCTTTAATGCCAAAAATCTACTTGAAAAAGTTGATAATGATGGAGCAATAAATACTTACGGCTATGATGCAAATGGTCGTATCACTTCCATTACAATAGTAGATGGAGCTGCAACCGAAACATTTACCTACGTCTATGACACAAAGGGCATTATAACTAATGTAAAGTACACCGCCAAAAATACACCTTTTGAAGTTTTTATAAAAGATTATACCTTCACGAGTAATGCGGCGGGACAAGTGACGAAAGTAATAGCAGCTACCAAAGACGGAAATCTTGAATTTACGCTCGAATATGACGCAAAAAGTAACCTCAAAAAAATCATTGTAGTGGTAGGAGGAACTAAGGAAACATTGTTTGAAAACCTATCTTTCGATGATAAACCGAACGTTTATGCAAATGCGGGTTTGGGTAAAGTAAATATCCCGTTTTTATTGATTGGAGCATTTTTTGGGCAGAATCTTTCGCATTACATGAATACAAACAATGTTTTGACCGACAGCAGAATCAGTCCCTTCAGTGACGATCCCATCAAAACTGTATATACCTATACTTATACAAAAGAAGGACAACCATCAAAGATGAGCTATGTTGAAACTACGGGAAAAGAAAAAACTACAGGTAGCAGTAATTATAGTTATACCTGCAAATAAACAATTCAGCAAGCAAAAAACCACCTAATTCGCTATAATTAGGTGGTTTTTTTGTGTTTTTAAGAACAAAATTAATAAAAGCAAGGACGGTTGCTTATCCCGCATTATTAAAAGCCATTCTAATCCAGTCGATTACTTCTTGGTCGATGTCGTTGATGTTGGCAAGGTTGATTTTGTGTGAACAAATGCCGTTTGGTTTTTCGGCTTCGAGCTTGCCTTTTGGTTCTACGCCTTTAAGATTGAACCCGATTTCAAATCTTGTTTTTGATGCAGGATTCAAAATAATAAATTGTTTCTTTCGCTTCAAACTGACGTAGGTTTTCTTGGGAGCGATTTCAAACTCACCGTCAAATTGCTCAATTTCGGCGAGCAGTTTGTCATAAAATTCTTTCAAATTCTCTTTGCCTTTGTATTGGCTTTCGATTAGGTCGTCGGTATCGGTTGCAGAAGCGGCATCAGAACCCAATATTTTTAGGGCGATTTCGGAAGCGTACCCGTGGGTGACGTTGTGGGTTTCTTTCAAGAATTTCAAAATTTCTCCGTGTTTAGAAAAATTCTGCGTGGCTACCAAAGCCTTCCACTCATCAAAAGAATGACCTGTTTTTTCTTTTAAGTTTTCAAACATTGTTGTTACTGCCTTTTCCATAATGTGTAAGTTTTAATTGTGATTGATGATACAAAGGTATAGGCATCAACCCAATTAAATCTTGTCTTATGGCAAGAAATGCTTTTTACTCGAAAATTCTTTTGGTTAAACAACTGAATAGAAATAATGGACATTTCGCATTAGTTCAAGTCACTAAGGAACGAGAATTAAATAAAGTACTTTTTTGATTCGACACTTTATTTGTTGATTTTACCCCATTTTTTGCTTTAAATAATCCATTATTCGTAGAAAAAAATGGGATAAACTGAACAAAAAATTACCAGACTGAAAA
>JANNEN010000470.1:0-23482 GCA_031378715.1 Emticicia sp.
TTTTCAGTCTGGTAATTTTTTGTTCAGTTTATCCCATTTTTTTCTACGAATAATGGATTATTTAAAGCAAAAAATGGGGTAAAATCAACAAATAAAGTGTCGAATCAAAAAAGTACTTTATTTAATTCTCGTTCCTAAGGCGGTTTAAATCTAAAAATATTCGCTTTAAATTTACATTTTTAGCACTTTACGCTCCCTCATTTTTTCAAAAATTTTTCTTTCTTTCTTGGGAATCGTTACCTATTTTTGCCCCAATATTAATCTAAATTAACTACTAAAAAGAATGAACAAAAAGACAATTTTGGGTTGTTTGTTGTTGCTTTCCTTTGGCTGTACAGCACCCAAAGGCGATGTGGGTCCCAAGGGTCTCACTGGAGCAACTGGCGACAATGGCGTTGCAGGACAAAGTGGCCCTGCGGGAATTAAAGGAATATCGGGCGATATTGGCCCACAAGGAGCGACGGGTGCCAAAGGTGATTCGGGTACTTCGGGCAAGTTCACAAGCTACTCAACGGGCTGGAAGCCAATCGACTGGACTCTGGAGTCAAGTACTAATCAACGACATGTTTTTAGCTTCACTTACAATGATGACAAGATTACCGATCAAGTTTTGAACAAAAGTTTGAGCGAAACTTATCTGAACTCGGCCTTAAAAAACGTGCAAGTGAAGTTTTAATCAACTATCGCCAGAAACTATCGGTTGATCGGTTCAACTTTCTACTCAGTTAGTGTAGAGCCAAGTATTGGCAAATTGAAATTCGTGATGAGAAACACCGCTTCGGCGACTAATACTGAAACTGCCGCCGCTATCAGAGATAGCTTAAATAAAGACCAAACCAAATTTATGTTTTCAGCAATTTACTAACATATCCATTCGATAAAAATGAAATTTATTATAAAAATATGTGCTTTGGCACTAATCACTATCAGTTGCCAAAAAGGGGCCGTGGGCGATATTGGGCCTGCGGGAGCAAAAGGTGCCACGGGCGATAGAGGAGCGAATAATACCACCGCAGGACCACAAGGAACCAAGGGAGCCGTGGGTGATGCAGGAGCCACTGGTTCGAAAGGCACTACGGGTACCGCAGGAACTGACGGTGTGATTAATTTGTTCATTACAGATTGGAAAAAAGTAGTTTGGCAACACCTCGCCACCAGCGGTTCGACCAACACCTTTGTAGGAGAAATATCAGTACCCGAAATCACACAAGCAGTTATTGACAGAGGTTTTGTACGAATGTACTTGCGGATTAATGGCCAAAATTCTGGCAGTGATGATCTACCAGAGGGTGTCGCTACGATTGTTTCCAAGGGAGGAACCGATTATAGAATGTCAAATAATGGGACGTCATTGGGCAAAATTAGCCTAATTCATAGTACTACAAGCACCCTCACAAAAGAAACTACAGTAACTAATCTAAACGCTCTCTCGACAGAAATACGAGCCAGCATCATCATAGCAAAATAATCGAACTAATGAAAAATCTCATATATCTACTACTAATTGTAGTCTTGGCAAGCTGTAAGGGCGAAAAAGGCGACATCGGCCCAATCGGTGACACAGGAGCCAAAGGAACAACGGGAGCCGCAGGAACAGTTGGCTCGGCAGGAGCAGCGGGCGATAAAGGAGCAACGGGAGTTGTAGGTGCAACGGGTACAACGGGTGATAAAGGAACAACCCCAGCAGTGAGTGTTATATTTACGGACTGGGATAATATTACGTCTTGGAAAGTGACGAGCGGCAGTAAGTTTAATTACACAACTGCTAAAAGCTATAACCTCACACTGCTACCCAACTCCGAAAATCTTTTGTTGAATTTTACCTCATTATCAGGAGCTTACACCGTACGAGATACCAAAACCAAAGAACCCGTTGGAAGTTTTTATGTGTATTTTAGTATTACGAACCCCGCCAAACAAGAAGTGATTTTTTCGGAAGACTACAATTACGGAACTTTTCAAATAAGTGACAACAGCAGTACTTTTTTTGGTATTCTCAACCAAAAAACTGTGCCAACTTTAGAAAATGAGTTGAACGTTAATTTTTCTCCGAATAACTACAAAGACAGCGATAATTTCTTAGCGTTGTTGGCAGACATGAAGACCAAAATCCGATTCATATTTATTCCAATCGGAATGCCTGCCAAGGCTGGGCGTAAGCTGACGGTTTCACCATCTTATCAAGAACTCTTGGAAGCATACAACATTCCAAAAACAGGAACTTCGATATAGATATACTTTTCTTTGTGTGATAATATAGCGTCGGAAATTGAATTTCTGACGCTATTCAACGTACAACCTAAAATTTATGGGTATGATAATCTTAAACATTAGGATATAATTTACCTGAGAAGGTTTCTACCAAGTGGTGTAAATTTTTTAAATCTCGAACTTGAACTCTCTGCAGTATGTGACCCAATCATAAAAATTTAGCTGCAAAAGTTGCATTTGTGACTTGAATGCAGCAATTAAAAAGAGGTGAAAAACTATGTTTCTCACCTCTTTTTACTTAAAATAAAGTTGAATTAATTGGTTTCTTTTTTATCATCAAATAGACCTGTTTTTCTTGCAACAAAAATTCCTGCTAAATTTGCAATCGCACTACCAACTAATATTGATGCACCTTCCACTGCATGACCCAAACTAAAAGCATAGTAACTAATTCCATACATTGGTAAAACTGCTAAAAGTCCAATTATCAAACCCCAACGAGTAGTGTGTTCTCTTTTATGTGCAAGCGTAATCCTCCTATCTTCTCTCAATGACCTATCTTTCCTTTCTTCCTCTGCCATTTTCATAAGCCTTTCTGCAAACCCTTTTTGTACTTGCTCATACCCATTAAGAATTTCGGGAGAAGGATAGGTACTAATATTCTTTTCTGAAACTGTCAAAGATTTTTCACCATCTTTCGCTTCGAGAGATTTTTCAGTTGTAACTTGACTCATCCTATCTTAGTTATTTTGATGAAAGCATTTTGTAAATCTCCAAAAACATTTTTCCAATCATTGGCAATATTTTCATTATCACTTTCAGGGCTTTCTAATGCCAATTGTGGCATATTTTTTCTGTTTTGTAAAACAAAAAAATAAAAAAAAACACCGAACATTAATATACTGAGAATCAATGCCAATTTCCAAGCAATATTATTTTCTTTTTCCATGATATTATGGGAGTATTTTATAATTACAACAAATAAACGTAAAATTGAAATAAAAAGTTGATTTTAAGTAAATTTCTTTCAAATCACCTCCAAAATCCGCTCCATACTAACCTGAAAGCCTATTTTTTCTTTCAAATCTGAAATCGTAACTCGTTCTTGTTCCATTGAGTCACGGTGGCGAATCGTTACGGTATCGTCTTCCATAGTTTGGTAATCTACGGCAATACAAAAGGGCGTTCCGATTAAATCTTGGCGAGTATAACGCTTGCCAATCGCTCCGCCATCGTCATATACCGTGCGGAACGAAGACTTCAAGGCATTGGCAATCGCTTCGCCTTTTTCTGCCAAACCATCTTTTTTTACCAAAGGCAAAACTGCTACTTTAATTGGAGCAAGTGCAGGATGCAATTTCAAATAAACTCTTTCTTTGTCTTCTTTGCCTTCTTCGGTGCTGATGATGGTTTCTTTCGTGAAAGCATTACAGAAAGTTGCCAAGAAAAGGCGGTCGGCACCAACCGAAGTTTCGATTACGTGCGGGATATAATTCCCGTAAGGTTTGCCGTTTTCGTCTAAATCAGCATCGAAATATTGTTGTTTTTTCTTTGAAAGGTCTTGGTGAGCCTTCAAATCAAAATCTCCACGGGCGTGAATACCTTCCATTTCTCTAAATCCGAAGGGAAATTCGTACTCAATATCCACGGCGGCACTGGCATAATGAGCCAATTTATCGTGGTCGTGAAATTTGAGTTTTTCGGCAGGCAAACCAATCGCTTTGTGAAATTTCAAACGGGTTTCTTTCCAAACATTATACCACTTTTCGGAAGTGTCGGGGCGAATAAAAAACTGCATTTCCATTTGTTCAAACTCACGCATACGGAAAATAAACTGACGAGCTACAATTTCATTTCTGAATGCTTTTCCTATCTGGGCAATGCCAAAGGGTACTTTCATACGACCTGATTTTTGTACATTCAAGAAATTTACAAAGATTCCCTGTGCAGTTTCGGGGCGAAGGTAAATCGTACTCGAATCTTCGGCAACCGAACCAATTTGAGTGCTAAACATCAAATTGAACTGACGTATTTCGGTCCAATTCAAAGTCTTTGAGATTGGACAAACGATATTTTCGGCAATAATTAAGTTACGCACGCCGTCCAAATCTTCGGCGGTTAGCAAACGACCCATTTCGGCAAGCAAAGCCGTGCCTTTTTCGGCTTGACCATCGGCTGCGTATTGCTCGGCTTTCCCTTCCAAAAGTTGGTCGGCACGGTAGCGTTTTTTGCTATCTTTGTTATCAATCATTGGGTCGTTGAAACCGTCCACGTGTCCCGATGCTTTCCAAGTAAGCGGGTGCATAAAGATAGCCGCATCAATGCCTACGATATTATCATGAAGCTGCGTCATGGCTTTCCACCATGCTTGTTTTAGGTTGTTTTTTAGTTCAACGCCATTCTGACCGTAGTCATAAACGGCTTGAAGTCCGTCATAAATTTCGGACGAAGGAAACACGAAGCCATATTCTTTTGCGTGGCTGATGATGTCTTGGAGGGAGGTGGTGGGTGCTGTTTGACTCATTTATTTTGTTAATCTTATTTATAGATAGATAAAACGGTAAAGTCCCGTTTGGTTATTTTGGTTTTTATTTAACTCGTCTATTCTTGCTTCGGGTCTTCCGTAGTCGTTCAGCCCATAAAGTTCGATTGTTTTATCAACTCGGCTTTTTTCAAAATCGCTTAGGGTAATATCGGGAGATAGTTTTCCATTAGGCTCAAAAGTAAAATATCTTGTGAAAGAATACGCAATATCATCAGGTTTCAAAAGTAATTCTGAAAAATCATCGCCTTTGTGTTCATTGCATTTCTGACAAATAATATACAGATTTTCCCATTGATGAGATAATTCGGGAAAGGTACTTTTAGGTTTAAAGTGCTCAATATGTTCTGTCATTTGTTTCATCGGAAAACCATCACAAAATGAACAATGATTATCCGTTATTGTTCTCAAAAGTGGAACAAGATGTTGATTTACAGGTGTTTTTTTGTAGCTATACCACTTAACTTCCTTGCCTTTATCTCTTACTTTTGTTGCTTGTTGTCCCCATTTTTGCCATTTTTCTGTTAGCCAGGAAGGAGTTTCAACTTTATTTCGTTCAAACTTCATCATATTGCAAACGCTTTTCCTGTTTTGTTAGATAATTGGCGTAATTCAAACAAAATTGTATTTTTCACTTCATCGTTTCGATTAGCTAATTTGGTAGCTTTTTCTAAAAATGCCTTTTCATCTATATTTTTATGAAGCAAAATATCATTTCTCAAATCGGTAAATTTTTTCAATTCATCTTCAAAAGGTTCGCTGAAACGTTCAGTTTCAAATACTTCTCGAATAATCGTTTGGTAACTATCGGCAGTATTCGATTCCCTTATTTTTGTTACTTTGCTATGCCCTTTTTCATCTAAATCCAATTCATAAATATAAGCCCCATCAACCGAATTGACAATAAAAGGCGAGTGCGTAGTAATAAAAATTTGAGCATTTTTAAAGAGTTTTTGTACCACAGGCAAAATCTTTCGTTGCCAAGAAGGGTGTAGATGCACCTCAATTTCATCAAGAAATAAAATAAACTCACGCTCAAAAACTGGCAAATCGTCTTTCCATTTCAAAGCGTCCATTCGCATGATTAAATCACCGAGCCATGAGATTATTGAGCGTAAACCATCGGGCAATAAATCAAAATCTAATTCAACTCCTTGCTTTACGGCAACTACTTTCAGTTTTTCATTTTTAAACTTAAAATCTATTGGAATCTCAATAATAGCCTCAATGATTTGCTTTAAATATTCAATGCTTTTACTGTATTTTTCTACATCTGATGCATTTCCTTCAAAAAAAGCACTATTTCTTTGTGCCATTTTGTTTGCAAGAAATTCATTTAAAGAATAATCGTTTGTATCGTTCTTTTTGTTAAACTCTAAGGCATTTTCAAGTGGATTGTATTTTTCCTTTTCTTTAATGTTTATATCTTCCTGATGCTCAATAAAACGGTAGCCTGAGTAGGCAAGGGCTACACTCTCAAATATTTCATATTTATCAAAAGGCAAACTATAATACTTTTCTATATAATCATTTGTTGAATAGGGGTTAGAAATTAATTTTCCATTTATCTCTATTTCATAAGGAATTTCATAATAAACAAAGATTGATTCACTATTTCCATCTTCAAATTTGACATTTCCAGAAAATGAAATTCCAGTAATTTTTCTTCTCAAATTTTTCTTAATACTATCACTTAGTTTTTTTTTATGAAAGGGTTTTTTCTCACAAACTGAACTCGCCAATGCCTGCAAAATCGTAGTTTTTCCAGTGCCGTTTTGCCCAGTAAGAATATGAATTTCTGCACCATCTCCTTTTTTTTCTTGAAAAGAAATGGTTTCATCTTCAAAAACTCCGATATTTTTTAAGGTTAGCGAACGGATTTTCATATCATCAATGTTGTAGTGCTAATTTGGGTTCGAGCATTTTGGCGATATTCTCTACCGCCTGTCCGATAGATTCGATGCCTTCTTTTCTTTCTTCGGGAGTTTCGCTGGCAACTAACAACTTTATTTCTTCAATAATATTATTTTTCAAAGAGATATCTTTTGTCTTACTAAATTGGCTCAGATAATTTTCAAGAGTGGTCGCATTCATAATTATAGTTCGTTTAGTATTTTTTCAAGTCTTGCAATTTCTTCCATCATATCAAGTATATGCTCAATGTTTTGATTAAGCGGACTGGTTTCGTTATAAACTTGATGAATTATTTTTAATAATCTTACTCTTTCACCTACTTCTTCTTTGTTTGATTCGTCCAAATCCATTGATTTTAAAATTATTTTCTCACAAAAATAACTAAATCCTTGCAAATACTTTGCCTTTGAGATTTTTTTATGCTTATCTTAGCTGAAATTTAAACAAAAATATAAAATTCCCTTGGGGGTAAGGTCTATGAAAAAACTCACCAACTTCGTCCGAAATCTGCTCAGTATGTCGCCCGCAGAAGCAAAGGGAGTGGTGGTGATGTTTGGAATTATTCTTCTGGTGATTTTGCTGATGTTTGGTGCAGATATTCTTTTTAGTCAAAAACAACAAAATCTGGTCATTTCTTCCCCAAAAATGCTTGACAGCTTGACCGTTTCGCTTGATAATCAGAAACCTTACTACGCCAATCAGTCGAATTATGGGAACAAATATGAAAAATTTGACAAGTTCGATTCTAAGCCAAAATCCTATAAAAACTTTAATTTTGACCCAAATACTGCTTCGGTAGCTCAATTTGAAGAACTTGGATTCCCAAAATTCATTGCCGAACGCATAGACAAGTACCGCAGCAAGGGCGGCAAGTTTCGCAAGCGAGAAGACCTTGCCAAAATCTACGGCGTGCTGCCCGAAACTTACGAGCGTTTAGAGCCTTTCATAAATTTACCCTCTGCCGAAAACGAGTCGAGCCAAACGCCACAGGCCGAAATTGTGGAAAATATTGTGGAGCGAAGTTCCACTTCGCCAACAGAAGATAAAGTAACAGAAAACAAACCAACACCCACAAAGTTCGCTACCAAGCAACCCGTAAAATTTGATTTTAATACCTGCGACACCACAGTTTTGAAGAATATTCCGGGCATCGGCTCGGGCTACGCCAAGCGGATTATTAAGTACCGAGATATGTTGGGCGGCTTCGTAAGCCCTGATCAAGTAAAAGAAACTTTCGGACTTCCGCCCGAAGTGATTGATGAATTATTGAAGTACGGATCGGTAAAAGTCGGAGTTAAACGCTTGAAAATCAATACATTAGGCCTTGCAGATTTCAGACACCCATACATCAAATACTTTCATGCAAAAGCCATCGTTGCCTACCGAGAGCAACACGGAGCGTATAAATCTGCCGAAGATTTGAAACAAATTAAGGTTTTGGACGAAGCCACGATTGCCAAAATTACACCCTATTTGGAGTTTTAGTTTTTCAATCTTCTATCAAAAGTATATTGTTCTACACGCAATATTTCAAGGTTTTTATGTTGAGAATGTAACGGATTTAGTAGAAAATTAAATTCATTTGACGCATGAATCGAAGGCACTTTCAAAATCCAAAAGTTACGTTCTTGTAGCCATTTTTCCGAAAAATTAGCTAATTCGTCTGGGTAGGGGAGATTTTTCCAGTTTTTTGGAAGTTTTTCTTCGGATAATTCTAAAATAGAAGCGTTTTCTGGAATCTGAAATGTAACCAAATATTCATTTTGTGGAAGTCGTTCGGAGTTTGCCAAGATTTCAAGCACCGCCAGCGAAGCATGCTGAGAAGTATAGACAATTTGCACGCCTCTTCGGTGCCAACGTCCCGAATAATACAGCCCGCCAGTGCCGAGCGTATCTTCGGCGTACTGTTTTTTTGCTAATCGAAAGAGTTTCATCAAGAATAAATTCCGTGTTCGATTCTGCCTAAAACATCAAATATTTGTTCTCTTCCAAACGAGAAAGATAAAAGTTGAATTGGTGTTTTTCCGCCCAAAGCCGTATTTTTTGTGGCTAACCAATACTTAAAGTCTGTGGTATCTTCAAAAACCTCCAAACCCTTCGCAATCACTGTCGAAAGATGAATAACCTTCTCTGATTCGTCTCTTGTGAGTTTGGCATTGGCATTGACTCGCCGCTGAAAGGTGCTTTCAGAAATATCAATAAATAGGCTTATTTCTTTGTTTGAAAAACTGAGCTTATCTTGAAGATTTCGCAGTACAATGATTGGCAAGCCATCGGTGGCAACCATAACCCAGTCAAGCGAGTTTGTAACTTCTCGTTTGATGGCTTTTTTTCCACCTAAAAGATTAACTATTTGACTAACAGATGTTTGCATATCGTCAAATGATTTATATTAAACATTCATTTGATTGTAAATGTATTTCATTTCAAACAAAATTTCAAATATTTCTTTATAAAAAAGCCTACTTTATAAAAAATGGACTTTCGTTAAAAGCGGTCAGACGTGCCGTCAGACCTTGGCTCAAAACTTAAAATTATAAGACAGCGAAAGAATCGGGGCCCCAAAAACCACTAATTTATAACTCGATACTGCCGTGCCTTGGCTACGCACAAAGATTGAATAAGCGTTTTTCTTGCCGTAAAGATTAAAAACTGTAAACGTAAAATGGCTTTTGAAACGTTTGTCTTTCATGCCAGGTTGATAGATATTCCACGCAAAATCAAGGCGGTGATAGTCGGGCAAGCGGGCATTATTTCGCACACCATAAAACGGATAGCTACGCCCCTGATAAACAATAAAACCTTCGGGTAGCGTATAAGGGCGACCCGTGCTGTACGAAAAGTTGAACGAAAAATCGTGGTGCGTGCCTTGATTGATAATCACCGAGGCATTGAATGAGTGTGGGCGGTCATAATTGGCGGCGTACCAGTTGCCAAAGTTTATCTGCTCGCCAAAGCCAGCTCCTTCCGAAACTTTGTTTTGTGAGCGGGAGTACGTGTAATTTATCCAGCCCGTCAGTTCACCTTTTTTCTTGGAAAACATTGCCTCAATGCCGTAAGAGCGATTTTGTCCCTGCAAAAGTTGGGTTTCGGGATAGCTCGAAAACAGAAAATCCGCCCCAGGTTTGTAATCAATGATGTTGTTTGTTAGGCGATAGTAGCCTTCCAGCGAAAATTCGTAAATATTGCTGCGTAAATTATGAAAAACACCACCCGCCAGTAGCGTACTGATTTGTGGTTTGATGTGCAAATCGGACGATTTCCAGCGTGATGTGGGCAACGGCGTGGTCGTATTCGTGACAACTTGCATATATTGTCGCATCAAATTATACCCAAATTTTACGGAAGTTCGCTCATCAAGTGAGTATTTCAACCCGACTCTCGGCTCAAATCCGCCATAGCTTTGCATGACTCTTCCTGCACCGTAATCAACAGTATCCCGCACCGAAAAAGCATCTCTGGGTTCATCAGGGGTATAAATTTGCACTTTCCCTGGGCCAAGATTAAAAAACTGCGAGTAACGGACACCGACCGAAATCGTAGTTTTGGGCGAAAGCACAAGCTCATCTTCGGCATGAATGGCAGTTTCGAGGGCTTGCTCTCGAGGGGTCGTAATCGACAGTACGCTTCGGCTCGTGCCAGGCAAAAGCTGCCCAGGGTCAATGTCGTAGCGGGTGCCGCTTAGACCAACTTCGAGGCGGTGCTTGTTGGTCGAATAGTTTAGATTTGTCTTGGCTTGCTTATACTTGACACCCGAAAGTAGCTCTACTTTATTATCAGAATTGAGTTCGGGCAACAGTGTTTTTGGTACGTAATCGGCCGAAACGACGGTAGTTTGCAAGTTAAATTTCGAGTTTATGGCATAAAACCATCTCGCCGAAAAGCTCTTACTGCGATAATCGTATTGTGTTGAGGTGGCATTTATCGAGCCGATACCGCCTAAAAGTTTGGTCTGAAAAAAATCTTTGCTGTAATATCCCGAAGCGGTAATCGTATTTTTTTCATTGAGTTTCCAGAATACTTTTGCTACCAAATCAGCAAAATTTGCTTTAATATCTTTGAGTTTTGGCGTGACGATGGGCAGCAGAAAGTCATTATACGAAGCCCGCCCCGAAACCATAATACCCAGTTTATCTTTAATAATCGGGGCATCAATCGTCAGTCGGTTTGATACGAAACTGATACCGCCACTCATCTTGAATTTATCCAACGAAGGCTGCGAAAGCGAAACATCTAATACCGAGGCAGCTCGCCCACCAAAGCGAGCGGGGGTGTTTCCTTTGTAAACTTCCACACTTGATGCCGCCTCCGACGGAAAAGCCGTAAACAAACCAAACATGTGGGTTGGATTAAAAATCGGAATATCGTCGAGCAACAGCAGGTTTTGGTCGGTCGTTCCGCCACGGATATTTACACCATTAGATGCCTCGCCTACACTCGTAACCCCGGGCAGCATTTGCAAGCCACGCAAAATATCAACTTCCCCTATAGCAGCGGGCAGCTTACGTAAAGTCTTGATACTGAGTTGATTAACCCCCAAAAGTGGTCGCTGGATGTTCGATTCTGCTCCCTTGCTCGACACGATTACTTCCTCCAATTCATTTTGGAGCGGACGAAGGCTATAATTTCGTTCAACATCACGGCGGAGATAAATAATATCCCTCGTTGGGCGATAGCTCACGTACTTTATCGTCACTGAATGTTCGCCCCCTGGGAGTGATATATCAAAGAAACCCTTTTCGTCGGTAAGCCCGCCGTACTTACCAAAATCAATATTGAGCGATGCCTTTGCCAAGGATTTTCCATCAACGGTATCCCGTACGTAGCCGCTGTAACGATAATTTATTTGAGCAAAAGTTGTGATACTGATGAAGGCAAACAATAATAGAATATATAATTTTTTCATTTTGTCAGGGTAAATTATTGCAATACTCAAGCACAAACGCTTGATAATCAGTGAATTAAACTATTCAACATTAATCATTCAACATTAATCTACCCACCCCTCGGGTTTTTGTGGGGTACGGTTTTTACTCGAAACACACAGAGCAAATGGTGGTCTTGTGAGGTCGGCACCAGTTGGCTCTGGAATATACTCATGCCCCAAGATTCCCTTCGGTGTTGCTTTTGTTTGGGCATTTACCCTACTGAGCCAGTAGCGGGTAATGTTTACGTTTGTTACCATAAAAAAACCTGCAATAGATTCTTCGGGATTGCTGACGTTTTTAATATTTCCGATAATGGCGGCAGGTGGCGTATCGACCAAACTCCCGTTATTTTGTACTTGGTCGGCCAATAATTTTAGGTAGCGGTAAGCATCAGCCGAAATAGATTGTTGCTTTATTTCCATCAAAGCTCCGTTGAATGAGTAATAAGGGATTTTCGCAACGAGTTTGTTGGTAATTTTCCGTCCGTCCGAGAGTACATCTGTAAATACATCAAGCTCATCACTGCTAAATATTTCCCAGCACCGCACGCCGCAGTTATAGTCGTAGGTAAGTTCAGCATAGCCCCGTTCGATTCGACAACCTGCGGTCGGGGTCAGAAAATACCGTCCACCACTGCAAGTAGCACATACACTTTGGCGTTCCCACAATCGCCATGACCACATATAGTTGTTTTTTTCACCCGCAGGATCTTGCGTGTCTATATAAACATAACTTGCGGGGTCAAAGAAATTTCCTCTCGGAATGCCCTCAATCACAAAATTATCACGCACATCACTAATCACAGGTACTGACGAAACTTTATCTTCGGACGATTCGTATTTTGAACCATCAGATTTCTGAAAAACTAATTGATAGCCAATGCCCGTTTTTAAAGCAAAACTTGCGGGCAAGGCATAATTACCATTCGTTTTTTCAGTTAGTAAAATCCGCTCTTTTTTATCAACAATGATTTCGACTTTGGCTTTCAGTACGGGTGAAGCAAACACCGAACCATTAAAATTAGTCGATTCTGTGATCGAAATCGTTTGTTCGCCTGGGAGGTTGGTCAAAGTGGCATCAACAGTCAGGATTTTTAAATTACTGGCTACCTTCAAGTTGAATGGCTCTACGCAAGAGCATACCCACAAGCCGATTGCTGCGATGAATAGCGTAAATTTCTTGTTCATTCTGTGAATGGATTGAAGAACCTGTTTAAACTTATTATTTCGGCTGCAAATTGCTTTCATTTCACCATACTTCTTTAAAATGTTCCGCCCGTAACGAGCAAAATATTTTAAATCGTCTGGTAAAATAAAAGGTAATTTTCACCAGAAATAATAAGTTTAAACAGGTTCAATAAATGTATTTTTGACAAATATAACGATACTTGTTTCATTTCTCAGAATAATTTGTTTTTTATTGCAACTATATTTTATCTTTGAAAAACATCTGTAAAAACTTACTTTATTATGCAAAAAATACTAATAATCCTTGTTTGCTTATTTGTTTCGAGCATGGTTTTTTCACAAAACAATATGCCCAAAATCTTGACAGAAAAAGAACGTGCCGAGGTCATTGACGAGCTTTTGGAAGATAAAATGACCAATTATTTGCCAAAATTAATGCGAAAAGAGGGCATTGATATGTGGATTTTGATTTCGAGAGAATATAATGAAGATCCCGTCATGAAAACCATGCTGCCCGCCGTTTGGCTTTCGGCAAGAAGAAGAACGATTATGGTTTTCTTCGACAAAGGAACGCCGCCCGAAGGAGAGAAACAAGGCATCGAACGTTGGGCGATTGCCCGCTACGATGTCGGAAATCTGCTCAAAGGTGAGTGGGATTTGAACACTAATCCTGACCAATGGGACGCTCTGATGAAAACAATTAAAGACCGAAATCCGAAGAAAATCGGATTGAATTTCTCGAAAAATTACGCCCATGCCGATGGTTTGACCTTCACCGAACAGCAAGAGTTTATGAGTAAATTGCCCGCTGAATTTCAAAATAGAGTAGTTTCTGCTTCAAATTTAGCGGTAAATTGGCTCGAAACCCGAACCGAACGAGAGATGGCAATTTACCAGCAAATATGTCGAATTTCGCACGAAATTATTCAAGAAGCGTTTTCGGACAAAGTGATTCAGCCTGGTGTAACGACCACCGACGACATAGTTTGGTGGATGCGGCAACGGGTAACTGATTTGGGGTTGGAAACTTGGTTTCACCCAACGGTTGATGTGCAACGCTACGACCCCGAAAATTTTGATCATTTACGGACTTTCTCGAAGCGTCCCGCCAAACAAATCATCATGCCAGGCGACCTGCTACATTGCGATTTTGGCATCACGTATTTACGCCTCAATACTGACCAACAACAGCACGCTTACGTACTTCGTGCGAACGAAACTGACGTGCCTGATTTCCTAAAAAATGCCTTTAAGCAAGGAAATCAGGTACAAAATTGCTTGACGGCCAACTTCAAAGCGGGAATGTCGGGCAACGATATTTTGGCAAAAGCCCTCGAACAATCAAAAAAAGAAGGGCTGAAAGGGGTAATTTATACGCACCCAATTGGCAACCACGGACACGCCGCTGGGCCAACAATCGGAATGTGGGATAATCAGGGAAAAACCATTGGTAGTGGCGATTATCCACTAAATCTAAACACAGCTTATTCGATAGAGCTGAACGCTTCGGTGGAGATTGCGGAATGGAAAAAAACAGTGAGAATCATGCTCGAAGAAGACGGTTTTTTTGACGAAAAAGGCTTTCGCTACATTGACGGTCGGCAGACGGAAATCATTGCGATTCCGAAGATTTTGAAAAAGTAAAATTTTTTAACTTCCTGATAGCAAGCGAGTTATGTATTAATTTGGGTATTTTTTCTTTGTGTAATCAATAGAATTTTTAACCATTTTTGTTAAAGTAGTTGTGTCAATATCCTCAATTTTTTGAATATAAATACAACCTTTCCCAGTTTTATATTTGCCAAGTTTCGACAGCAGCTCTTCTCTATCGTCGAAGTCTGTGGCGAGGTAAAGTGTGATTGCATTTGCTCGTGGCGAGATTCCAACTAATGGTGCATCGTCTTCACGACCGCTTTCGTATTTATAATGATAGCTACCAAAACCGATGATGCTCGACCCCCACATTTTTGGTTCGAGTTTGGTTTGTGCCGCAATGAGTTTAAGTATTTTTGCAGAATCAGTGCGTTTTTTTTCTGCAACTATTGTCGCTAAAAAATCGGTAACGCTATTTTCATTTTCGGTAGTTTTGTTTTGTGCCATGGTTTATTTTGTTAGATGACCATTGGAAGGTCTGTACCGCAGGTCTGACTCTGTGCAACTGCCGTCAGACCTGCGGTACAGACGGAGTTATGTTTCACACCAAAAACAAATCACTCGCAATTTTATCGGCAAAGAGTTTTCCTTTTTGCGTAAGTGTAAGTACATGATTATCAAGGGTTAATAGATTTTGAGTGAGGTTTTGTTTCAAAATTTCTTGATTGGATTTTAGCCATTTCTGCCCAACTATTTTTTCAATTTCGCCTAAATCACAGCCCCATTTGGTACGAATCCCCGTCATAATATAATCGTTTACTTTTTCTTCGGGAGTCAAAATCTCGTAGTCGGCGGGTACTTGTCCGAGTGCCAAGGCCTTGATGTATTCGGCATTATTTGAAACATTAAATTGCCGAGATTCGCCATTAAACGAGTGTGCCGAAGGCCCAACGCCCAAGTATTCGTGGCGTTGCCAGTACGAAGTATTGTGGCGAGAATAGCGGTTATTTTTACAAAAACTTGCAATTTCGTATTGGTCATAACCCGCTGATACTAAGATGTTTACCAAAATCTCAAATTGTTGCGATGCAAATTCCTCGTCAATGGGCGGGATTTTGTTGATTTGAAGCCATTTTGCAAAAACCGTTTTTGGCTCAATTGTGAGGCAATACGACGAAATATGCGGCACATTCAACGAAATTGCTTTTTCCAAATCTCGTTGCCAAATCTGATGAACGCCCGATGTAAATCCCGAATGTACTTTCTGCTCTTTTTTTGGTAAAGTTTGCAGTGGATGAATGCCATACATGAGATCAATCGTAATGTTTTCAAAACCCATTTCTTGTGCCAAACGTACACAATCCTCGGCGTGCTGCCCAGTATGAATACGATTCATGTATTTCAAAAATTCATCATTAAACGACTGAATACCAATACTTAGGCGATTGAAACCAAACCTTTGCAAAATCGCCAGACGGTCACGGGTGATATCATCGGGGTTGGCTTCCATCGTAATTTCGATGTCGTCAGCGAAGGTATAATGCTTTTTGATGGTTTCAAAAATATCATACAATTCGTTCATGTTCAATAGCGAAGGCGTGCCACCACCAAAATAAATTGTTTCTAATCGCCTGTTGGTCAGGTAGTTAGCTTGCAAATTTATTTCTTGGCAAATGGCTTCTACCACCGTAGTTTTCATGGTCAGATTGGTACTGAAATGAAAATCGCAGTAATGACAAGCCCGACGGCAGAATGGTATGTGGAGGTAGAGGTGCAAGGTGTATAGCATTAGCCCCTCTCCCTTCGGGGAGGGGTTGGGGTGGGGTTACTTCGTTCCCACAAAAAAGAAATCAATGCACTTGGCGGGTTCGTTCGACAAATGAAAATCAGTAACATCAATCGAAGCTGCCAAACTGCCAGTTTCTGCCATTAATTTATTTCTGTTGAAACGATTCAAGATTTCGTACGGTATTCTGAGCATCCAAGCGGGCAGTCGGTGTTGCAAATCCAATATATCAAATCGCATAATTTTGTTTACCGAAACTTTGTTTTCTTCATAATAATCCCACACTTTTTTGTTGCCACCCACGCCCGAAGTTTCAACTTTGGAGAAATATTTTTGCATTAAAGTGCGTAATTCTTGTGTATCATACTCACGAATATGCCACGGATTTCGACTCAACGAATAAGGGCGATTGACGGTCGTTAGCAAAACTCGACCGTTGGGTTTTAGCACTCGTGCAATTTCGGAAAGGAACTTATGGTCGTCTTGAATGTGTTCGATTACCTGAAGCGTTACCACAAAATCGAAGCTATTATCCTGATAATCAGATAGATATGGTAAATCTGCCGTGCGAAAAGTGTGTTTTGGATAGGCAGTTTGGAGTTGGTCTATCAAAGGTTGGTTTTTGTCCAAACCCGTATAATGCTCACATTTTTCGATGAGGGTTTCTACGCCACGTCCCCAGCCGCAACCAAGTTCCAGCACATTTCCGTGAATGATTTTTGCCGCCTCAATATATGGAAAATACAGGCGTTGATGCACAGGATTATCCGACGGAATTTCGGCAGAGGTGATTTCGGTGGTTGCGTATTTACTCACGGATTTGATGTTTTTTTTGCAAAGATAAGCAAGAATGTAGAATGTAGAATGTAGAAATGAAAGTCTTAAATTCTGAATTCTGAGTTCTGAATTCTGAATTGTTGGATATAACTTATTGATAGTCAGTTGTTTATGAGTACTATTTTTCGTGATGAATTTATTCAAAAGACAAAAAAACAGCCTCAGAAATCAATTCCGAAGCTGTCTTTATATTTCACTCAATAACAATATTTAATTGGCACACCCTTGAATATATGCCTTAAACACAGTGCCTGCTGCTACTTCAAAAGTTGTTCCGCCGCCCGTTGTACTTGGTTTTAGTTCGATAGATTTTCCTGCACGCAAATCTACATTGGCGGTGCCTGTAATCATATTACTTGCCGTTACGGTATTAGCAGCTTGTAGGTTTACCGTGCCTGTGGCGACATTATTAGTTGGGTTTACCAATGTTAAGGTAGCTGGGCAAGGCACACCAGCAGAGATAACTATCAAAGATTTTGTGTTCTGACTCTGCAAAATACAATTCCCCAAGGCATTAGCCTCGTTCAAAGTTTTGGTGAGTAAGTCGTTTGGATTCACTCCCGTAGCGTATGTCAAACCATAGACTGTATATTGCCCACCTGCCAAAGTAGTAAAATTGGCTGTGGCAGAAACCGCTGCTATTTGGTCATTTGCTTGATTTACAGCTAAATAGGTATAGTTGAACCCAGCTTGATTTGCTTCCACTTCGATAATCTCACCACCAACTTGGCTTTGAATATTAAAAGTTGCACTCGTGGCAGTTCCGCTACTACCTGCCAATATATAAAGAAGTGCATAATAAGTGGTACATTCATTCAAAGCAATTAATCTGGGGTTATTCATAGAAATGGCACCGTTTGAATTTCCGCCGATAAAAGTACTACAATCGAATGTTGTATTGGATGTAAAAATACTGAAAGCTACACTTCCACCAGTTCCACTTAATGATATGCTATGATTTCCTGTTTTGGTAACTCGCAAAGCAACTACTACTGCCTTTCTTACTGGCCAGGTTGAAGTCTGACAAGTTGTATATGTGTTATTTGTATAATTTATTATTGGATAGGTGGTTTCTGGTAATTCAGTAGCTGGATATGTTTTACTCAGGCTTGCCGTTTTAGTTCCTGTTACAAAACCTAATCCAAGATTAAACACAGCATTTCCTGCTGCACCCGAAACTGTGCTTTCAGGACAAATAATGGTGTTTTTTGCCAAACAGCTTGAAGTAATTGTAATATTGGCATTGTTTATATCAAAGAAACTACCAGTTGTATGATGCGTACTCACAATTTTTATACGAGCCAATGTTGTATTAGGCACATTGGCAGGAATCGTAAGCATTGCACTTCCATTATTTGGTACTGATGCCGCCAACAAAAATGAGAAAGAAGCTCCTTCATCAATTGATAATAATATTTTTACGTTGGCACTTAGGGCATTCGTGCCGTTTACATCCCAAGTGATTGTTTGGCTACTTCCTGCGGCAATAGTTTGTGCTGTATTGAACGAAGTAAGAGCAAAAGGCCCTGTATTATCAACCGTTACAAGTACTTCTTCCGAATCTACACCGCCGCCACCAGTTTTGCTATCACGCACCGTAAATCTAAATTTCATTGTACGGGCAACCAATGGGAGAGCCTCACCAGTATTGTTAGGAGGAGTATTTGCATTGGTCAGAATATTTGCAATACTCGGAAAATCACGGGAAGTTGAAGAAGTAGATTGAGCACTTCTGAACAAAGGTGCAGTTGTACTATTCACTGCCGAATAGCCACCTATGCCATTGATTGTACCAAAAGCACCTTTATCGTTTTCTGTGGCTACGTCAAATTGTTCCCAAGTATAGTTCAAAATATCATTATTGGCATCTGTACCAGTGCCTTTCAGCGTAAATGGCGTGCCTTTGGGTATCGTGATGGCCGTTCCTGCATTAGCTACGGGAGGCGTATTTGTCAGTGCTACTGTTGTTGCACAGCTTCCTGAGGTGCCTGCAATGGAGATTCGCATCGATTCTAATGATTTTGTATTAAAATATTGCAATTCATTGTTTCCTGTAAGCGTATAGTTAGTCGGATTAATACAGTTTCTGGCATAACTCATCATGGTGTTTCCACTACCAGGTTCAATTGCTGATGTGGCATTCCAACCATTTAAGCAAAATGATGAATTGTCTGCTGTTCCTCCAATGGCATTATAGGTATGCCAAGCAGCAAACTGATGCCCAACCTCATGCGTAAAAATAATGATTATTGATGAAAGGGTAGTTCCCAACGACCATTGTGTAAAACCCCTTGATTTCGAATCATCAACGCATGGCGTTGGACCTGCCACGCCATTTGCACTTGTACCATTAGGGATTGCTGGGTTGGTACTGAACGTATGACCTACACCGTAGGCTGTGTAGGGTAAAACTCCGCTGGTGTTCATCGCAGTAAAACCTGTTTGACAATTGGGTACGTCAATAGTTCCAAATTCGGTAGGACCAGGGTTGGCAGTTGTAAAAATGATTGTCTTATCGGTAGTTTGAGTAGCCAAAGTAAACGACATGGCAGCTTCCAGCTCGTAAATCATATTATTGGCATTGGCAATCGAAACGATTTGAGCCAAAGCAGCATCTTGCGAGCCATATTGATTAGTCATTTCTTTGGTGGCAACGGCAGCCAATACAAATCTTTTGAGTTGAGTTCCGTACGGAAATGGTGCTACACTTAATATCCTGCCATTTTTTGAAGGCTTAAAATCATTATCGTTTACACCACAACTTGTTTGATTGTTTTGTGTAGGTAATTCGGAATGGCTATAAATTCGGTAAATGTTTTGCTTGGCATCAATAGTTTCGATAAAAAAATAGCCTTCGGGCGTGTGCATGATTCCCTCAATCTTGTCGCCGATGATGGTTAGTTTCATGATTTTCTTTCCATCTTCTGATGTGGCATCATAAGTTTGAACAGTAGCTAATTTTTTGGTTGTGAGAAGTGTTTCGTCGAAAACAAAATTTTCGGTTTTGCCATCGGGTAATGAAAATCTGGCAGACATTTTTCCAGCTAATCCATTTGACTGAATAGCTTTTGAGGCATTACTTTTGAAGTTATTCAAATTGAAAGTAAAGCTTTTGCCATACTGATTATTGTTTTGGGCAAATAATGCAGTTGAGAATGGCAAAATGGAGATTAATAGATAAAGGAGTAGTTTGTTTTTCATGATTATTATTTTTAATTTGGTTAAAAAAATTTACAGAAACAAAGTGAAATTATTTATTTTACAAAGTATAATTAACAAAAAGCGAATTTTTACCGAATGGTAATAATAGTTTTTATTTTGATTTTTTTAGGAAATACTATTTTTTAATTTCCGACGTGAATACAAAAATTTTGATTTATCACTCAACTCTACCTCGGCAGTACCTTGTTCGCTAATGATTTTGTTGGGATTTATCAGCACACTTTTGTTGATTCGTCTGAAATCTTGAAAGACACTGTGCCAATAGGTAAGACTATAACATACGATGAGTGTACGCCCGCAGTCAAACTTGATTTCGTTGTAGGGTTCACAACCTAAGTGCTTGATGTAGATTACTTTGTGGTGTTCTTGTGGTTTAATTACTCTTGTATTTCGCTTCATGTATGTTTTTTTTTATTGAGGTTTTTTATGGGAAAGGCAAAAAGAACCTGTCCAAAAAATAAAATCAAGCAGAATGTGATTAAAAAAAATAAAATACCTCGGGGCGAGATAAATGTTTTTTTCAATTTCTAAAATGCTAAATTTTACTTTTGGGACAGTCGCAAGGTTGTTTTGGGTTCTTATTTACAAAGCAATTGAGCCGTGTATTATACTAATTGCAAAGACATTGGTTTATGCAGCAAAACATTAAACCAGCATCTTAGAGGTTAATAAAATTTTTGGGTTACGTTTTATAGTTTAGTTGGCTTATTATTTATACTTATTGAGATAAAAATTTAGTTGTAGATTACACTGCAAAAAAAGGGGTTTCTTACTTACCAAAAAATACCTGTTAGCAGGTATTTTTTGTTTTTTTTTCGTAATAAGTTTTATCAACAAATAAAAAGAGCGAATACCGTACCTGCAAGCAGGTATTTTTTATGATTGACTTTTAGCGTAACTTGCAATCTGTTACCTCTTTTTCCCAAACTATCAATTATAAAATGCAATGCAGTTTTTAAGGGTATTCAAGCCATTGATGGTAAGTGTTTTGTGGTTGTGCATCGGTCAAAGTTGCACCGAGAAGAAGGTAGCAGTAATATTAAATCCTCATAACGTATATATTTATACGAATTTTACCTCTCAATCGCTCAATGAGCAAGTATTGGTTTGTACCAAGCTCACAGAAAAAGACCTGAATAGAAAAGACCTTAAACAATGGATTAGCAAGAATACTGTTACTGTCAATCAACAAAAAGACGCAATTTTAGTAGGTACTTATCGTCAATATCCTGAGGCGTGGTTTTATACGCAGATAATTAATAATGATAACTTGAGCCATGATTTAGTGGTTGATGAACTCAATCATGTTCGGTGCGATGCCTTCGAGGTTATCACTTTTAAAAACGAAAATGTCAAAAACTGGGGAAGAATTACTCGCAATACGCCATTAACAAGCCACCAATTGCCATTTTTGACTAAAGCAATTCGTATAAACATTGCACCAAAAGATACACTCAATCTTTTGATACATACCCAGCGTCAATATGGTAACCATCAAGTAAACCTCAGTATTTCAAGTTATCAAACTTATTTAGACGAACATATTTATGATTTTTTTTCTAAAGTATTTCAGCTTATAATTTTTATTATTTGTACGGTCGTCATGTTTGTATTAGGGGGTATATTTAGTTATAAAACTATGATTTATTTTGGATTTTATCTTATCAGCTTACTTTTACTTCTTTTATCATCATGGGGTTTCACAGACCTTGTTATAAACTTTACGGGTATTGGTTTATCAAGTAGTAATGTTGCTTCATTTGCAGTTTTTGCAAATTGTATCTTTGCTTATCCTTTCAATATTGAGCTAATGAAGCCTGTACCAAAAAATAAGCGAGTATTCAAAGCTATTTCTTACTTTTTAATGGGACACAATCTGATAATTGCTTGTTGCTACTTGCTGCCAACCAGTATATTTTTAAAGGTAGATGCGTATTTTCATATCCCTGAGCAGGTCTTAATCTCTCTGCTAATAGGTATCGTTTGGATGCTTTTGTGTTCGATATTAGCTATATTTAAAGCCAAGATTTACTACATACCTATTGGATACGGTACGGCATTGCTACCCTATTTTATTCAACAATCTGTCGGAATTTTTGATAAAACATCTCCATTTATTTCAAAAAATCATCAACCAGCTTTTATTTCTGTCGCAATAGGTTTTACTATTATTTGTATTTACTTACTTCGTGAGCAGTTGGTTTCACGAAAAAAATACGAACGAAACCTCACCCAACTCAAAGAAACAATGGAGGGTATTCGTAAAAGCGAAGTCGAAACCATTGGGCGAAACCTGCACGACCAAGTAGGTAATACGCTGGCTTCGGCGTTGGGGTATCTCAATCTTAAAACTTTAAAAGTTGATGTCGTACAAAAACTAATAATAAATGCCATCAACGAAATCAGGTTTTTGAGCCATAATTTGGTCAAAGACGAAGACAAACCCCTTACCGAAAAACTTGAATCATTAATAAGCAGATTCAACGATTTCTCGACTATTAATTTTCAGTATTCAGATTTTTCTAATGCTAAAATCAACTCATTAGAGCCACTCAATCAGCAAAATATTTACATGATTATTCAAGAAATCTTGACAAATATCATCAAACACTCGAAAGCAACCGAAGCCTATATTCAGATTTTTGAAAACGAAAAAAACATTGCAATCAATATCGAAGATGATGGAATTGGCATAGAAAGTTTGAATGAAAACAGAGGAATTGGACTAAAAAATATTCAGAAAAGAGTCGAGGTATCTAATCTGAAAATCACGACAGATTCAACACCAAATGGTACAAATTTTATTATCGAAATCCCGTATGGAAATTCAAACAATAATCATTGACGACCATACGCTCTTCAACGATGGTCTGAGCCTTATTCTGAAAGAATCGGGTCATTTTAAAGTCATAGAGCAAATTTATGATAGCCGACAAGCCTATCACAAGTGTTTTTCGCTAATGCCACAACTCATTATGATAGACTATAATATGCCCTACTTGAATGGTTTGGAGGTAGTAAAACAACTCAAAACCTTAAAACTGGAAGCAAAAACAGTCATCGTAAGTATGTACGCCGAGAGGCGAGAAATTGCACTTTTTGAGGAAGTTGGTGTTGATGCCTATATTACTAAAACGACATCTTCCAACGAATTGATTGCAACCCTCAAAAAAGTAATGCAAGGCGAAAAAATATTTGAGTCAAGTTTCAATAATAAGCCAATTATTGAAAAAGATGCCTTTGCACTCAAACACCATCTGAC
>JANNEN010000471.1:0-6048 GCA_031378715.1 Emticicia sp.
TTTTCAGTCTGGTAATTTTTTGTTCAGTTTATCCCATTTTTTTCTACGAATAATGGATTATTTAAAGCAAAAAATGGGGTAAAATCAACAAATAAAGTGTCGAATCAAAAAAGTACTTTATTTAATTCTCGTTCCTAAGGCAGTTGAACCATACGGAAAAGCCAGCCGTAAATCGTAATTCGTAAATTCAATAGATATGACTTTTCTCTCGCACCAAAACTACAAATGGATAATTATCGTATTATTCTTAGGGCTTGTGATTGTACCCGCCCAGATTCCGTCACCTAATTTCAAATCTATTGCCTTGGCCATTTTTGGTGGCGGCAGTTTATTTTTTGAAATGCTTTCTCTCCGTAGTCTAAAACGGAGTGAAACCGACTATCGCACTAATTTCAAACAAACGATATTGTTAATCATACTTACGGTTTTGCTTTTGGTAGTAAATTTGGTGATTTAGCCGTAAAACAATTCTCCGAATTGTTCGTTAGCTTACGTTAGTGTTACCGATTCAATACCTATGAAAAATACGCTATTTATTGCTCTAAGCATCATTTACGGCAATATTACCGCTCAAAACGGTATGATGCAAAACACCAAAGATGCTCTCAATGCGGGCGGCTTGAAAGTTGGGCAGCACACTTCTACTATGCTATACGGCTTCGATACCCGTACGAGTGAGGTGTTAGGCACGTACTACCTCGACACCGACTGGGCAATGGCAACGGTTAAGTTTTATCCGAAAACCATTTCTACACCAAAGGGACTCGTCAAATTAGATTCACTCACTGGCATACAAATTAGGGTGATTTTACAAGGCAATGACGTAGAGTTCAATACGCCCGAAGGTATAAAAGTTATTTCGGGAACACTCATCAAGTCTTTTTCGCTCACTAAGCCCAACGAGCTGCCCAAGCACTACATCAGCACCTTGGAGTTTGTTGATAATTATGACAAAACCAAGCCAAGTTTCTTTGAAATATTAGTTGATGGCAAAACAAAACTACTCGAATACACCAAAATCACTACCCAAAAACCCGATTATGTAGAAGCATTCAACATCGGAAGCCACGACTCGAAGATTAGACAAGATAAGTTTTTGTTTTTCACCCAAGATAAAGAAGTGCTGAATTTGGGTAAAAGCAAGAAAGATTTATTGACAATAATGGTTGATAAAAAAATCGAAGTAGAGGCATTTATGAAGCAAAATAACTTATCGGTAAGAGATAAAACCGATTTGATAAAAATCTTTGGGTTCTATAATCAAAATTAATAGTTTGGCAGTACAACCTTTTTACCTGTTTTTGAATCATTCATAAAAACTCTCTTTATATGATGAAAAAAGCAATCGTTATCGCCGTATTATTATTCGCTTTTTCTTGCAAAAAGCAGGAAACTCCTTCAATAGTCAAGGGTTGCCGAGAGGTTTATGATGAAGCCACGACCCTTCAAAAGATGGTTGGACGCTGGAAATACGTTGCAATCGGTTGTGGAGAGTGTGCAGGGCCAGGTATTCAAGTAGTTGATGAAAACGTTGAAATTTTGATAACAAAAGAAAGTAAGATTACTACTTTTAAAGATGGGGTAGTTATAAAAACCTCAGACTTTATTCTGCAAGATACCAATAACGAACAAGTTCTTCGATTGGAAACTATACCACGCTACGAAAACTACTACACTCATGGCATCATTGAAATATGCCAAAACCAGCTCGCTTTCAAGAGTAGTTACGTTGATTTGTTTGATTTTTATTTCAGAAAAATTGAATAGATTTCACAGAAAAAGGCTAAGATTTTTAGAAATCTTAGCCTTTTTTATCAAGATTAATTCAGATTTACTGCTTTTCGCCGTAAGGAATAATGAGCTTTTCGCCACGTTGGGCTACGTTTTTGCTCTTTTTGTTGGCTTGCATTATTGAGGTCTGCGAAACACCGTATTTCTTGGCCACGACTCTGATAATATCTCCTGGACCAACGGTATGAATGGCTTTTATACGAATTTTTAGCTTCGTAACACCCACTTTTATTCCGCTTTCATCAACGCTTGGGTTGAGTGCTTTCAAAGTTTCTTTCTTGATATTGAAGCGATTGGCAATACCAAAAAACGTTTCACCATCGCCCACGGTGTGCGTGTAAGTTTCACCACCCGACGAAATTTCGACTTTGGGTTTTTCTTCCTTCGGGGCTTCTACTTTGGGTTTTTCAACCTTTACTGTTTCAGTTTTTGGTTTTTCTTCAACCACAGCTTTTTTAGCCGTTGCCTCGTTTTTATCCCCAACTTTGGGTACTGCAATCGCTGGTAGCTCGCTCGAAGGTGTATTTTCGATGGGCGTTTCGGTTGTGGTAGGTGCTGGGTCAGGTTGCGTTCTGATGGCGTTTGCCACGGTATCGGCAGGGGCTGCCGTCAAATCATCGGTACTCGAAGTATCATCGGACATATACTTCCAGCCTATGTAAAGCAAGGCACAAATAATGCCCACAAGCACCAGTAGCACTGCCATTGGCAAATTGCGTGAGGCTTCTTTTGGGCGTTCATTACGTTGTTCACGTTCATCTCGGTCTTCAAACTCCATGAGAAAGGTAATTTAGATTTATAAAATAGGAAAACAAGTACACTTTAATAAATAACTTCTATTTCAAACAAACTCAAACAAGCACCTTCATAATGCTTCGGTAGTCCGTCGGATTTTTGGAGGGTTGTGAGTCCCAAAAACTTAAATCCACAATTTATGTAATGGTTATTCAGAGTTTTATTATCGCCCCAAGTATCCATTCTGATAAATTGCTTTTGTTGGATTTTGCAAAATTCTTTTCCCCAAGTGATGATTTCTTTCACAAAATTATTGCCCCTGTACGCAGGATTTGTTACGATTCGGTGAATATAAATAGCTGGGTCGATGTTTTTTTCTTCCCAAATAAGTGCATCTTCATACGTAATGGCAAAGATACACGCAATATTTTGGTCGATAATGATTTTGAATTGTCTTTTTTCGTTTATTTCGGCTGTAACAAGCGAGCGGTCGAAACCCTGCCAGTGTTTATGGAACTTTGTTTTTTGATAAACAATCGCTTTATCGTATAAGTCGAAAATTGCATCAATATCAGCTAAAGTACTATTTATTATTTCTATGGACATCTTAAACTTGGGAATATTTAACTGATAAACTCGTGACTCATAAAGTATTGTTAATCAATGTTTTACATTAATATAGTCGATGAACTATTGACTGTTTATCAACTCTTTTTCTTTAATTCTTCGTTCATTTCTTCTACCAAATCCTTCAAGCCTTCACGGTAAGCTCGTAGTTTTTTGGCTACTTCTTCGTCAGCAACACCCAAGATTTGAGCCGCCAAAATTCCCGCATTTTTGGCACCATTCAACGAAACCGTGGCAACTGGCACGCCCGCTGGCATTTGCAAAATCGAAAGAATCGAATCCCAGCCATCAATTGAGTTGCTTGATTTTATCGGTACGCCAATGACGGGCAGCGTCGTACTCGACGATACCATGCCTGGCAAATGTGCCGCTCCGCCCGCCCCCGCAATGATAACTTTTAGTCCACGGCGGCGTGCCGAAAGAGCATAATCAATCATTTTTTGAGGTGTACGATGTGCCGAAACAACCTCTTTTTCGTAAGGAATTTCGAGTAATTCTAAGATTTCAACGGCTGCCGACATTATTTTCCAGTCCGACAAGCTACCCATTATGATTCCGACCATGTTATTTCAATTAAGAATTAAGAATGATGAGTTGAGAATTTTAAATTAAGTTTTTTGACGTAATTCTTAATTCCTAATTCTTAATTTATTTTGCTTTCACTTTTAGTGTTTTTTTTACAAAAATGACCTTTTCTTTTAATTTATCAAAATTTTGGTCAATAATCGTTACATGGCCCATCTTGCGAAAAGGTTTTGTAAACTTTTTCCCGTACAAAAATGGGTGAACGCCTTCGATGCCCAGCACCTCATTCATGCCCTCATAAACGGCTTCGCCCGAATGGCCATCTTCACCTAACAAATTGACCATTGCCGCTTTGGCGTGGGCTTTGGTGCTACCGAGTGGCAAGCCAAAAATCGCTCGTAGATGCTGTTCGTACTGCGATACATCGTTGGCACGGATACTTTGATGACCGCTATTGTGCGGTCGAGGGGCTACTTCGTTGATTAAAATTTGTCCATCTTTCGTCAAAAACATTTCAACGGCCAACAGTCCCACAATACCAAAGGCTTGGGCGGTTTTGATGGCTATGTCTTCGGCTTGAAGTTCGATGGCAGCCGAAATTTCGGCGGGTGCAAAAAGATATTCAACCAAGTTAGCTTCGGGGTGAAACACCATTTCGACAACGGGAAAGGTTTTTATTTCGCCGTTTTGGTTTCGGGCTACGATTACGGCTAATTCTTTGTCGAAATCAACTAATTTTTCTAATACACTTGGTTGGTCAAAGCCCTTCGGCAAATCGGCTTGGTTCCGCAAAAGCTGTACCCCCTTTCCGTCGTAGCCGCCTTGCCCGAGTTTGTGCACGGCAGGCAGAAAATCAACGAAATTGGCGAGTTCAGCCCTGTTTTCGGTTAAAACGAAATCAGCCGTGGGCAAATTATTATCTTTATAAAATTGCTTTTGAATCCGTTTATCTTGAATCAAGCGTAGAACGGCTGGCTGCGGAAAAACGGCTTTCCCTTGTTTTTCTAAGGCTTCGAGGGCTTCGATATTTACGTTTTCGATTTCAATCGTAATGGTGTCACAGTCTTGTCCGAAAGCCAACACGGTGGCATAATCGTTGAGCGAACCTTGCACAAATTCGTGGGCGATGTGTCGGCAAGGAGCGTTAGGGTCGGGGTCGAGGGTTTTGATGGTAAAGTCAAAATCAATGGCAGCTTGAATAATCATTCTGCCGAGTTGGCCACCGCCAAGGATACCGAGTTTTTTTGTGTTATCGAATTGCACGCAATAGTTTTTTGTGCAAATATAAGTACATGAGCAACGAAAAGCAATTCAATGGGTGTGGTTAAATTCGGAATTACAGTGCGGGCATTTGATTTTTTGTTTTTTACCCCTAACTTCTTCGGCAAAACCCGATGCCAAAATACCCGTTGGTAGAGCAAAAAGTGCCACGCCCAAAACCGAAATCAAGCCCGCTAAGATTTTACCCAAAGTTGTGAGTGGTCGATAATCAGAATCGCCGACGGTGGTCATGGTATTGACACCCCACCACATAGCCTCGGGAATACTCGAAAACTTGTCGGGCTGAACGGGGTGTTCGATATAATAAACGGTGCTGGACGAAATAATCAATACAAAGAAAATGAACACAAAACTCAGTACGAGTTCTTCTTGCTTTTCTTTCATTACTCGTTGAATGACCCGCAGGGCGTGAAAATACTTGCTGACCCGAAATAAACGCAACATTCGGAGCAAGCGGAGGATACGAATAAAGCCCAAATCGGTCAAGAAAAGTGAGGCATAAAACGGCACGATTGAAAGCAAATCAACCAAACCCCAAGCCGAAAAAACAAACTTCGTTCGGCCTTTGATTGGGCGTGAAAATGCGGGATCTTCGACGCACGACCAAAGCCGTAAGGCATACTCAATGGTGAAAATAATGACCGAAAAAACCTCAAAATCAAGCAAAAAATGGTGGTATTGTTGCTGAATTGCAGGAACGGTATCCAAGATGATAGCGATGGCGTTGAACAAAATTACGGCAGTTAGGAAGATATTTACCCAAAAACCAAGGCCTAATTTATGCTGCCAAGTGATTTCTAATACTTGGTGAACTTGTTTGCGAAGCGAAATTTTGTTTTCCATTTGACGGGGCTATTTACGTTGTCAAATTAAGCGAAAAGTTGCCTCTTAAAAAAGTATTGCACAAAAAAAGGTCAATGATTGCTCAAAGACCTTTCGATTAAACTAAAACTAATGCAACAAGAATTAAGTACTTGATAGTTAAAAAAGAGTTCAAAATACCGAATTTATTCGGGTACTTAAATATAAATTCCGTTGATTATTACAGCAACCGAATTTATTCGGTTTAATCGAAAAAATTGAAATTAC
>JANNEN010000473.1:0-8499 GCA_031378715.1 Emticicia sp.
ACATCTTGGCGACGCATGATTTGGTTTACTCGTGAAGTATCTTTAATACGCACCGCCACACCGTAGCCCGTGCCAATAAACAAATTACTAAACGCATTGGTCTGACGTTGTGCCAAAGCCGCTGAGTCTTTCTTTGATGTATCTTTTTTGTTCCCGCCCGAAAGTTGGCTTGTCAAACTGTTTTTTGAAGTATCTTTCTTAGTTGCCGTGGCGATGTTGTCGCTTTTACCTGCGGCAGCCGTTCCTGCAATTTTGCTCAAATTTGCTTTTTCAGAAACTTTACTTTCAGCGTCCATTTGCAATAAAATGGCGGATAAACCATCAAACGCAGGAGCGATTTCTTGCATGGTATAAACTTCGCAGAACTCCAATTTGGCCGCTCCCGAAAGTAATTTACGTACCCGTTGTGGGTTATCAACACCTGGCAATTCTACCTGAATACGGTTCGTCCCCGACAAACGCTGCAAGTTAGGATTCGATACCCCAAACTTATCGACACGGGTTTGAATGATACGAAACGCACGGTCAAAAGCTCCATCAACTTCTTTCTTGATATAGCTAACTACTTGACCATCAGACGATTCCAAACTTAATGTACCACGATTTGAGCTATTCGAGAAAATGCTTGCTAATTTTGTATCGGGAGCAGTTTTCTTAAATTCGTCAGCAAATAAATCAACGAAATTAGTGCTACTCGTTGCGGCTTTTGCCTGTGCGTTTGTAATGGCAGTAGCTACTTTTGGGTCACGTGAACCCGCTAAGGCACGCACGATTTCGGTTGGCGAAACCTCCAAAATCACACTCATACCACCCTGCAAGTCAAGACCCAAACCGAGTTCTTGCTTCATCAAATCCTCGGTGGTGGTCATGCCCAAAAACACGGGCTGCTTCCAGAGTGAATCCAAATATCGCTGTTTCTTTTGATAATCTAACTTACCCGATTTGTCGGTTCCGTAGGCCTCGGCATCTTTTCTGATGTCATTGGCTTTCCATGTTCGGGCCAAAAAATAAATACTAATTGCTAAAAAAGCTACCATCAAGGCAACTATACCACCTTTGTTTCTCATATTGTTTGAAAGCCTCCTAACCCCCGATGGGAGGACTGATTTATGGATTATGTTCGTGTTTTGGGGATTGGTTTATAACACGAGGGTTTTATTAATGATAGAATTAGTGAAAGAGCGAATGATAGAATATCATCACAGTTTTTTATTGGACTTTGTTGATTGAAAATACAGAAGCTAATAAAGTCCTTTTCTCAAATAGCCAAAAGAGATTATCTATAAGAAAACCAATAGCGTAACGTTGGCTGATTGTTAATTGATAATTGTTAATTGAAATCAGGGTGCATTGGGAGCAATAATATGCTCGGAGAGATTCTCGAAGTATGAAAGGCGGAAAAGTGGTTTTGTATAAACCTTTGCCGAAGATTCAATAATCAAATAAACAACTTGCGGAGTAGGTAAAATGAAGGTGTGGTTTCCGAAGTCGAACGCATGGCTGGGTACAACCACCTCCAACGACAACTCGCTAACAACTGGTTGGTTTTCAGATTGCTGCTCTTTGTCAGATTTTTCTTGCTTGGGTTTATCGGGCTTATCATGTTTTTGTGGTAGCTGCTTGCCGAAAACGCTCGTCAGCATCACCATCATGAACATCAAAAGTCCAAAAGCACGTGATATGTAGGAGATTTTTTTCATTTAGGAACGCAAAGCTACGAGATTTTTTGGAAGTATGTCAAATCTTGTGCCAAAAATTCAAAAAAATGGTTTTAGGGTAAGAAACCTGTTTAAATCGTAGAAATCGGTTAGATAAGAAAATACTGAGAATCTTAGTGAATCTTAGTACCTTAGTGGTAAATTTTACTAACTAATCTATCGCTTTTCATTTTAAAAGTACATGAAATCTAATCGTATTATTCTTATTCTAATCTTTTTTGGTATTGGTTATGTGCTTTATTTCAGAGATAAGGCAGGGCCAATCGGTAGTTTTTGGGCAACCGTAACGGGGGTGTTCAAGTCCAAAACACCAGAAAACGACAAGAAAAACCCTTACAAAGCTCCCGAACCCGATGATGTAGCCACGGCCAGCAAAGGCGATGAAAAATATGACGATGTGGCAACGGCAGATAATAAAGTGGAAAATAAAAAAACGAAGCAAAGCGATGAGTCAAGCAGTGATATGGGTTCGATTTTTGATAAAATAAAAGATAAGGTTTTGGGAACGGATACCCAAGATGAAACAACCGATAATTCGACCACAATTCCTGATTTTGCTTTGCCCGCTATTCGCAAAGGTGACGAAATAATCAAGCACAAAAACTATACGCTTCGCTACGAAGAAGCCTACGAAGTGCCAGCTTGGGTGGTGCATAAGCTGCGGGGCGAATATACGAAGGGGAGAGCCAGTAGGGCAGGAAACCAGTTTATTCCCGACCGAAAAGTGAAGAATAGTTCGGCACTAACGAGCGATTACAGTAATTCGGGCTACGACCGTGGACACATGCTGCCTGCGGGTGATTTTAAGTGCTGTCAAGAATTGATGGACGAAACTTTTTTTATGAGTAATATTGCTCCGCAAGTACCCGACCTTAATCGAGGAATTTGGGAAAATATCGAAAGCCGAATGCGTGGTTGGGCCGTGCGTGATGAAGAGTTATTCATCGTCACGGGGCCAGTCTTGCGGAAAGGTTTACCGACCATTGGGCGATATAATAACGTAGCTGTGCCTGAATATTTCTATAAAATTGCGTTGTTTCATCAACCAAAATCGGGCAAAAACTCCCGCATGATTGCATTTTTGTTGCCCAATGAAGCACTTTTTGGTAAAAGAATGAACAGCTACGTAGTGTCGGTTGATGAAGTAGAGAAAGTGACGGGTTTAGATTTCTTTGCAAAATTACCCGCCGAACTTCAAACGAAGTTAGAGGCAAAAAGCGACTGGGAGGCTTGGACAAAGATTCAGTTTTAAAGCTGCAATTTCTTGAAAAAATGTGCTGATTGAATTATTAAAATAGTGTAATTTGCTGATAATCAGCATTCTACATTCTTAATTCTACATCCTTAATTGTGCCTCAGCACTTATATCATTCTTTTCAAATAAAAATTAGTAAACCGCAATTCGCCCTTGCGTCGGTAAAAAAACGCTACTTCTTTGCCTTCTTTGCGGGATAATATTTTGTATATCTCACTGATGTTCATGTCTTTCACGCTCACGTTATTTACAAAAATCAGCTCATCGCCCTCCTGTAAGCCTGCATCGTAGGCGGGCGAGTCTTCGACCACTTTACTAACAATATACTGCTTGAAATCCGTACCTTTGGCACGCACATCTAAGCCACTCATGTCATGCTCAAACGATTCTTTGATGCGGTTGCGTTGGGGCTTCATAATCATATAACCATCACGATAATTGAGCGTAACCGTAAACCTACGCAATAGCTCACAACCAATACTACCTTGCCGTTTTTGGTCGTCAGGAGTAAATTTCATACTGAACGAAAGGCTATCAGGAAAGGAAGCTAAGATGTTTTTCATTTCTACGCTGCCCATGCGTATTTTATCTACTCGCCCAATATTACCGTTGATTTCGCCGTTGAGTCCACGCCCGAGATTAGCTCTCATAACTTTGTCGGGGAGCTGAATTGCTTCTTTTTCACCCGCATTGAGCAGTAGAGCGTGTCCCGCACCCGTATCAATGACTAACCGCATGGGGGTTAGTTTGTTATCTCGGCTCACCATACCGATTGCATCAGTATAAGGTTTCGACTGGGTAAGTACAATCGGATATTGGGTACCCATTGATTTTCGGTACTTAAATTTTGGGGGATCGGTGAGGGTAAGCGTTTTGTTTTCAAAATCAATCGTTACCACAAAGTTATTGAATAGGTCATGCCCGAATATACCATGAATCGGCACGCCCATAAACTCAGAAAGTTGCAGTACGTCTTCATCAAGCACAACTAAGTTTTGCTGGCGAGCTACCACGTCACCTATCTTGATGGTATGCCCGACCGATACGTTGGCCATGAGCGATTGGCCTTCACCCGCCCCCGATATTTTCACCCGCCGCACGTAATTTACGCCCAAGGTCAAGGCACGCTTCGGGTCGGTGATAATGGTTGAACTCACGCCCGTGTCCAAGATAAAACGCAGGGTGTCGGAGTCATCGAGGGTTGCTTTTATTACGATAAGGTTGGCGTGGAGGTCGAATGAAAATCGGGTATATTTTTGTTTTTTTCCTTTCAAATGATATCCGTAGCGGTCATCTTTTTTACGGTCTTTTTGAGCAAAAACCCAAGGGCAGATGAGCAAAAAGATAGCTAATGAATAAAATTTGTAGCGATTTCTCATAGCTATTTTTCGTATTTTGAACGAATAATAAAGTGTATTTCTTGCAAAGAAAAAACGTTGTTTTTTCAAGATAATAAAACACCAATGTACGAATAATAGTTTGTTCTGTAAAATTTTTTCAAAATATTTAAACCCTAATATGTACTATAAAATGTAGGATTTTAAATACATAACTTACTGATTAAAAGTAAATTATGTATTTGTACTTGTATAGATTATTTGATTTTGATGCAGTATTTTTTCTTTCAAATACAATGCTGCAAGCTATCTCGCCGAAACTACTTCCATATCAAAAACTAATGGCGAACCCCCAGGGATACCATTGTAATCTTTTGGGCCGTAGCCTAACGTGGAAGGAAAAATAATCGTTGCTTTTTCGCCAACCCGCATCTTAGCGATTCCTTCATCAAAACCTTCAATTGCCCGCCCTGCTCCAAGCACAAAAACAAAATTACCCGAATCAAAGGATTTTCCTGATAAAAACGTTCCCGAATAATTTACACTAACGGTTTGCCCAACTTTCAAGGCAGCACCCGAGGCGTTGGGCTTGGTCAGAATATAACGTAAACCCGAGGCAGTTTTTTCGGTAACGGTCAAGCCTTTGGTCGTTATGTAGCTGTTGATTTGATCATCTTCGGGAATGGTATCTTTTTGGCAAGCGGTGATAGTTGTCGCTATAATGGCCAAAAATAAATAAATTTTACGCATAAAATTTGGGTTTAGTGATTGATGAAAATGCAAGCATCAACGATTTTTATGTTGATGATTGAAGTACAAAATTAACAAAAAAAAGCTATTTATTGCCGAAAACAAATAAGTTTAAACGGGTTCGATGTCTTCTGAAAAAATAAAACCTTAATTTGCAAGAAAAAAGCCTACAAATGAATTTCTTTGACATCAACTATATCTTCTTCGAGTTTTTGGGCGTAAAGATGAGTTATCTTGAATGTTTGGCAACGCTCACGGGCTTGGTGGCTGTTATTCTTTCGGTGCGTGAAAATGTGTGGAGTTGGGTGTTGGGCTTGGCTAATGTCGTGCTGGCATTTATGCTATTTTATCAAATTCAACTTTATCCCGATATGTTTTTGCAAATTTTCTTTTTCGTCACAAATATCATCGGTTTTTGGCAATGGAAATTTCCGAAGGCAGCAGATGCTAATATGCGTAATGAATTGAAAATCAGTCAGTTATCGTTCAAACAATTTGCGATTTATTCATTAATTGGGTTCGTTTGTACTTTTTTGCTCGGCACATTTGCCAAGAATTTGAGCGAACTAATTCCGCAACTTTTTAGCAAACCAAGTGCCTTTCCGTACATGGATTCGTTCACGACCGTGATGAGTATTTTTGCTACATTTTTGCTTATTAGAAAGAAAGTTGAAGCGTGGTGGATGTGGCTTGCCATTGATATTATTAGTACTTATATGTATTTCGTGAAAGATGTGAAATTATATTCACTTTTGTATGCAATTTTCTGCATAATTGCACTTTTCGGAGCAGTTAATTGGACGAAGGAATATCGTAAAATCGCTTCATAGACTTTACTCAGTTAAGTACAGGAATGTTACATGATTTTTTAGACTTAAAATTGTATAATAGTGCAAAATTAGTTCGTCACTTATCTCTCATCATTCATCACTATTGAAATGCTCACTAACGATATTATTCAGCAAAACAACGAAAAATTTCAAGCAGACCACCAGTTCAAATTAGCCTATTTGACCGAACTTCTCGACCGCAAAGGCGTTGATATTCAAACAGTTATAGATAAAATAAAGGATTTTCAAGTAGCCATTCCGAGTTGGGCTTTGGGTACTGGCGGTACTCGTTTTGGACGTTTCCCGAATGGGGGTGAGCCAAGAAATCTGGAAGAAAAAATTGAAGATGTAGGTTTGATTCACCAACTAAATCGTTCATCAAATTCGATTTCTTTGCATATTCCGTGGGATATTCCGAGTGATGCTTATGCCGTAAAACAACTCCTCAAAGCACATAATTTGACCATTGATTCGGTCAATTCCAATACTTTTCAAGACCAAAAAGACCAACCGTTTTCGTATAAATTTGGCTCACTGTCGCACACAAAAATCGAAGTGCGTGAGTTGGCTATCGAGCACAACATTCAGTGCGTAGAATACGGCAAAATGCTTGATTCTAAGGTGCTGACGGTTTGGTTGGCTGATGGTTCAAATTTCCCTGGTCAATCGCATATAAGAAGTGCCTACCAACGCACAAACGACTCATTATCAAGTATTTATAAATCAATGCCTGACGATTGGACAATGTTGATTGAGTACAAACCTTACGAGCCGAATTTTTACTCAATGGTGATTCCTGACTGGGGAACTTCGTATTCGCTTTGCCAAAGTGTGGGCAAAAATGCTCAAGTTTTAGTAGATTTAGGACATCATTTGCCAAACACAAATATCGAACAAATTGTTGGACGTTTGATGCACTTCGGGCGTTTGGGTGGTTTTCATTTCAATGGCTCCATGTACGGCGATGATGATTTGACAACAGGAAGTATTAAACCTTACCAATTTTTCCTGATTTTCAATGAATTGGTTGATGGAATGTTGGACGCAAGCATAAAAAACCCGCCATTGGCTTGGATGATTGATGCCAGCCACAATACAAAAGACCCAATCGAAGATTTATTGCAGTCGGTCAATGCGATTTTGACAACCTACGCAAAAGCACTTTTGGTTGATAGAGTAGCTTTGGCAGATGCCCAAGAAAACAATGATGTGCTGCGTGCCGAAGAATTATTGCGTGATACTTTCTTGACCGATGCACGAGCATTAGTAGCCGAAGCAAGTCGCCAAGCGGGTGGGGCAATCGACCCAATCGCAACTTTCCGTGCAGGAAAAGTAAGAAGCGGTTTGGTTGATAAAAGAGGGTTTGGTGTGGCTACGGGGTTATGATATTCGGTCTGCACCGCAGGTCTGACCGCCTTAGAATCAATTAATTTCGGTTTGCACCGCAGGTATGACCGCTTAGTTTAGTTTCGGTCTGCACCACAGGCCCAACCGTTTGAAAAAAATAAATACTCACCAAAATAGGGTCGGACCTGCGGTGCAGACCCCAAGAAAATTAATGAAATTAGAACAAAACAAACTGTATCACATTTATAATCAAGGAAATAATAGAGAACGTGTTTTCTATAATGCTGAAAATTATCTTTATTTTTTGCGTAAATTTAGACAGTTAGTTTTGCCACATTGCGATGTTTTGGCTTATTGTTTGATGCCAAATCATTTTCACTTTTTGGTAAATTCAAATAAAAGCTCAGTCGAATTAGTGCAAATTGGGGGAATTTTTATGAACAAAGTGACCAACGGATTTCGTTTGTTACTGAGTGATTATGCACAAAAAATAAATGAACAGCAACAACGAAGTGGTGCGTTGTTTCGTCCTAAAACAAAAGCGAAATCAGTTGAAACACAAAATGAATTTTATCCGTCTGTTTGTTTTCATTATATTCACCAAAATCCAATCAAAGCTAATTTAGTAGATAAAATTGAGCAATGGACTTACTCTTCTTTCAGTGATTACGCTGGATTTAGAAAAGGAACTTTGTGTAATCAAGCCTTAGCCATTGAATTATTGAATATTTCAAAAGAAAATTTCTACGAAGATTCTTGTCAGATTGTAGATGAAAAATACAAAGAATATTTCTTTTGATTTCATCGTTTCGGTCTGTGGCTTCGGTCTGTACCGAAGGTCTGACCGTAATGCGTAGTAAAAGAAAAATTTATTAAGTGTATAAAATCAAGCGGTCAGACCTGCGGTACAGACCGAATTTAAAACTAAGCGGTCAGACCTGCGGTACAGACCGAGTTTACAAAAAACGCTGAAAGCGTTAAACTTGAATAGCCCCGATTGTCAAATCGGGGTAAAGAAATGAAGTAAGAAAACCAACCCTGAAAGGGTTGAACAACATAATGACATATTTAAGTTTAACCCTTTTCAGGTCGCACCGCCGAAGCGGTTATTACACTTTTTAAGTAATTGTTTAGCACATCTAATGTCATTATTTTTTTCTATAAAAAAGATTACCTTTGTGTTATGCAAGATTTAGCCCTTCCAACGACTATCGAAGAATGTCACAGCCTGCTATATCACTTTATAGCCCTGACTCGACTTC
>JANNEN010000106.1:0-7826 GCA_031378715.1 Emticicia sp.
TACCTACCAAGCAGGAAACAGTATTTTGCTCAAACCTGGCTTTGAAGCAAGCGGCGTATTTAAAGCCGAAATTCGGGGTTGTGAAAATTAGTCTTCCACGGTAACCGAGCGTAGCCGAGGTTCGCTCAGACACCAGTCTTCCACGGTAACCGAACGTAGCCGAGGTTCGCTCGGACACCATTTTTAAGCAAAAACAGCAGACTAAGTTTGATTTAGTCTGCTTTTTTTTTTGATAATCTTTTTGGTAGAATCAATGCTGTTTTTTTCTAATTTTTCCTAAAACATAATCCCGAATTAGCTTTATCAATTCAAAAGTTTTATCAAGGAAGTCATTTTTGGGCGGGTGATACATGAAACCCGATTCAGGTTTTTGGGTTAATTGGTGCATTATCGGTGCGTTTTTTGTTGAAAAATTTCTTTTTTCCACCACCTTCGGGTTTTCTGAAAGGTCGGCGTGGTTCGGACGAAGCTCGGTACTCTGGGGCTTTACCCAAGCCCAAAGTTTCGGTAATATTTTGCTTTTCTACCTCTCTTTCAAGTAATTTTTCGATGTTTGCAATGCGATATTGGTCTTTTTCATTGATGAACGTAAAAGCCGTTCCAGTAGTTTCGGCCCGTGCCGTGCGACCGATGCGATGAATATAATCTTCGGCATCACGTGGTACATCAAAGTTTATGACCAAATTAAGGTTATTTATATCAATTCCCCTCGAAAGCACATCGGTAGCTACCAAAATTCTAAATTGTTTATTCTTAAATCCTCGTAGCGACTCTTCTCTATCTTCCTGCGTATTATCAGACGAAATCCCTCTTGCCTCGAATTTTGCACGCCCCAAAGCCCGCACGATTCGTTCAATCATTGATTTTTGTGAAGTAAAAATAATCGTCGTCAGTTCATTATTATTTTTCATCAAGTGCATCAACAAAGGCAGCTTTTGATCGTCCGATGCCAAATAAAATTGTTGATCAATACCCACGGCAGGCTTCGATACGGCTAATCTAATTTCTTCGGGAGCGTTAAGTATTTTATTAGCAAAATCACGAATCTTCTTAGGCATTGTAGCCGAAAACATCAAATTTTGGCGTTTTTGGGGTAATTGTTTGATTACAAAAAGTATATCGTCCGAAAAACCCATGTCCATCATCTTATCGGCTTCGTCCAATACTAAGCATTTGATGTGTTGAAAATCAACTTCACCCGAATTCATGTGGGCCATCAAGCGTCCAGGCGTAGCAATGATAATATCCGCACCTTTCACGAGGGCTTTGCGTTGCTGGTCCCAATCTTCGCCTTTTCCACCGCCATAAATCGCAATGCTTGTGGCGTTAATAAAATAGCTAAAACCTTCGATTTGCTCATCAATTTGCTTGGCAAGTTCACGGGTCGGCACCAAAATCAAAGCCGAAGTTTGGTTGCTTTGTTCACGCTGAATCTGATCTAATAACGGAATCAAATAAGCAGCGGTTTTGCCAGTACCCGTTTGGGCGGAGGCTATCAAATCCTTTCCAGCAAGAATAATCGGAATGGCTTGCTCTTGAATTGGCGTGGTTTGTAGGTAATTCATGGCATCTACCCCATTTAGGACAGCCTCATGAAGATTTAGTTCGTTGAATTGCAATGTTTTTTCTTTAAAATTAATTAGGACTGTAAGTGATAATAGTGCAAATATAACATTATGCGTCCAATGGGCAATAAATAGCTGCTGATTGTTTGATAAATCATAACATATTGAATATTTGGTATTCCTTTCAACAAAAAAATATTCTGAGAGTTTTACACATCAGAATATTTTTTTGATAACTAAAACAAATATTTGAATTAATTACTCAATTAGTCGCCGCAAACTCGCCACTTGCCCTTAACTCAACTTCCTCGCTTACGACAGCCGAGGGCATGGCACCTACCCCAAAAGCCGTGCGATTAATCACGCCCGAGGTTTTAAAACCAACCAATTTTTTACCCTGACGATTTGTACCCGTTCCTATCAAAGTCAAATCCAAAGTTACGGGTTTTGTCACACCTTTCATCGTGAGGTTTCCTGCCAATTTAAACTTTTTTGGGCCTGCTGGCGTAATTGAAGTACTTTTGAAGGTCATCGTCGGGAATTTTTCGGTATCAAACATATCCGCTTTTTGTAGGTGTCCATCACGCATTTCTTGGTTGGTACTTACTTGCTTCATATCAGCCGATAATTCAAAAACTGCATCAGAAAAATCTTCTTTCGATGACGTTACGCTTCCATCAAAGTTTTTAAAAACACCATCAACTTCTGACATTAATAGGTGCGTCACCGTAAATGTCATCTTAGCATGCGATTTGTCGAGTGTCCACTTTTGGGCAAAAGATGTTACAGAAATAAATAAAATAACTGAGAAAACTGAGATTTTTTTCATTGTGATAATTGTTTTTTTGAATGATTAGATTTGAATAAAAATTTAGTTTAAACTAAAAAATAACCTCATGGAACCAATAAATACTTGACTATCAATGTATTGGCAAGAAAAGTAAACGATTACGCTATGGTTTCTTTAAATAGTTTAAGGGTTCGCTCCCAAGCTAATTTTGCTACCTCGGCATTGTAACGGGTCGGAGCCGTATCGTTATTGAAAGCGTGGTTTGCTCCTTCATAAATAAAAATCTCGTGCTTCGTTCCTGCGGCTTTCAAGGCAGTTTCGTAAGCGGCAATGCCCGCATTTACCCGTTCATCAAGCCCGCCGTATTGCAACAATAGCGAAGCCTTGATTTTTGGCACATCAGCCGCATCAGCCTGCCGACCGTAATACGCAACGGCAGCTTTCAAGTTAGGTGAATTTACGGCCAACTGATTGGCAAGCCCCCCACCCCAACAAAAACCGACGCAGGCCGTTTTGCCATTCGAGTCGGGGCGTGACGTCAGGTAATCGAAGCCTTTCAAAAAATTATTGATATTTTTTGGTGCATCTAATTTTCCAAATAATGCACGGGCTTCGTCTTCGTTAGCGGGTGTGCCGCCCAAAGGCGAAAGGGCATCAATGCCCAAAGCCAAAAATCCCGCCTTGGCGACTCTGCGAGTTACATCTTTAATGTGTAGATTAAGTCCCCGATTTTCGTGAATTACGATCACTGCTCCTAATTTGCCCGTGGCTACTTTTGGTCTGGCAAAGTAGGCTTTCATCGTTGAGCCATCGCCCTCGTAGGTGACATCTTCGGTGATTAAATCTTCGTCGTTTTCGGCTACCGTAGCGGCGTGGGCGTAATTTACTTCCAAAAGTGGCAGAATCGCTATTGCCGCCGCCGTTCCACCTGCCAATTTGGCAAGGCGTGTCATAAATGCACTTCGGCTCAATGGGGTGTGCGTGTATTCATCAAAAAGGTTAATAATTGCTTGATTCATGATTTCTATTTGAGTTATTTTTACACAATAATATTCTTTAAATATTTAATAGTCAATGATTTACATTAATTATTATCTCCCCCTGCTTTCACATCGTCATTTTTCAATTTCGATTTTTTGCCTTCGGTAAATCTCATTTTACCGAGTTTATAACTGAACGTTAGCTTCACGTTTTGGTTATAAATATTATTGGCTCCAACTTGATTAAACAACGGAGAGTTGAGTGTATTTCTTACAACCATTCCACCAAAAAAGTTATCAGTGGCTAAACCCAGACTTCCTTTTTTGTTTTTAAAATCCTTTCGGACACCCAACGAATACATTCCCATGCCGCCTTGCATACCTTGAAGCTGCACCCGATTACCTCTAAAACCACCCGAGGCTTGCACCGCCCACCCTTTTTTGAGTGAAATCATCGACTGCAAACGCCCACTAACTACGATACCCGAGTTACTTATTTTTGTAGAAATTCCATTCACGCCCGTTTGCTGTCCTTCCAGATAATTATAGTACAAATCAACGCCGCCATTGAGTGTCCATTTTTGAGTAATGAAAAAGTTGCCGAAGATGTTTGTACCAAAAGTTTGCTCTTTTCCAATATTTTGGTACGTTGTGATGATTGCCCCCAATAGCGTATCCGATGGCGAAGAAATTCGGGTAATTGAATTACTATTAAATCGACCAAAAACCGATACATTTACGTACGTTTTTTTGATATTTGAACTCAAACTCATCTCAACGTTATTAGATATTTCGGGTTTCAAACTCGGATTTCCAATTGTGATATTCTGCGGATTTGCGGCATTAAAGTTAGGGTTCAACTGCTGCAAACCTGGCCGCTGAATACGGTTATTATAGGCAAGTTTTAAAGTAGAACTTTTGCTTACAGACTTCGAAATATTAATACTTGGCACCAAGTTTCCGTAGGCAGGAATCACGATTGTTTCATCTTGATCATTGGCTTCAATAGTTGTATATTCGTAGCGTGTGCCGAGCTTGAAAGTAAATTTATTTTTGGTCGAATAAGTATAAGACACGTAGCCCGCCGCAATGCTTTGGTTGTAATTAAGCAAACCCGACGGGTTTCGGGCATCGGTTGCAAAAGGCCCAGTAGCACCTGCAATGCGGTACTCAAAGTCACTATTTACTTGCCGAATAACAGTTTTTACACCCACTTCAAACATCTGATTTTTCTTGATAGGTACTTGATAATCAGTCTGTAAGGTGATTTCGTTATTAAAATTTTTGTTCAAATTCTGCTGTCTGCTTTTCAAGATATTATTTTCGCCCAATAAGTCGGCATCAAAATTATTGGTCAATTTATTTTGGCTAAATTGTGCCGAAACCGACCACTCCTCCGAGGGTTTGAAGGTACGAATGTAGTCAAGATTTATATCAACCGAGTTTGATAAATCATCGGTCGTTACGTCACGAAAACTTTTAGATGCAAGCAGGTTATTTTTGTATTGATTGATAGTAAAATCTTGCTCACGGCTGAAATTTCGAGTGCCAAAAGCGATTGATGCCGTGAGCGACTGATTTTTGGTTAAATCATAATCAAAGCCTAAATTATATCGCCCAAAAAGTCCGTTATCGAAAGCATCGGCGGTTTGATTTGTGAGCGTCGTTACGCCCTCACGGACAGTCGTTTGGTCGAGTACGTTATAAGCTTTGTTGTAAAATGCCCGACCGAAACCGCCCAAAGTTACGCCTAATTTTCCCTGACGATAGTTACCATTTAGGCTCAAATTTGAACCACGAATACCCACGCCCGCATCAACGTTGAGGGTAAGCCCCTGCAAAGTAGATTTTTTCAAGATAATATTAATGATTCCGCCCGATCCTTCGGCATCGTACTTGGCTGATGGTGAGGTGATTACCTCAACGGTCTTAATCAAATCGGCGGGAATCATCTTCAAGGCATCGGCGATGCTACTGGCAACAATCGTAGAGGGTTTGTTGTTAATCAAAACCCTAATATTCGATGTACCACGAAGCGAAACGTTACCGTCCAAATCAACCGAAAGCATCGGTACTTTACGTAAAATATCGGCCGCATCGCCCCCTCTTGAAGTCAAATCTTTTTCGGCATTATAGACCAATCTATCTACTTTTTCTTCAATCATTGATTTCTCGGCCGTTACCGTTACTTCATCTAATTGTTTGGCATCTTGGGCAAGTTTGATAACGCCCATGTCATTGTCCTTACCTTTTTCGATTTTTATTTCAATACTTTTTTCTTTGAAGCCAATAAACGTTACGACCAAGTTATACTCCCCCGCCGCAACTCGATTCATCGAAAATTTACCTTTTTCATCAGCAACGGTTCCATCGACTACTTTTTTGGTGGCTTTGTTGTACAAGGCGACATTGGCAAACTCCACGGCCGTCGAAACGCCCTCATCAATCACAAATCCAAATACTTTTGAATTGCCCTTGGGAGCATTTCCATCAAAATTAACACTCGCAGCTTGGTCGCTTTTCGGTCGGCCATTGCCCGAATCTCTGCCTCCTCCCCCATCTCGTCCGCCACCCATTCCGCCTGGCCCAAACTGTGCATTTGCCAAAAATGAAACTTCCAAAACTAACGCAACTATTAAAATTAACTTTTTCATCGAATTATTTTTTATTTGTTTGACTCGCCACTCTTGTATTTTGACACAAAACAAACACATAATGTTTAAATTAATTTTCAAAATAGACCATCAAGCCTTGAAACTCGACAAGTCGGTTGATAATCCGACGATTCGGAACAGTAGAAAATAATGGACAAATAATCGGTTAAAAGTACCTTTTTGCAGAAAAAACGAACCAAAATGAGCAAATTAAGCAATAAACATTTGGTTTCGAGAAACATTTTAAACAAAATTTGTCTTTACAACAGCCATAATTAAAAACGAGGGGTGTACGAAACTTTGCCGATTTTAACCTCACGGCTGCGGCCGACCGTCCCCAACCCCCTCTCCACTGGTGAGGGGGCTTTCTACCCCTTGAAAAGCCCCCCTCTCTTTTGGAGAGGGGTCGGGGGTGAGGTCAGTTCTGCAAAGTTTCGTACACCCAAAGCGAGATACCGCTTGATTACTAATTGATAACTGATAATTGAAATGCAAACCTTCATTCAAAAAAGCGGAGTGCCGCCCAGCGGAGTGCCGCCCAACAGAATATTCTTATTGCACTTTTCCTTTTGGTGCTTATATTTTTCGTTCTTTTTTTACCAGATAACTTTTTCTCGTCGAAACGAAGAAATTGATTATCTACGGTCTTTTCTTGATGCAATCACCCAGATACTTTTCACGGCGGTGGTCAGTTATCTTAATTACTTCATTTGGCTTCCTCGCTTTTTGGTTGATAAAAATATCGGTAAATATCTCTTTTCTTTTTTCGTACCGTTTGTGATTATCATTACGCTTCATATTTTACTAAAACGATATATTTATCTTGAATTTGGCGAAGCAAAACGTTTTCTGTATTCAAATAAATTTATTGTCCAGCACTCGTTTATCATGCTTTTTATAGCGATTTTCGTTGGAATGTTACGTTTTGCCCAAGATTGGTTCGATTTGGAAGCCAAAAAGAAAGAAATCGAAAACGAACGCCTCACGGCCGAGTTGCGTTTCTTGAAAGCCCAAATAAATCCGCACTTTTTGTTCAATACGCTCAATAATCTTTACTATTTGGCCATGATAAATTCGCCAAATACGACCGAAGTCATCGAAAAACTTTCCCAAATGATGCGGTATATGCTCTACGATTCTAACCACCCGAAGGTATCGTTGAGTAAAGAAATCGAATACATGAAGAGCTACATTAGCCTCGAAAAGCTCCGATTGGATAACCAAGTACCGATAAATTTTGAGATTAAAGGGAATCCGAATGAAGTGCAAATCGTGCCATTAATTTTTATAACTTTCCTCGAAAATGCCTTCAAACACGGAGTCAGTAATAATTCTACCGATGCTTTCGTGAATATTTCGATTGATATTGCTGACAAAAAATGCACTTATTGCGTAGAAAACAGTAAATTGCCCGTAAGCATGGAAAACACCACCGAAAAATCGGGTATTGGCCTACAAAACGTTAATCGACGATTAGATTTGAGCTACCCCGAAAACTATGATTTGGTAGTGAGCGAAGATGAAAAAATATATAAAATTGTATTGAAATTGAATTTAGGGTGATAGTTTATAGGTAACAAATTGATAATTGCTCATTGATAATTGATAATTGATAATTGAAAAAATGTACACCTGTATCATCATCGAAGATGAGCCATTGGCTCGCAACTTAATGGGGGTTTACGTTGCCAAAGTGCCTCAACTAACATTATTACAGTCGTTTTCGTGTCCCATGAAAGCACACGATTTTCTGCGTGAAAAAACCCTCGATATTATGTTTTAGGATATTAAAATTGCCCAAAATAAGGGCAATAAATTTCTAAAAATTAAAAAAAAA
>JANNEN010000026.1:0-12417 GCA_031378715.1 Emticicia sp.
TCGTACACCCGACGCATAACAGACGAACATCGTTTAGTTTATAAAGTTAGTGACAATTCTATTTCAGTTATTCAATGCAAAAATCACTATTAAACTCAAATAAATAAGCAAAAGGTTCTATTTCTACCAACTAGAATAGAACCTTTTTGTTAATAAAAAATATGTCATTTCTCGATCAATCGGCACAACACATCTTTGGGAAGCACCAACTTTCACAACTCAAAAACGTTTGTGTTGTGCTGCCCAACCGTAGGGCTGTTTTTTACTTCAAGCAAGCATTAGCCAAACTTTCTGATACACCTTTTGTTGCTCCCGAGATTTTAGCTATTGATGATTTCGTGATGCAAATGTCGGGTGTTAGTCAAATTGATGCGGTTAGTTTGTTGTTCGAACTTTACGAAATTTTCAAGAAATACGATCCTGCCGTAAAATTCGACCGATTTATTTCTTGGGCACCGACCCTCCTCCGTGATTTTGATACTATCGATTTGTATTTGGTGAACAGCCCGAAATCTGTTTTTGAATACATGAGTGCCGCCCAAGCATTGGCTCGTTGGAATTTGGAACTCACTAAAATCGACAAACCGATTCTTGAAATAACACCAACGACCGACAAATATTTTAAACTCTTTGAGAATATTTATAGCGTTTACCAAGATTTACATAAATCACTGACTGATCAAGGTTTAGCTTATCGGGGAATGGCGTATCGTAAGTTAGCCAATGACGTAAAATCATTATTGATTGATGGAAGAGATGATAGCATAATCTTTGAAAAATACTATTTTGCAGGATTTAATGCTCTCAGTGCTTCCGAAGAAAAAATAATCGAAACCCTCGTAAAAACTAATCGAGCCGAAACCCTTTGGGACGCTGATTCGTATTTTATGAGTAATAAGTACAACCATAAAGCGGGTTTGCTTTTGCGAGAATATAAAAATAACGGAAAGTTTGGAAAATGGAATTGGCAAACCAATAACCTTCTGACCGACGAAAAACAAATGCGTATCATCGGGGTTGAAAATGCAACCTTACAAGCCAAAATCGCAGGTCATATTTACGCTGAGGCTGTCAAGAAAAGCCCTGACGTCCCGACGGTGATTGTGCTGGCCGACGAAAATTTATTGCAGCCCGTCATTTATTCCCTCAACGAACAAATCAGTGATTTCAATATAACGATGGGTTTGTCGCTGCGTGGGTCGATGCTTTTTACATTAATTGATGCGATTTTTGAATTACAGCAAAATATTGCCGAGTTCAAAACCAAAGATGGCGGAACTTTCAAGATGCCAAAATTCAGCCATCGCCACATTTTCAAGGTTTTGAATCATCCGTTTGTGCGACGCTACGAACAAATAAAATATTCCGACGTTGTTGAGCGTAAGGGCAAAACAATTTTCCGCAAAACCCTCCAAGATATTCTAAAACGTAATGCCGTTTTTCTGAGTCAAGATGAAATGTTGGCTTTGGGAGAAGATGAACCGATTTTTAGAATATTGTTTACCCGCTGGGGAGAAAATTCGCAAAAAGCCCTTATGGCATTTTATGATTTGATTGACGAACTCCGAACCGTTTATCAAGAAGCCAATGACGCCATCGAAACTGAATACCTTTATTTGTTTCTGACGATTTTACACCGTCTTGAAAAAATACTATTTCAAAATAAAGAACTAAACCTCCGAAGTTTCAAGCATTTCTTGTACGAACTTATCAAACAAGAAAAAATACCATTTAGTGGTGAACCGATTTCTAACCTACAAATCATGGGTATGCTCGAAACTCGCTGCTTAGATTTCGAGCGGGTAATCATACTTTCGGTTAATGAGGGGATCGTGCCGTCGGCCAAACACATCAATTCGCTCATTCCGTTCGATGCTTGTATGGAGTATCACCTGCCCGTTCATTCCGACCAAGATGCCGTGATGGCGTATCATTTTTTTAGATTATTGCAGCGAGCAAAAGAGATTGATATTTTGTACGTCATTCCAAACGGTGAAGGAGTAGGAGGCGGAGGAAGTGAAAAAAGTAGATTTATCTTGCAGATTGAAAATGAGCTAGCAAAAGAAAACCAAAATATTAAATTGAGTTACCCGAAGATAAGTTTTGCTGAAGATGCTGATAATGAGCAGATTAGCAAAATTGAAATCTTTAAAAATGAAGAAATACTAATTAAGCTCAGTGAAATTATTTCCGAAAAAGGAATTTATCCAACCACACTCAGCAACTATCTGAATTGCTCGCTTCAATTTTATTTTGATAAAGTTGCCCGAATTTCGAAACGGGAAGAAATTGATGAAAACTTCGGAGCAGATATTTTTGGTACTTGGATTCACAATACGCTCGAAAAAATTGATGAAGATTATCGGCCATTTTTAACCCACGAAAACATCACCACCATCATCGGCGAATTAGACCAACGTTTAGAAACTGCCTATCAAGAAAACTTTGGAGGCTTCGTGGTGGACTCTGGTATGAACTATTTGCTCAAACAAGTAGCCGAACAACTATTAAAAGATTTCTTTGAAAATCAACAAAAAACCCAAACTTTCCCCGTTGAAGTTTTGCAAGCCGAGCAACTTGTATCGGTAGATTTTGATAGTGATATTCTTGGAAAAGTACAAAAAATTAAAATTGCTGGCCGCATCGACAGAATCGAACGGCAGGGAAATACACTGAAAGTAATCGACTATAAAACAGGAAAAGTTGTAGCCAAAGACTTGGAAAAACCGAGAGATGCGTCATTAGAAGATACCTTAGTAGATCCCGATAAAGAAAAACTCCGCCAACTTTGGCTGTATCAATACTTGATGTTGAAGTCGATGAGTAAAAAAGATTTAGTGATAAATGGGGAGAAATTGGAAAACTACGAAGTAAAAGCTAAAATTTACTCATTCCGTAATTTAAAAGAAAAATTAGAGGTAAATTTGAGCTTTGAAAGTAACCCAACAGCCATCGGATTCATCGAAAAATCGGAGGAAATTTTGGTAAAAATCGTTTCAGATTTATTAAATCCAGAAATTTTATTCTCGCAAACAACCGATTTGAAAACCTGTGAAAGATGTGATTTTAAAGGAATTTGTGGCAAATAGTTGTAGAACAAACTCCCAGTTTGTTTAATAAATAAAAAAGTAGAATAGTGCCAGGAAAATTGACACATTAAAGTAAAGTAGAATTTTTAAAATGAAGGATAGCACGCCAAAAAAAGTTGTAAAAAACATTCCATTTCTTGACTTAAAGTTGATAAATCAGCCCCATGAAAAAGAAATCAATTTGGCAATTAAAAAAGTTGTCACATCGGGTTGGTATGTCTTGGGCGAAGAAGTGAAAAAATTTGAAGAATCTTTTGCCGAATTTTGTGGCACAAAACATTGTATCGGCGTAGCTAACGGGCTTGATGCTTTGATTCTTTTGCTAAAAGCATCTAACTTCCCAGATGATTCGGAGATTATTGTACCGTCAAACACCTATATCGCAACGATTTTAGCAATTACATTGGCGGGCTTTAAACCAATTTTGGTAGAACCCGATTTGGAAACTTACTTACTTGATGCGTCAAAGATTGAAGAAAAAATAACTCGAAAGACAAAAGCTATCTTAGTCGTTCATCTTTACGGAAAATGTGCCGATGTTGAATCAATCGCAAAAGTTGCCCAACGTTATGATTTGAAAATTTTTGAAGATGCCGCCCAAGCTCACGGTGCTTTTTTTCAAAATCGAAAAGCGGGTAACTTAGCCGACGGAGCAGCGTTCAGTTTTTATCCAACCAAAAATCTCGGAGCTTTGGGCGACGCTGGGGCTGTTACGACCAATGATGATTTATTAGCCGAAAAAATTAAATCCTTGCGAAATTATGGTTCGGGTAAAAAATATAATTTTGAGTATCAAGGTCTTAATAGCAGGTTAGATGAAATCCAAGCGGCCATATTAAATGTGAAGTTAGTAAATTTAGAATCAGAAAATATTATTCGTAAAAAAATAGCAAAGAGATATTTAAGCGAAGTTATTAATCAAAAAATCTTTCTACCCCCCGCCGATTCTGTCGATAAAGACGTTTGGCATTTGTTCGTTGTTCGAGTATCTGACCGAGAAAAATTTAGAAAATTTATGCTAGATAACGGCATACTGACTGATATTCATTATCCGATTGCACCCCATAAACAATTATCCTACCGAGAGTGGAATAACCGCACTTTTCCGATTTCCGAACAAATCCATAATGAAGTTGTGAGTATTCCGCTCAACATAAATCTTTCTGAAAAAGAGATAAATCATATCATTGCAAAAATTAATTTGTACTAAATTTTATTAGTCAAAACTTGATGAGCCAATCACCAGACAAAATACTTTCGGTAGTTATTCCTGTTTATAAAGGTGCAAGAACCATTACACAATTGGTAGAAACTTTGTACGAAACTTTACAGGATTATAGTTTTGAGGTTGTACTTGTAAACGACGGTAGCCCCGATGATTCAGAAAATATTTGTGATGGTTTAACTAAATTTTACCCAAACCTAAAATTCTATTCGCTACGAAAAAACTTTGGAGAATTTAATGCCGTGATGTGCGGACTCAATCACATATCGGCTAAGTATGCAGTCATTATTGACGATGATTTTCAAAATCCTCCTTCCGAGATTTTAAAACTTTTAGTTCATGCCGAATCCCATAACTACGATGTAGTATATAGTTTTTATTCCATTAAGAAGCATAGTATTTTTCGCAACTTTGGAAGTTGGTTAGTCAATCGTCTCACGACTTCACTATTACAGAAGCCCGCTGATTTATATTTGTCGAGTTTTAAATTGATAAAAAAGGAAGTCATTGATGAAATCATAAAGTACAAAGGACCATACCCGTACATTGATGGTTTAATTTTTCGGGTGACAAATAATATCGGAAAAATACAAGTCGAACATAATCGAAGAAATGAAGGCGAATCAAATTATACCCTAAAACGACTGACGACCCTTTTTATGACTGTCCTCTTCGGATATTCATTATTGCCCGTCCGTTCGATTTTGTTATTAGGAATAAGTTTAGTTTTACTTTCAATACTTTTAGTATTATTGTACATATTAAAAGTAATACCCGATTGGGGATTTGCCATGTTTATTTTTTTCGGAGGAATTCAACTAATCTCACTGGGCATCATTGGTGAATATATCTCAAAATCTTTTCTCTCGCAAAATCAAACACCGCAATACGTTGAGAAATAATTATTAATCTTTGTATGTTAGCCAATCAAAATGAATACCGTATGATGTTCGAAGCTGAAGAAAAACTTTGGTGGTATAAAATCCTGCACGAAAAAGCATATAGCCAAATAGTAGAAGTATTTGGTGATAACAAAAATTTAAAGATACTTGATGCGGGTTGTGGCACCGGAGGTATGATGGTTTTTTTGTTGAATAAAGGCTATCAGAATATTGAAGGATTTGATTATTCGATTGATGCCGTAAATTTCTGTAAAGAACGAAACCTCAGCGTACAACAAATTGACATCTCTGATTTTGAAAATAGATTCGCTAACCTAACTTTTGATGTCATTATTAACAACGACGTAGTATATCAATTTGAAGATGCGTCAATAAGAGGTATATATAAAACTTTTCAGCAGATTCTTAAAACTGACGGATTATTAATCACTAATAATAACGCTTTTAACGTTTTTTATGGAACTCATGATATAGCAGTGGGAGGGAAGCAGCGATTTAAGTTGGCTAACTTTCAACAAATCACCAATGGATTTTCATTTGAAATCATCTATCACTCGTATTGGAGTTGGGTACTCGCTCCTCTTATATTGATAGTACGATTATTTCAACAGTTTCAGATCAAACTAAAACTGATAGATTTGAAAAATATTAAGTCAGATGTTTCGGTACCAAGTTCTTTTATTAATAATCTGCTTTATCGAATAGTGAAATTTGAAGAAAAATTTTTTACAAAAGGTTTTTTTGGAAGTTCACTTTTTATCGTTTACCGTAAAACTGCTACCTCGTCTAAGAGAGGTTCAAACTAAATTAATGATTGATTAGGCTAAAAAAAGTAGAAAAAATATCATTCAACTATTGACAAAAACAATTTTTATACCTACCTTTGTAATCTCAATTAAATAGTGACCGTTACCCAGAGAGATGGCAGAGCGGTCGAATGCGGCGGTCTTGAAAACCGTTGACTGTTACAGGTCCGGGGGTTCGAATCCCTCTCTCTCTGCACAAAAGCTGAATCGAAAGATTCAGCTTTTTTTGTATCTTTACATACCCTTTATTATTTCTAAATACTACCCTGATGTGGCAAGAACAAGACAATAAACTTAGCAGAACATTCAAGTTTAAAAATTTTTCAGAAGCATTTGCTTTTATGACCCGAGTGGCCATGTTGGCCGAGCAACACGCCCACCACCCAAACTGGTCGAATGTCTGGAATACTGTTAAAATTGAGCTTACCACTCACGATTCTGGAAATACTGTCACGCAAAAGGATAGAGATTTAGCCGATGCTATTGATAAATTATCAGCTTAAATGCTACCGTATAATAATATCCACCGATGTTTGTAACTTGTTGATAATCAAGTAGTTATGAAATTTAAATAAAAAAGAATGGTAAGAAATACCCAATTAGACGATTTTTTTATCCGAAATTGGTCAAAATAAGCTTTTTAAACTCGCTGAGAATTGAATATTTGTTTTTTCATCGGTATAGTATCAGAGTATTTAATTCTCAGAGGCTTTAAAACACCTATAAATGTATAAAAAAATCCGATAATGTCTGTTTTCTAATGTTTACATTATCAAAATTCCAAAAATGTTATGTCAAACCAGTTAAAAAAGCAGATTAGCTTGTACAGTTTAACCATGATTGCGATAGGGTCAAGTATCGGTTCTGGAATTTTTCGGACTCCTTCCGAAATTGCCCGATATTTACCAAGTGAGGGATTAATGATTTCGGTTTGGATACTTGGAGGTGTTATTGCTTTGTGTGGGGCATTGACATTTGCAAGAATCTCATCAGTTTTTACGCAAGTAGGTGGTTTTTATGTTTTCTTGAAGGAAGCCTACGGAAACTGGCCCGCTTTTCTATATGGCTGGTCAATGTTACTTGTTATTAATACGGGTTCTTTAGCGGCATTGAGTTTGGTCTTTACGTCTTACCTAAAAGTATTTATTCCACTTTCCGAGCAAGTTGAACTATTAATTGCCATTTTAGCTATTGCACTATTGACGCTAATGAATATTTTTGGAGTTAAATTTGGAAGTATTTTCGCCAGTATATTTACTTCGGCAAAGTTGATAGGTATTGCTTGTGTGGTTGTAATTGGTTTGTTTTTTGGAATAAATACTGACTATAATTTCATAAATACAAGTTTTTCAGAAAATGCGAATAATTTATCATTAATATCGGCTTTTGGGCTTGCTTTGATTGGCGTTTCTTTCTCGTATGGAGGCTATCAGCACGCAACTTTCATTGCTGCCGAAGTAAAAGATGCGAATAAAATTGTACCAAAAGCCATGATTTTCGGAATGATAATAGTTTGTGTAGCCTATCTTACCATTAATTTTGCTTATTTAAAACTCATACCAATTCAGCAGATTGCTTCCTCGGGGAGTGTTGCTTCTGACGCAATTAGTACCGTTTGGATATTGGGGGGTAAATTTATTTCGTTTCTAATTGTTCTGTCCGTGCTTGGCACAATCGGTATTTATATACTGACAGCCCCCCGAATTTATTTTGCTATGGCCGAAGACAAACTTTTTTTCAAGAAATTTTCCGAAATACATCCAACTTACAAAACACCAATTTGGGCGATTGTTTTTCAATCATTATGGACAATTATCTTGCTAATTTTCTGGAAAACCTTCGCTAACCTCATAACCTACGTTGTGTTTGTTGATACCGCTTTCTTTTTATTGACGGCCGCATCTTATTTTAAGCTAATAAAAGAAAAAAGTCTATTCGGCAAAATTGCTGCGATTATTTTTATGGCAATGTCTGCCTTTATAGTTGTAAATACACTCATCGAAAAACCACAGCAAGCAATAGCTGGCATTATTTTTTTGGCAGTTGGCTCTGTATTTTATTTATATTTTAAGAAAAAAAGTGTTGTTGGAGAGTAATTTGGTTAATATATCCCTAACTTCAAGCATTTTAAATCCTATTTTAGTAACATGAATCAGTCATTTATCATTAATCAATTAGCCGAAGAGCGAGAAAAATATTTTCATGCAGTTGCTCCGCCGATTATTCAAACCAGCAATTTTGCTTACCCAACCGTTGATGAGTTTGTGTTTGCAATCAAAAATGAAAAAGAAGAACGCATTTATACAAGAGGAAATAATCCGACCGTTGATATGCTTTGCAAAAAAATGGCGGCGTTAGAAGGTGCCGAAGATTGCCTTATGGTTGGAAGTGGTGCGGCAGCAATCAGCAATGCCGTAATTTCACAAGTAAAAGCGGGCGACCATATTATTAGTGTGAAAAATCCATATACCTGGGCAAGTAATTTACTCACTAAAATTTTGCCGAGATTTAATGTCCAAACTACATTTGTTGATGGAACTCGGTTTGAAAATTTTGTTGAAGCATTCAAACCCGAAACTAAGCTAATTTATTTAGAATCGCCTAATTCTTGGACTTTTGAATTACAAGATTTGGCTGCAATTGCAGCTTTTGCAAAGGAAAAAGGTATTATTACGGTAATAGATAATAGCTATTGCACAGCTTTATGTCAAAAACCACTCGAATTTGGTATAGATTTAGTTGTATATTCCGCCACAAAATATTACAATGGGCATAGTGATGTAGTGGCTGGGGCGATATGCGGGTCGAGGGAGAAAATTACCCAAATTTTTCATCATGAATACATGACATTTGGTAATATTTTAGCTCCTCAAAATGCTTGGTTGATGCTTCGTAGTTTGCGTACTTTACCAATCCGTTTGAAGCAATCTTCCGAAAGTGCCATAAAAATTATTGACTATTTGAAAAAATCTCCCAAGATTGAGCGTATTTGGTATCCATTCAGTGAAGAAAATCCACAAATCGAACTTGCCCATCATCAAATGAAAATGCCGATGGGTATGTTTACGGTTGCATTAAAGAATAGAAAAGTAGATTCATTAAAGAACTTTTGCGAATCATTACAAAACTTTCTTATTGCAGTATCATGGGGTGGACACGAATCGTTACTCATGCCCAAGTGTGCATTCGTTGAAGCAAATGACCCACAAGTAAACATGATCCGTTTCTATATCGGATTGGAGGAGTCAGACGTATTGATTGAAGATTTGGACAAAAACTTAGCATTTTTGTAAGCCAATTCCTTAAAATACTGAACAACAGTTTTTACTGAGCATATTTTCATATGCACGCTAAGTTTCAAGATTTTAAAAATCTTAATACCATGAATAAACATTGCGAGGACGAGATTGTAAACGCACCAAATATCCTTTGGGAGCATATAATTCTTTTTCCTCATTCATGCGGGTCATTAAAAGACCGCCGATAGCAAGTGACGCAATTGTAAGTAATAACATAATTTTGCACGTTTAGTGATACAAACTTTGTGAATTACTTCAATAAAAACAATACCAATAAAAAAAATAGTATTCACAATCAGTTTTTTTTATCCTATAAAGTAGGCTACGCCTATGGTATGATTGAAAAAAAACTACACTATTCGTAAAAAACTAATTAATTCAATAAAATTGGAACACGATTTATGATGCTTCATTGATTACTAATAGTAATATACATTACGTGGGCGGGATTGTAAACGAGCCAAATAACCTTTTGGTGCGTATAACTCTTCGGTTTCACGGACTTTGGTCATCATGAGTCCGCCGATGGCGAGTGCTAATGCTGCTAATAACATGGTTTTATGGAGTTTATAGAGATTATTGGAAAATATTATGCTCAAAAGTAGAAATTTTATTTTTATATAACAAGTATTTTCAGAAAATTTTGAAAATAATATAACTTTTGAATGAAATAACTTATTTAATGGTAGTATATTCTATGTTATAAGTTTGAAAATTTCCATATTAATTGAAATTACTTGCTAAATTTTATTATCTCTATTTCTATTGGCTATTAAAATTTGTACTTTTGTAAAAAAAAACTGTGAAACTTGTATTAGTACCTACACCCATCGGTAATTTAGAAGACATTACTCTCCGAGCAATTAATATACTCAGAAATGCCGATCTTATCTTGGCCGAAGATACCAGAAATACTGGTTTTCTTTTAAAACACCTCGAAATTTCAAAACCATTGCAGAGCCATCATGCTTTTAATGAGCATCAAACCCTTGGAAAAGTTATAGACCGTATTAAGAAAGGGGATAAAATCGTCTTAGTTTCTGATGCAGGAACGCCCTCAATATCTGATCCTGGATTTTTATTGGTGCGTGAATGCCTTAGAAATGGGGTCGAAGTAGAGTGTTTGCCAGGAGCAACGGCTTTCGTACCAGCCTTAGTAAATTCGGGTTTGCCTTGCGACAGATTCACTTTTGAGGGTTTTCTCCCAGTCAAAAAAGGGCGACAAACTCGTTTGAAATCACTTGTTGTTGAAGAGCGAACCATGATTTTCTACGAATCACCGTTTAGATTAATCAAAACCCTTGAACATTTTGTAGAATATTTCGGGGCTGATCGTCAAGTGTCGGTATCAAGAGAAATTTCAAAAATATATGAAGAAAATGTTCGAGGTACACTTCCCGAAGTAATCGCCAGTTTTGCTAATCGTACAGTAAAAGGAGAAATTGTAATTGTTCTCGCTGGCAAAACATAAGTACTAAACTTCTTGTTTTATATTTTTATAAGTTTAGTTTATCACTTGGAAAAAAACATTAATTACTAAGAATTACCAAATTGTTTAAGTAGTTGAGTGGAAATTATCGACATTTTAAATTTAGTTACCTTGCTCATTATAAGCATTCTATATCATTAAATATTCAACATTTATCTAAACATTACTTACCACATTTGACCCTTATTTTTTTTATGTTTGAGTTAATCAAGAATCTAACCTTAGAGCAGTTAATAATCGTAACCACAACACCCTTTTATACCATCATTATTTTGGGAGAAATCTTGGTTAGTAATTTTCAGCACCGTCATTATTATACCATAAAAAATACCATTACGAATCTTTATTTAATGCTATTAAATGGTGGATTAGATTTACTTTCAAGAGGCTTTACTTGGGGCTTTTTGGCTTGGGCATATCAGTTTCATTTTTTTGAAATCCAGAATCCAGTCTTGTATTGGCTTTTACTTTTCATTGCCGAAGATTTTGTCTATTATTGGCTTCATGTAGTCGATCATTATACCCGACTTTTTTGGTCGGCTCATGTTACCCATCATTCATCAGAGCAGTTTAATCTAACGGTTGGTTTTCGGTCTTCGGTATTTCAGCCGCTTTATCGTTTTATTTATTTTATTCCACTTTCATTGTTAGGTTTCAAGGCTGCCGATATGGCAGTGATGTATTCAATTACGCAAATTTATGGTATATTAGTTCATACAAGTTATGTGCAAAAATTTCGTAAAATGCCATTTATTTTATTGGAATACGTATTTGTTACGCCTTCCCAGCACCGTGTTCATCATGCTTCCAATACTGAGTATTTAGATAAAAACATGGGTATGTGCCTTTCAATCTGGGACAGAATGTTTGGTACTTTTCAAGAAGAAATTGATGATTTACCAATAAGATATGGCTTAACGTACCCGTTAGAAAACCGAGATCCTATAAATGTTATCTTTCATTCTTGGATTGATTTATGGCAAGATTTGAAGAAACCTTCTAATGTCCTAACCAAGTTCAAACTCTTATTTAAGCCCCCAGGTTGGTCGGTTGATGGAAGTACAAAAACCAGCAAGGAAATGCGAAAAGCATTAACTGAAAGTAAACCCTGATAGCATTTACCCATTTATTTTTAAAAATTATTCCTCAAAAAATGACTTTATTACAAAACAAAGTGGCCTTAATCACGGGTGCATCACGGGGCATTGGTCGAGAAATTGCCAAAAAGTTTGCCGAGCAAGGAGCAGACATTGCTTTTACATATCTATCAAGTATTGAGAAGGGGCAAGCTCTTGAAATTGAACTTGCAGCCTACGGTATTAAAGTTAAAGGCTATCGCTCTGATGCTTCCGATTATGCTGCCGCCGAGCAATTGGTCATTGATGTGGTAGCGGACTTTGGAGGGCTTGATATATTAGTAAATAATGCGGGTATTACTCGTGATACACTTTTAATGCGAATGTCAGAAGACCAGTGGGACGAAGTGATGCGGGTTAATTTGAAGTCGGTTTTTAACCTTACTAAGGCCGTCACGAAGCCAATGATGCGGGCCAAAAGTGGTTCGATTATTAATATGACTTCGGTAGTTGGTTTGATGGGAAATGCTG
>JANNEN010000080.1:0-3163 GCA_031378715.1 Emticicia sp.
TTTATTCTTCCCATTATCCTTTTTGATACTATTTAGCGTTTGAAACCACAAATTTATGATTTCATCTTAGATTTAATTCACAAAAGTATTTAACTTAGCCTTAACATCAAAATCCAACCTTTTTATGATATTTTCCGTCTATTCAATACAGAACCCCATCTTGACTTATTAAGACTATGAAAAGACTTGTATTTTTATTTATATTCCAATTTTCTGCCATTTTAAGCATTGCCTCTCACATCGTTGGGGGCGAAATTGAAGTTGTGCCAATAGCCAATCCAATGATTGGGGTCGGTACGCACCGAGTTACATTGAGTTTGTACTTCGATGCAATCAATGGTCGAACGGCCGCCGAAGACCTTTCAATTAGGTTGCAGATTTATCGAAAGCGAGATTTGCTTCCAATGGGTGAAGTTACTTGTCCCCAAACTTTTCGCCAAGCAATAAAATACGTTGATCCTTCTTGCCAAAAAGGTGATTTATCAACGCTTTTGATGAAATACAGCAACGTTGTTGATTTATCGGGCGAAAGATTCACTGACCCCGAAGGCTACATGATTGTTTGGGAACGTTGCTGCCGAAATACGATCATCACCAATATCGTAAACCCAAGCAATGTCGGAATGGTTTTTTATACCGAGTTTGCCCCCACCACCGTTGTCAATTCAACGCCCCGTTTTCGTGATATTATTGCTGACTATATTTGTATCAACCAAAATTTTGAAATGGATTTTAGTGCAACCGATGTTGATGGTGATAGCTTGACGTATCAGTTAGTAGTGCCATGGGTTGGCAATTCCTCGCCCCAATTGTCAAATCCAACTAATTTGCCAAGTAGTAATTATCGGGAAGCAACTTGGGTTGAGGGAATTAATATTAATAATGTGATTCCTGGCGAGATACCTTTAAAAATAGACCCTCAAACGGGCGTTTTGTTTGTAAAACCAAATAAATTGGGTCTTTACGTATTTTCGGTGATGGTCGAGGAATTTAGAAAAGGGAAGCGAATTGGGCGAATGAAGCGAGATTTTCAACTCAAAGTCATTGATTGTATCTTCAACAATCCGCCCCAAGTGATGGTTGCCAACCAAAATTCAAAGAAAACTTTTGCAACGGGCGAAACAATTACCGTAAAGAAAGGAGAGAAACGTTGCTTTGATATTCTTTACACCGACCCTGATATAGCTCAGAAAGTTACGCTTTCTGCAAGGGGAATAAACATTGATACCAAGAAAATATTTCTTCCTGCCACAACCGACATTGAAATAAAAAATAAAGACACCCTCAAAACTACCTTTTGTTTGGACGATTGTATCATCACTAAAAATAACCTTCCCGCCGAGTTTTTTATTAATATTAGTGATAATGGTTGCCCCGTACCACAAAATCGAGGTTTCCGAATGAAAGTTCAGTTTGAAGAAAACCAGAACACCAAACCAGCCGTGACAACCTCACTCTTGGCTAATCCTGTGGTGAGCTACGGTGATACACTCAAGTTTACGGTTTTTGGTAATGACATCGACAAAGACACACTCACGATTTCGGGAAGTGGTCGAAATTTTAGTTTTAGTAACTTTGGATTTTCTTTTCCTGGTAAGCAAGGAATCGGAAGCGTTAATTCGGTTTTGCAATTTATCCCAAATTGCGAAGCCTTGAAACAACGCCAACTATTGCTTGATTTTGTGGCCAAAGATCAGCGTTGTGGCGTAGTTACCCAAACATTAATTTCGGTTCCTGTGGAGGTAAAGGCCAAGCCTAATAATTCGCCCGTACTCAGTACATCACTGTCAAGTTCCACGGTTGAGTTAGTGCTTAGTCCCAATACTACTAACGAATTAATTTTTAACGTTAACACCCAAGATATTGATAATGAGCAAGTTACCTTAGCGGCAACCCCCAAAGGATTTGAGTTTAAAAACGTTTTGATGACTTTTGAAAACAAAGAAGGTAAAGGAAAACTCAGCAGTGCATTTACTTGGAAACCAACTTGCTTTATGCTCGGCGGCAAAGAGTCAAGGGAATTTTTTGTTAATTTTGCCTCAAAAGACAATAATTGTTTGCAGTTGCAAGATACCCTGAGTGTTAAACTAATCCTGAAAGATAATATCGTTTCGGCTAAGGGATTGAAACCCTACAATACTTTTACCCCTAACGGCGACGGTATTAATGATTATTTTAATTTAGGAGCAATCGGAGAAGATAACTGCAAACGGCAATTTAAGAAATTTGAAGTTTTTAATCGTTACGGAAAAACGGTATTCTCGACCATTGATCGTGATTTTTCTTGGACTGGAGAAAACGAAGCATCGGGTGAATATTTCTATGCTTTGACCTTCTCAAATGAAATTTTTAAGGGTATTATTCACCTAATACGCTAAAACTCACTGAAAACATTTACTTTACCAACCAAATATCGCTTTCTTTCAGGTAGCAAAACTCACCTTCCCAGAGTACTTGGTACCAAATATCATCTGATTTTATGACACTAAGTCGGTTTCCCTCGCCAACGTTACCAATAATTTGTGAGGCTGCCGAAGGATAATCTCGCAAATATACCTTTTCGTTTTTGATTATAGCAGACCGATAATTGTTCGGAATATTTATTAAGCTCGCCAAAAAGAGTAGATATACAATAAATATTATTTTGTGGCGGAGGGGCGAAACTTGATTGTTCTTTCTCTTTAAAATTAAAACCCCAAAGATGAATACACCCAGTCCCAAAAAGCATACCCAAACATAGTTGGCGTATTGGCGATAATAAAATAAAAAATAATTCAAATCATTTTTTTCGTAGCCTTTATAACCATTTTCCTCCGCCACAGTGTACATTTTCTCAAAGGTTTTTTCGTTTGGTTGTTGAAAAAAGTATAAATTTAAATAATATAATTCTTTCACAAACTCGCCTTTTGTTTCGGCAATATTTGCTAATTTTAAGTAAAGGTTTGGATTTATAACCTGCGATTTTTTTAGAATATTTTCATAAACAGGTCGAGCATCATCAAATTTCTTTTGAGTAAATAAAGAATCAGCGTGCTTATTTAGATTCATTTGCCCCTGACTATCAAGTACTTGCATGAGAAAGGCAAGCGAAATAAAAAATATTTTCAGAAATTTCAAAAAGTAAGTTTGCATCGTATAATTAAAAACACTAATTTTGCACCAC
>JANNEN010000022.1:0-11866 GCA_031378715.1 Emticicia sp.
CTTTTTGCGGCAGTTTGGGGAGCTGACAACGGTGTAGGTGTTCGATCGGCAGTGGGCATGGGTTCGTTGCCTGGCAATATTCCCGTGGAGATTGAGGTGATGTTTGAGTTAGTTTGAAATTACTTTTTTACAATTATGACAAATCTTGATTTTGAAAAATTTAAGGCTTTATGCAGAGCTAACCACGATGTAAAATATGTCAGTGAGATTTCTGACATTATGTACAATGCAAGATGTGTTCTCAAAGTAGGGATTACAGATGCAAAGAAAAAAGTTGAAGAGCTTTATATCACTAAGCTACATATTAGCAAAGAGTCTAATAAATTTAGTCAAGCTGAAATAGCTGATTTTGAACAATGCGTTAATGCCATAAAAGATTCCACTTCTATCAGAATAGGAATGACATTTTTTTTTGCAAAAAAATCTACTTTTTCTATATTCTATGACCCAGATACAAATGAGATATTGGGTGTCATTAAATTTAGAGGCTTGCAAGAGTTAAAGAAATTGGAATTATAAAGTGTCTATTAATCGGGATTATATATCAATGCTAAAAATAACCAAAGTACACCACATCGCAATCATTGCTTCTGACTACCAAAAATCAAAGCATTTTTATACGCAAGTGCTTGACTTACAGATTATTAGAGAAGTTTATCGTGAAGCACGGGATTCTTATAAATTAGATTTGGCAATAGGAACTGACTACGTAATCGAACTTTTTTCATTTCCAAATCCACCCGCTCGACCTTCACGCCCCGAAGCTTGTGGGCTGCGGCATTTGGCTTTTGAAGTCGAAAACGTAGCAGAAGCCAAAGCCAATATCGAAGCAAAAGGTATCGAAGTTGAACCCATCAGAATTGATGAATTTACGGGCAAGAAATTCACTTTCTTTGCCGATCCCGACGATTTGCCGATTGAGATTTATGAACGATAAAACTTAAAAGCGATCAAATCTTGGCTATTAAATTTTTGAAAAACTCTTCCGACACCTGAAGATTCAAGAAATATCCTTAAATTTGTGTAAACCAATAAAATAGCAAGATGATAATCGCAAATCCGATATACGATGTTGTATTCAAGCGACTGATGGAAAACGATAAAGTAGCCAAATTCTTTATTGGTACGCTCATGGAAAAAGAAATCGCAACTGTCGAAGTAAAACCGCAAGAGTTTACTTATGTTGATGAACTCGCTGGACTTGCCGTTTATCGGTTAGACTTCATTGCGACCATCAAAACTAATTCGGGTGAGTATAAAAAAATATTGATTGAGATTCAAAAAGCAAAAAATTATACAGATTTGATGCGTTTTCGCAACTATTTAGGCGAAAATTACAAAAAACAAGATATTATAGATGACAAAAAAATAGTTTTACCAATTACCACAATTTACCTTTTGGGTTTTACACTACCCGAAATATCTTCGCCTTGTATAAAAGTTGAACGAAACTATTGGGACTTGATTGACAAAAAAGTGATTGATGAGAAAAGTGATTTTATCGAAAAATTAACTCACGATAGTTTTGTTGTTCAGGTAAATAAAATCTCAAACCGATACCTGACAAGATTGGATAAACTTTTGAGTGTCTTTGAACAGACAAATTTTGTGGACGACAAAAAAATAATAAAAGAGTTTAACCATCAAACAGATATTGAAGAAGTTGAACTTATCACAGAAATTTTACACCATTCGGGGACAAACCCTGAAGAACGCAAAAAGATAGAAACAGAACAAGAAGCATGGAGAACAGTAGATGCTATGGCTGAAAGTCTTCGAGAAAAAGTTGAAGAACAATCAAAGGCAATTAAAGAAAAAGATCAAGCATTAACCGAAAAAAATCAAGAATTAACTGAAAAAGATCAAGCATTAACCGAAAAAGATAAATTAATTGCTGAACTTTTAAGAAAACTTAATGAAAATGATGAAACTATGAGCTAAATTTTTGTAATAATTACAAATTTCATAACCAATCAATGCCCTTTTTCAGCAAACTCAGCGTGCGTGCTTCGGGGCTATTAGCTTCAGCCTGAAAATCATAGACCCAGTTGGCCACGGGCGGGAGGCTCATCAAAATCGACTCGGTGCGACCGCTTGTTTCAAGGCCAAACTTTGTCCCTCTATCCCACGCCAAGTTAAACTCCACGTATCGCCCACGACGCAGCATTTGCCAGGTTTTATGACTTTCACCATAAGGAATCGGAGCATTTTTTGTCATAAAATGCGTATAAATCGGAGCAAAGGACTCCCCTACTGACTTGACAAAATCAAAAACTTGGGCTTTTTCGGTATTGGTTTCTGATTTTAAATAATCAAAAAATATGCCTCCAACACCACGGGTTTCTTGGCGGTGCGGAATATAAAAATAATTATCGGCCCACTCTTTATATTTTTTATAAGCAGCTATATCATGTTTATCACAAGCATTTTTAAGTTGCTGATGAAACCAGCGAGCATCTTCATCAACCACATAATGGGGCGTGAGGTCAATGCCGCCACCAAACCACGAGATACCATTCGACATCTCGAAATACCGAACGTTCATGTGGATAATCGGCACCATCGGACTCACGGGGTGCTGCACGATACTCACGCCCGTAGCGAAATAATCAGCTTTTTCGGTCAGTTTTAGCTGTTTTTGTAGGGCTTCGGAAGTTTCGCCCGTCACGACTGAGAAATTTACACCCCCTTTTTCGATGATATTTCCATCGGTAATGACACGGGTACGCCCGCCACCGCCGCTGTGGTGCTGCCAGTTATCTTCCCGAAATTTGGCTTTGCCATCGGCAATTTCGAGGGCTTGGCAGATATTGTCTTGTAAGGTTTTAAAATATTCGGCGATGTTTTCTTTGGATAACATTAGATTCTTTTGAAATTTTGCACCAAAGTTAGGATAAGATTACGCAATTTTGCAAAACAAAGTAATTTAGGTTTCAGGATTTAGAATTTAGAACTTAGTTAAAAACCTTTCTATCAGATTTTTAGCTACTTTCAATTCGTAAATCGCATCAATGAATACCCTCGTAAATCATAAATCACAAATCGCCTCATGTTTTCATTCAATAAAGTTATTCGTCCGCATATTCTTACGCTCACGCCTTATGCTTCGGCCCGTGATGAGTATTCGGGCAAAGAAGGCACATTTCTTGATGCCAACGAAAACCCTTATGGTTCGGTTATTTCGGGAGATTTTAATCGCTATCCCGATCCGTATCAGTGGGCGGTGAAAGAAAAAATTGCGGCAATAAAAGGCGTAAAACCCCAGCAGATTTTTCTCGGAAACGGCTCTGACGAAGCCATTGATTTGGTGATTCGTGCCACCTGCGAGCCAAAACAAGACAACATAATCATTCTGCCTCCCACTTACGGAATGTACAAGGTCTGTGCTGATGTGCAGAATGTAGAAGTTAGACAAGTGCCACTCACGCCCGATTTTCAATTAAATACCAAAAAAATCCTCAAAACGGCCGATGCCCACACCAAAATAATCTGGATTTGTTCACCCAATAATCCATCGGGGAATTTAATTGACCGTCTTTCAATAGTAGATATTTTGGATAGTTTCACAACGGGTTTGGTGGTTGTCGATGAGGCCTACATTGATTTTGCGGGCGTACCATCGTTCACAACATTGCTTGATGAATACCCAAATTTGGTAGTTTTACAGACATTCTCGAAGGCTTGGGGCTTGGCAGGGCTGCGTTTGGGAATGGCCTTTGCCTCGGAAGAATTTATCAAGATTTTAAACAAAATTAAATATCCTTACAACCTCAACGGCGTTACGCAAACATTGCTTTATGCGGCTTTGGGCAAGGAAGAAAAGAAAAATAAGTACGTCAAAAAAATTATGCAGGAATGTTGGTTTTTGTCCGAAAATTTACAAAAATTAAGCATTGTGAAACATATTTTTCCGACAAACGCCAATTCATTATTAGTAAAATTCAATGACGCTAATGCAGTTTTCAAATATTTGATTGAGCAAAAAATCATTACCCGCAACCGCTCAAACGTGATTCTCTGCGAAGATTGTATTCGTATTTCGATTGGGTCAAAAGAAGAAAATGAACTACTCTTGAAGGCTTTGAAGCAATACTCAAAATGACAAATTTACAACAAGCATTTTCGCCCGATAATTTCCGCCAAAATGCCCATAATTTAGTCGATTTATTAGCTGATTATTTAGAATCGGCTCAAAATCAGACAATTACGAGCGTAATTCCGTACCAAGAACCCGACGAAACCTTGGCGTTTTGGCAGGCAGATTATGAGCAAGGGGTGGGTGATGTTACTGATTTTTTCAAGAAAACCATTGAGCAATCAACGCACCTGCACCACCCCCGCTACATGGGGCATCAGGTCACGCCACCGCTACCGATTACGGCCGTGGCGAGTATGCTGTCGGCTTTGCTCAATAATGGCATGGCAGTTTATGAAATGGGTTTGGTGTCGAATCCGTTGGAGCGAATTTTATCCGAATTATTGGCTAAAAAATTAGGCTTTGATAGCAATGCAAGCGGACTTTTGACTTCGGGCGGAACGCTCGCAAATCTTACGGCGATGTTGGCCGCCCGTGCCGCCAAGACCAACGTTTGGGAAGCGGGCAGCAGCCAAAAATTAGCCGTCATGGTATCTGCCGAAGCCCACTATTGCATCGACCGTGCTGCTCGAATTATGGGTATGGGTAGCGAAGGAATCATCAAAGTTCCGACCAATGAATGCTTCCAAATGCGAACCGATTTATTAGAAAAGTACTATCAGGCGGCTACCGAAAAAGGCTTTACCATCATTGCGATTGTGGGCAGTGCTTGCTCTACTTCCACTGGCAGCTATGATAATTTGCAGGAAATTGCCACTTTTTCAGAAAAACACAAGCTATGGTTTCACGTTGATGGAGCCCACGGTGCGGCAGTAATTTTCTCCGAAAAGTACAAAAACATCGTAGCGGGCATTGAGCGAGCTGACTCGGTGATTATCGACTGGCACAAAATGTTGATGACACCCGCTTTGGCCACAGCTTTGATTTTTAGGCGTGATGAAGATGCCTTCAAAACGTTTCAACAGAAGGCTCAATATTTATGGGCAAATCAACACTCGAAAGATTGGTTTAATTCGGGCAAGCGTACTTTTGAATGTACAAAATTGATGATGAGCGTAAAGATTTACGCCATTCTGAAAGCCCACGGAGAGGCAATCTTTGGCGAAAACGTGGACTATCTTTACGATTTGGGGCGAAGATTTGCCGAAATGGTCAAGTCACGAACAAATTTTGAATTGGCCATTGAGCCTGAAAGTAATATTGTTTGTTTTAGAACCTCCCCCCAAGGGTCGGAGATAGGTCTTTTAAACGACCTAAATTCTGCAATTAGAAATCAACTTTTAACCGACGGAAAATTTTATATCGTACAAACTACTTTGCACGAAAACGTTTACCTTCGTGTTTCGTTAATGAACCCATTGACGACGGTTGATGATTTAAACGCCCTTTTAGATGAAATTGAAAGAATTGCTGATCAAATTTCTCGAAAATAGATATGTAGCGTTTGCCGTTACGCTCATTATTTTTGTTCTCTGCACGATGCCGAGCGAAAATTTACCAAAAAGCAATGATAAAATCGCCCATTTTGTATCTTTTGCAGGGTGGGCTTTTTGCTGGCAGTTTGGTTTCAAAAACTACGCAGAAACTTTAATTTTGGGTATTCTCTACGGAATTTTTATCGAATTTTGGCAAAGTATTTTACCCGAAGCTTTTCACCGTAGCTTTGATTGGTACGATGCCTTGGCCGATGGTGTAGGTGTTGTTATTGGTTTAGTGGGTTTTTATTTAATCGGATTTTTAGGCTTGAAAAATAAGCTCATGTAACGCAAAAATAGCTATGTGAGGCACGCACTCAAAGGATTTTTGGGCGTTCATTGCGGGTTATTATTGTATGAAAACTCACCGCAACAGCTCAATAAAACCTTTATAGGTTTTATATTTTGTGCGAATAATATAGTTGTAGGCTGCTTGGGGGGCATTTTTACCGTCCCAAAGGATTTTGTAGCCTTCCGAAAAGAAGATGGTATTTCCCCAACGATTATAGACCTCGATGGTGGCCTCGGGAAAAAAGTTAATATTTTCAATTTTCCATTCGTCGTTTTGTCCATCATCGTTGGGCGAAAAAGCGGTTGGAATAAATAACGTAGGCAACACCTTGACCACCACCGCATCGGAAGTTGGGCAGCCAATTTCGTTGGTGACAGTGAGCGTATATTCAGTCGTTTCGGTTGGGCGAGCCATCGGTTGGGCAATCTTTGGGTTGGATAAATCCTGAGCGGGCGACCAGTTATAATAAGTAGCATTGGTGGCCTCGCCCGTTAATTTTATGCTTTGTCCCGCCACGATTGTCATGTCTTGCCCTGCATTGACCATGATTTTTTCTTGTAAACTTATACCTACTATTTTCTGGATATTCGACAAGTTGGCACAGCCGTTTTTAGTCATTTTCACGGCATAACTTCCACTTTTTACTACTTCAAGCGTGTTCTTTTTTTCGGCTGAAATGTCTGCCCCATTTTCTTGCCATTGGTACTGAATCGAGGCATCGGATTTTACCGAAATCATTACTGGCAAAACTACGCAATCAGTGCCAGTAAATGCTATTTTTGCTTCGGGAAGTGCCTTTACGAGCAACTTTATGGTTGTTCGGGCGGTATAAGTATCGCATTTAGTCGCTCCCGATTCGATGAGTTTTACGCTAATGATTGTTTGGTAATCAAGTTCATTTTTGGGTAATTCATACTTAAAAGTTGTACTTCTTTGGGGCGAACCTTGCGGTTTTTCATCAACGTACCATTGATATTCGTAATTACCCGAAATAGTTGGACTTGCCGTAAAAATTATTTCAGCACCAGCACACGGCGTTGGCGTATCAAGAGTTAAATTGACTAAGGGAAGCACCTCCGTATTGCCTCGGTAGACATCACCACCCACGGCGAGAACCGACAAGCTATTGCCCGAATTTATTCCCGCCGAATTAGGAAACCGAAAAGGGTCAGTTTGATTATCGAAGGCATACAGTTTTCCGTTGCAGGGGCTGGTACGCTTGAAGGTAAAAAGCAGAATTTCTCGGTTTGCGTCAATATTAAATCTTACAAAGGGAAAAGCATTATTGGTAAAACTAAAAAAAAGATAGTCGTAGTCGGGATTTTCGGGTGGGGCATCGGTTCGGGCCGAAAGTGTCCACCGCATATTGACGACGGGCGAGGAAATATTTGATAGCTGGAAATAATCACTACCGCTGCCGTGCGGCACCACGATGGTGATTTGTGAGGTACTGATGAGCGAATTAAGCCCCGTAAAAGTTTGGGCAGAAATGGCAAAAACTTTGTACGTTACACCGTCAGCATCTAAGGTAGTTTTTAGTTTTATTTGACCAAAAGCTACACCCGACAGCAACAAAAAGAAAGCTATGTTTCTAAAAAAAAGCAAGAATTTCATGGTGTATGGTGTATTATTGTTTCAAGAAAATGATTGAGCGGCTACATTCATCTCGAAACATTATTAGGAAACTAAGTTACTGATAATCAAGCAATTATACACAAAACACGTAACAAAAATCTGACCAAAATAACAAAAGGTACCCGTGAAAATTTATCCACGAATACCTCTTTTTCTACTTTCTTGGTTACGCAATCAAGGTTATTTTACTACTACTAATTTTTGAGCGGTGCCGATACGCAAACCGTCCTTTTCGATGTGGACTAAATAGTTGCCTTCGGTGAGATTTTCTAAGGTTAAATCAATGCTAAATTGCCCCGCCCCCATGGCCACTTTCTTACGTAGAAACTCACGAGAACTTCGGGCATCAATGATGGTTACGAATAAATCGCCCGCTGTTTCGTCCAAAAGATTTTCGTAAACGATGGTCGTTTTTTCGACAGCAGGGTTTGGAAATATTTTCTGGATTCGTAGTTTCTTGGCTACATCTTCGGGATTCATCAACGAACTTGCATTGCCCGAATAGGCGTTTTTCTGACCATAACCCAATACGCTGATGTGGTTACGCAAGTTAAGTTTTGAGCCTTGACGTTTTAGCAAATCATCGCTTTCGTTATCAATCAATTCGACACTTGCATCGACTTGCTCACCCGCATTTTGGAATGAAAATAGCTCTACTTCCTGCCCTTCGGTGAAGGTAAAGGCTTTTGTTCCCATATTTTTGAGATTAATCGACACATAATCGTAATCACCCGCTCCATCGGGTGATTTCATGGCCGCACCCGTTTGCCAGTCGGCATCTTGGCTCGAAGATTTTAGGTCTTTCATCACGAAACCCTTGTCGGCCTTCACACGGAGGGTTACTTGGGCAGTGCCGATGGTATTTTTTACACCTCTCAATGTTTGCTCTGGCAGCATACTTACGACGTAGGTTTTGAGGTCGTCTTTGCGGGTAACTTTAAATTTCACCTGAGCTGTGGCCTCGAAAGTTGCTCCTGCAAGTAATGCAACGATGGCTATTTTAGATATTTTTTTCATCTTACTTATTTGTTTAAATGTTGTTTTTACTAATAAAAAATATAATTTTAACCACAAAGGAACAAAGATACACTAAGAATATTGATGCACTTTTACTGTATTGGTGGTTTTATAATCAGTCAATGAATAATTTTGTATGCTTTCAAAAGATTTGAGAACTGAAATTTCTCGTTTCGTTTAGTTAAGTAGTCGATGGTCAATAGTCGATAAGTCGATAGTAATATAATGTGTTGATAATCAGCCATTTAGTTATCCCTAAAATTGTCGATTATATCTATCTTGTTACTTATGAAAGAATAAAGAGGTGCGTGTCGTACTTTTTTTATTATTGTAAAAAAGTACGACACCCTCTGCAAACCTACGGCAACTGCTGCCAAATAATGAAGTTGGCAAGGAAATTAGGATTTTCGAGGTGAGTCAGTACGTTGAAAAAGATTATATCTACTTCGTTGTCTGGGCCTTGGAAAACCGTTTTTCCGTCCATGTTCACATCTGACTGGAAGTAACCTCTGTTTATAAAGTTAGAAATTACTTGGGTATTCAATGGGTCGCTAATGATGGTAAAGAATATCGTATCAACATCATTGCCTGGCCCTTGGAAAATAACTTGATTATTATATGCGGCATTTCCCGCCCAAAGCATTGCTTTATTACCCATAACGTATTGAGGGTAATTTGTGGTCGTTGCTCCCGCTGTTTTATAAGCTGGTTGAGCCGCATTGGTCATATCGACGGTTGCGATTGTTGCACCCAAAGCCACTGGACTGGCACTCATGGCCCCCAAGTGGTTGCGGTGACGCATGGCCACGTAGTAATTTCCCGCAGGAATACCCGAAAACTGCAAGGCTGATGTGCTGTTGCTTGGGCTTACTACATCTCCATCTCGCTGAATCAGACCCGCACGAGTGGCTACAATTATACTCGGATTGGCGGCACTACGTAGCTCAACGAGTACCCAATCGACGATGGCATTTGGGCCAGTTATTGCCAAGACACTCGCCGAAGTTGTTTCAAAACCACTACCAACTTGCGTAAAGCCCGCCAAGGTTGTGTAAGGATTGCTCAACGGAAGGAGGTTTTTGACTCTCAAACTATCGTGCATCATACCCATTGAAGCAACGTACGGTCCCTGCAAAATTGCCTTCACGGCCAAATCATAATTGGTTGCGATACCAATAACAATCGGCCCAGTTGGACTAATAACACAACCAATACACGGAGCCGAGCCTTTCATGCTGACACTCATACCGCCACCCATCATATACGCTTGGTGGAACATCGTACCCGTGAGCGTTGGGTTTACGGTTAGGTTATAAGCCGTCGAGGCATTGGCAGCCAAAGCACCACCGTTATAAGTTGATAAGACAATATCATTGCCTTGGGTGTCGGTGCCAATCTTGTTGATTGTCCAGCCGATGCCCGTTCCCGATACAAATCTCAAACCATTTCTGAGGGTATCTCGAACTGTAATCGTACCCGTTGTGGCGGCTAATTGGCTACTGTTATAAATCAAGTAATTGAAATTAAAAGGTGTATTCTGGAAATACGATGCCGACTGATTGTAGGTTAGTACCAGATTTGGATTTGGCATCGTGTTCGGATTCGCAACTACTGGCACATTAACTGAGAGCGTTGTAAAGTTATTAACGGTATTCAACTCCCCAACGATTGTATTGGCACTGACCACAAAACTCATCACTGAGCCAACTGCGGCCGCACTTGGCTGAATTTGTACCGAAAATGTACTCGTCCCACCCGCAGCCAATCCACCAACATTGGAATTAATGCAACTGACATTTTGCCCCACAACGCTACACGTCCAAGCTCCATTTATAAAGCTCGAAGCTGTCAAACTGAAATTATTGGGTAGCGTGAATGATGCCAATAAAGAGCCATTTGCCGTAGCATTGCCTACGTTTTGTACTGTTATCATAACTGCTGATGCCTGACCTGCCGCCAAAGCGGGCGAAGGTTGCGAAACTTGCACCGTCAAATCAGGACTCAACGAGCCAACAATAGCTGGGTTGATTACGTAAATAATCGTGTTATTGTTGGTGATTAATTCACCCGCAACCGAGTTGATACTGATGTTAATAGCTGGCGTTGTGCCAACCAAAGTATTGCTCGGAATTACGGGAAACAACAGTACATTCATACCCCCTGCTGATAACCCACCAGTATTCGGATTGTTGCAAATGATGCTTTGTCCGAAAGTATTACACGTCCAATTTCCTTGCATAAACGATGCTGGGGCAGACATTCCGTTAGGCAAAGTGATATTAATAGTGAGTTGCCCAGTGGCATTTACCGAACCTGTATTTGAAATAACGACAGGAATATAATTCACTTGACCAGCCGTCATTGGGGCTACATTATTGGCAATATTTATTGCCAAATTAGGTGCAGGACCAGAGGCAATCGGTGAAGTAAAAATATACGTGTAAGGAATCGTACTGCCGTTGAGATAAATATTGATTGGGCCAGGGGTTTGTCCTGCCGTACCGTTATTTGGTGTCACGGGTAATACAATATTCATCGTTGCGTTTGGTGATAGCCCCCCCGTATTTGGATTGGTGCAAGTGAGGGTTTGACCCGTCAAGTTACAACTCCAACCATTGGTCATAAACGATGACGGTACTGAAATACCACTTGGCAAGACTATAGTTGTTGTCAAAACACCCGTCTGTGGTAAAGTACCATTATTAACATAGTTTATAATCAAATTTGAAGGCTGATTTACCGTCAAAGAAGGAATGATTGCGTTGATACTCACCACCACATTCGGTGACGGATTTGACAAAACTGGTGCATTTGAAATGAAATAAAACACATTATCAACCGTGGCGATTTCGCCTGCAACCTGCGATACATTGAAAATAAATATGGCAGGAATCGCACTTCCAACTGCTGATGCGGCAGGAGTAACGGGTATCTGAACATTCAAAGTGCTACCCGATCCTAAACCACCGATATTTGGATTGGTGAGCGTGACGGTTTGTCCAACGGTTGTGCCTGTCCAGCCATTTGAAGTAAATGAACTTGGAGCAGAAAAGCCGTTTGGAAGTGTTACGGTTGTTGTTAAAGCTCCCATTGCTGATACCGAACCATTATTTGTGATAAACACATTAAAAATTGAGGCTTGATTTGCAACAAAATTATTATTGAGTGTCGCATTCACAGTCAAGTTTGGTGTACCAACTGTCGATACGCTACCAATCGTATTGAGGATAGCCGTATTATTGAAACTATTGGTTTCGTTGGGTACGGTATTCACGATTGCTACGAACGTTGGCTGCGAGTTGATGATACTGGCATTTGGTGTAAAATTCAGAACAAAACTTGTACTCGTTC
>JANNEN010000126.1:0-3832 GCA_031378715.1 Emticicia sp.
AGAAAGCATTGATTATCAGACGTTTAGGCTTCGGAGAAGCCCAACCTTAAAATTAATGTTAGGCTTCTCCGAAGCCTCGTAACTCGCTGATAATCAGTTCTACAAAGGTTATGCTTCTCCGAAGCAACTTCCTAACCTGACGGCTATGGTGTCCTCACTGACGACATCTTACCGTTGTTTTTATTAAAGAAAATACCCAATCCATTTAAAAAGTGCAATTTTTCTTGGCGTTTTCAATAAGCAATCTTAAATTTGTACAAATTTAATGACAACATTCGGAGATGAAAAAATTTAGCGTTTTATTATTTGCAGTAGCGGCCGTTTCGCTGGCTTCGTGCGACTATCAAAAAACCAATGTAATTGAGCAAAAAGACCTTCGTGAAGGCGATGAGTGGGTTTATGGTGTAAGCCCAGACTCGGCGGCACGTCAGCTAAAAAATAAATATACTGCAAAACCCGAACTCGAAAAACGTACGAACGCTATTCGTGAAAAAATGTTTGGTGCAGGAAAAGTAAATGAAGGAGCATAATTCTTCTTTCACTTTGATACAATAGGCAGTTTACAGTAAACGTTAGTCGTTCCAACTATGTTTACTGCAAAGTGCCTATTTTTCTTATACAAAGACAAAATAAAGATTTTCATACAATGAACATAGCATTAGTAACAGGTTCGGCGGGTTTGATTGGCAGTGAGTCAGTCGCTTTTTTTGCCGAAAAATTTGATTTGGTAATCGGTATTGATAACAATCTTCGCTCTTATTTCTTCGGAGCGGAGGCCTCAACCGACTGGAACCGCAAGGGTTTGGAAGAAAAATACGCTAATTATAAGCACTATACGGCCGATATTCGTTCGGAAGAAGCCATCGGCAAAATATTTGCCGAATACGGAGCCGATATTAAACTAGTCGTACATACGGCCGCCCAACCAAGTCACGACTGGGCCGCCCGTGAGCCACTCACCGACTTTACGGTCAATGCCAATGGTACGCTCGTAATGCTCGAAATGACTCGCCAACATTGCCCAAAAGCCGTGTTTATTTTTACATCAACCAACAAAGTTTACGGCGACACGCCTAATTATCTGCCCTTGGTCGAACTCGAAACCCGCTGGGAAATTGACCAAAACCATGCTTACTTCGAACACGGAATCGACGAATTAATGTCGATTGATCACTCGAAACATTCGGTTTTTGGAGCTTCAAAAGTAGCGGCTGATGTGATGGTGCAGGAATACGGCAGGTATTTTGATATGAAAACGGCCGTTTTTCGTGGCGGTTGCCTTACTGGGCCGAATCATTCGGGAGCTCAGTTGCACGGTTTCTTGGCTTACCTGATGAAATGTGCCATTACGGGAAATCATTACACGATTTTTGGCTACAAAGGTAAGCAAGTGCGGGACAATATTCATAGCTGGGATTTGGTGAATATGTTTTGGCATTATTACCAAAATCCTCGGGCGGGCGAGGTTTATAATGCGGGCGGTGGGCGTTTTTCAAATTGCTCAATGCAAGAAGGAATCGCTATTTGTGAAACAATCACGGGCAATAAAATGAGTTATGACTACGCCGACGACAACCGTAGCGGTGACCATATTTGGTATATTTCTGACCTAACGAAGTTCAAAAATCATTATCCCGAATGGACTTGGAAATACGATTTGGAAACAACGCTTACCCAAATGTATGATAACATTAGTAAGCGGGTGTAGTGCAACAAGAATTAAGTAATTGATAGTTAAAAAAGAGTTCAAAATACCGAATTTATTCGGGTACTTAAATATAAGTTCTGTTGATTATTACAGCAACCGAATTTATTCGGGTTAATCGGAAAAATTGAAATTACTAAACTGTCAATATTTTAGTTCTTGCACCAGTAGTCGGATTTATTTGTTTCTCATTCCATAGTTCAAATGAGAATACCAAAATTATTAAAAAAATACTGATTATTTCAAAAGCTTGGCGTAACTATTAGAAGTTATTTTGACCAAAATACAAAAAACCAGTAGATTAATTCTACTGGTTTTTTTGAAAATATCTAAAATGCAAGCGTAATCACCGCCCGATTTGCTCCAATTTTTTATGAAATGCCCACGAAACAGGAATCTCGTGTTTGGTACGAGCAATCCGTAAGCGATACCCACGGGCGTTGCCCTCTACTTTATGAATGCCTCGCATATTGATTACAAAATTACGGTGCAAACGCACAAACTGAGCATGAGCCGCCAGTTCTTTTTCTACTTTATCTAATGATGTTTGAATAGTCGTTTTTTCAACGCCCATGAGGCTTTGCCAATAAAAATCGGTTGAATCTTTCGAGGTTTCGACATAGATTAATTGGTTTGGAATGAGGCTTAATTTCTGCCCACTTTCACCAAAAACCATCACTGGGAATTGTTGTTTTGATGCGGGAAATTTCATCGAATCTAAGTTTTCAGTGATGCTTGCTGCCGTATTCGTAAATTTATTATGAAACAACCGTTGCTGAATAAAAGTAATAACTGTAATCGGAACGATACAAACCCCTACGGACATGAGTACATCAAGAAATGTAAAATCAATAATCTTGAAATAGTTGTCGTATGCCATCATCAAGCAACCGATAATCAAAATCGTAACCGTAAGATGGATTACTTGGCGGCCAACTGTCCATTCTTGATTGCTATAAAAACTGGATAAGATGATGGGTAGAGCAAATTTCGCTACCAACATTCCGACAAAAGCCACTAATCCAAAACCAATCAAAATTGCCGTTTTTGCTTCGTATGTGAATTTTTCAAGACCAAAAGGTTGCACTCCTACCGCAACGATTGCGACAAACAAACCCACCAAAAGCGAAATCACCAAGCCCCGAAACGAGTTGATGGACGTGGCCATGGGCAACTTAAACGAATTGACGAAAGCAATGATTTGTTTATAAATAAATGCAAAAAACTGACTAATTGCACCGAAAATACTACTAAAAATCTGGCCGATAAAGCTAAAAATACTACGCAAGATATTCATTGGAAATGCTAATATGGTTTTCATTTGGTACGAGTTTTTGATATGTTGAATAATGTTTCAAAAACTATACCAATAATTGGAGTGCAAAGATACACCCTTTATCTTATTAACTCAATCCAACCCTTAATACTAACAGGAATCTCGTCGGCTTTATCCAGTCGCTGAATCACAACTTGGGCGGCATAATAGTACGTTCCCGAGGGAAGTTCTGCCCCAGCAGTTGATTTTCCGTCCCAGTTGAGGGTGTCACCACTTGATTCATAAACCTTCACGCCAAAGCGATTATAGATTTCGATACTAATGGTTTTGATAAAAGCCGAGCAAGTCATTGGGCTGAACGTGTCATTTTTGCCGTCCCCGTTGGGCGTTATTATATTTGGAAGCTCTACAATCGGGCAATTATCTTTACAAATAATATTACTTGTGGCACTTTCAATATTCAAGCGATTGACGGCCGTAATGTAATAACAACCCGCAAAACCATCTTGTATCGGCCGAACGTGTGTAAATGAAGTTTCGGGAGCCGCCACCGTTGCCAAAAACTTCGGCTTTTCGTCTTTGTAGCGGGCATAATAAATGTTGTATTTCAAGATGTCGGTTCGGCAAACGGCATTTCCTGCACTTGGGGGCGTTCGCCAGCTAAATTTATTGGTCAGTGTAGTTGCCTCACAAATCGCCTTTCGATCAAGATTCGCACAGTCGATATTTTCGGAAGCAAACACGGGCGGGCAAGGCGGCGTGTTGTCAATAGGGGAGGCACACGAAACCTGCGACAAGTTGTTGAGCAATCCAAACTGCGGCAGACGAGCGTACGTCCCCACGGTTTCGAC
>JANNEN010000141.1:0-18998 GCA_031378715.1 Emticicia sp.
ATTAAAGACTGGATGTATTCATTATTGCAACATTGGCACGTTTATTCCAAAAAAGAACATAAAAAGAAAAATCAAATGCCAATTAAATGTAGCCCCTTGGGAGTCTTGAAATCCGTAACCTGACGGCTATGGTGGGGACACTGACAACGGCTGTATGGTCGTCAGTGGGGATACTGATAACGGCAATCTACGAAAAAAATGACATTAAAAAGTATGTAAAATGCTTGAAATAAACTTAGAAAAATACAATTACGAACTACCCGACGAACGCATCGCTCGCTTTCCAGTAGAGCCACGTGACTCGTCTAAGTTGCTGATATACAAAGATTTACAGATTTCGGAAGCCGTTTTTAGTAATCTCGAAAACTATCTTTCCGAAAATACTTTCTTGGTTTTTAACAATACCAAGGTTATTCCCGCACGCTTGTTTTTTGAAAAAACCAATGGTGTAATCATTGAGGTTTTTTTACTTAATCCCGTCGAGCCATCAAATGTAGTTTCGCAAGCCATGGAAACCACCCAAACCTGTACTTGGGCGTGTATGATTGGCAACAAAAAACGTTTCAAAGAAAAAGTAAACGCTTCGATAGCTCCCCTCCCTTTTGGGGCGGCAGCCGTTGCTGAGGGGTCGGGGGCGGCCGTCGCTACGGTGAGGTTGTACGCCGAATTAGTCGATTCAGAAAAAAACTACGTAACGTTTTCATGGAATAATCCTGCCCTAACTTTTGCCGAAATCGTCAGGTATTTTGGGCAAATTCCGTTGCCGCCTTATTTGAAGCGAGCAACCGAACTGAAAGACTACGAAACCTACCAGACCGTTTATTCAAAAAACGATGGAGCAGTGGCGGCACCAACGGCAGGGCTGCATTTTACGGAGCAAGTTTTTGCTGATTTAGCTCAACGAAATATCAAACACGATTTCATCACGCTGCACGTCGGAGCGGGAACTTTTCAGCCAATAAAAGTACAAAACGTGGTCGAACACAAGATGCACTGCGAGCAAATGGTATTCGATAAAACGTTTATAGTCAATCTTTTACAAAACGCTTCGTTCGTTATTCCAGTCGGCACAACCTCCATGCGATCACTCGAAAGTTTGTATTGGTTCGGCGTAAAACTACTGATGGGGGAAGAAATATTTTTCATCGAAAAACTTTTCGCCTACAACCCCACCGAAAATATTTCGGTCGAAGCATCGCTGCAAGCAATTTTAGACTACATGACCGAAAACAATCTCTCGCAACTCGTTGGAGAAACCGAAATTTTCATTTTCCCAGGCTACGAGTTCAAGATTTGTAAAGGAATTATCACAAATTTTCATCAACCCGATTCGACCCTAATCTTGCTCATAGCGGCCTTGGTGGGCGAAAATTGGCAAAAAATTTACGGTTACGCCCTCCAAAACAATTTTCGTTTTCTAAGTTATGGTGATTCTTCGCTTTTGATTCCGTAATTTTGCAACGCATTTTTCGTTATAAATTTGTGGAACGAACTTCCAGTTCGTTTTCAAAAACTAACTAACAGCCCTCAAAAGAGAAATTTATTAAACCCCAAAGTACAATTTGAAAACTTGTGCTACAAAAAATCTCAATGAAAAAAATATTCACCATAGTTTTAGTTTTCGCAAGTATTATCAGTTTTGCCCAAGTCAGACCTTCCGCCCAGTATGGACTCAAATTAGGCATCAGCAATTCAATCACCGCCATCATTGATAACCGCACGGATATTTTTAATAAATTCCGAAACGACATTAATGCAGGAGTTTACTACCGCCGAAATTACAACAAGTTTAGCCTCCAACCCGAGTTGTATTTTCAGGCTAAGGGCGGAAGTTTCAGGGCGGGTTCGAACTTTGCCGAAACTAACAATAGCGTTCTGAGAAACAACTACCAATATATAACGGGTTCGCTGATTTTGGGTTATGAAGTAGCCAAAAATATTCATTTGGTAGCTGGCCCCGAATACGGATACGCCATCAATGCGGGTACCAAGCGAGGGCCGTACGCCAAAACCGATTTCAGCTTGGCGGGTGGCGTACGTATTGATATGCTTGATATGGCTCATCTATTCAGCCTAAATATCCGTTACATTCATGGACTCACCAACACGACCAATAAAACTTATACGCTCGCCGATAAGTCAATGATTCCGCTGACGTTCCAGAATCGTACGCTCCAAGTTGCAGCAAGTTTTAGTTTCGGAGAATATTACCGTTGGTCGAAGTTTTATAAAAAGAAAAAATAGTTTATCCGTAGAATGATTTTCTAAATCGTTCGCCGTATTTTTGTAAAAAAATATACTAATGCCACGCCCCAAAAGCGTGGCATATTTGTAAGCCCCACCCCGACCCTCCCCCGAGGGGGAGGGGGTAAATATACTAATATGAATTTCATCGAAGAATTACGCTGGCGTGGAATGTTGCAAGATGCCATGCCAGGCACCGAAGAGCAACTCAATAAAGAAATGACGGCGGGCTATATTGGGTTCGACCCAACGGCCAAATCGCTGCACATTGGTAATCTGGCTACGATTATGCTACTCAAACATTTTCAGTTGGCGGGTCATAAACCTTATGCCCTCGTGGGTGGAGCAACGGGAATGGTGGGTGATCCTTCGGGAAAATCGGCCGAGCGGCAGTTTTTATCCGAGGAGATTTTGCAAGCAAATCAAGACGGTATCCGTAGCCAATTAGTAAAGTTTTTGGACTTTGACTGCGGGGCAAATTCAGCCGAAATGGTCAATAATTATGATTGGTTCAAAGAAATCGGTTTCTTAGAATTTCTGCGGGAAGTAGGTAAATACTTGACCGTCAATTACATGATGTCGAAAGATTCGGTAAAAAACCGTTTGACTACGGGTATTTCATTTACCGAATTTTCGTATCAATTACTACAAGGCTACGATTTTTATTGGCTCTATAAAAACAAAAGCGTTCGCCTACAAATGGGTGGTTCTGACCAGTGGGGAAACATCACCACGGGAACAGAACTCATTCGTAGAAAAGAAAATGCGATGGTTGGCGATGTTGATGATGAAAACGTAACGCACAAAGCATTTGCCCTCACCACGCCTTTAATGACAAAAGCCGACGGTCAGAAAATGGGTAAAACTGCGGGTGGCGAAACGATATGGCTTGATGCAAATCTGACTTCGCCGTACCAATTTTATCAATTTTGGTTGAGCCAAGATGATAGAGATGTGCCGAAATTATTGAGCGTCTTTACACTATTCTCAAAAGAAGCAATCGAAGCAATCGAAGCCCAACACGCCGAAGCACCACATTTGCGAATTGCCCAAAAAGCCCTTGCCCAAGACGTAACAACTCGTGTACACGGTGAAGCCCAATACGATTTGGCATTAAAAGCCTCCGAAGTATTATTTGGCAAAGGCACACTCGAAACGTTGCAAAGTTTAGACGAAGCCACTTTTACCAGCGTTTTTGATGGCGTTCCTACCACCGAAATCTCGCAAGAAACATGGGCAAGTTGTACAAACGTTTTGGATTTAATTTCGGTTACGACCAATAACGAAGTTTACCCCTCAAAAAGCGAAGCCCGCCGTGCCATGCAAGGCAATGCCGTAAGCATCAATAAAGTAAAAATCAGCGACGAAAAACTACCAGTTTCAGCCCTACATTTATTACAAGACAAATATTTATTAGTAGGAAAAGGCAAGAAAAACCATATTGTGAAGTTAATTAAGAATTGAAAATTATGAATTAAGAATTGCCTGCCTCGGTCATAAATGTTTAATTGTAAGCCATTTACAGACATTAATTCTTAATTCTTAACGCTTAATTCTTAATTCAACTCACTTTTTGGCATAATTTTGGCCTTTCTAATTTGCAAAGAAAAAAAATACACTTATCTTTGCAGTCCCAAACAAAAACGGGAAACATACACGGGCATGGTGCAATGGTAGCATACGGGTCTCCAAAACCTTTGATCTGAGTTCGAATCTTAGTGCCCGTGCAATTTTATTAATAAAAATATTATGCAAGAATTTATCAAAAACTCGTGGGAAGAAGTCACCAAAGAGGTAACGTGGCCCAAATGGAGTGAATTGCAGTCAAGTGCGACGCTTGTACTTGTGGCATCATTAATTTTTGCCTTGGTGGTCGGTGTTATTGATTTTTTAATCGAAAATGGCTTGCGTTTATTCTACCAGTCAATCTAAACCCTAAATTTGCTACAATGAGCGAAATAAATTGGTACGTTGTGCGGGCAGTTTCGGGACAGGAGAAAAAAATCAAAACCTACATCGAAAACGAATCAACCAGACGCAAGTTAAACGAATTGATACCACAAATATTGATTCCAACCGAAAAAATTACAGACGTTCGTAATGGCAAGAAACGTGTCCGTGAGAAAAACTTTTTCCCAGGATACATTATCATCAATGCCGATTTGAACAATGGAGAGGTGCTGCACCTCATTAAGAGTATGCCAGGCGTAATCGGATTTTTGGGTCGTAATAATGGTACGTCAATGTCGCCCGAGCCGCTCCGCCAGTCGGAGATTAACCGTATTTTGGGTGTGCAAGAAGAGGTTGCCGTTGGCGATAATATTTCATCATCATTGACATTTACGAAAGGCGAAAATGTGAAAGTAATCGACGGGCCATTCAGCGGATTTGAAGGTGCAGTTGAAGAAATTAACGAAGACAAAAAGAAATTGAGCGTAAGCGTAAAAATCTTTGGTCGCAGTACCCCAGTTGAATTGGGTTATATGCAGGTCGAGAAAATGTAAAATTTACGTTGAAAATATTAGAAAAGCCTCTCTGTTATTGATAGAGAGGCTTTTTTGTGTTTAAAAATGGAGAGGAATTTACACCAATTTTTTCAAAACCTCCATTTTCTATGGAAGACAATTTTTTAATTATTTTACTTTAAAGTAAAATGCCTATATTTGTACATGAAATTTGAAATCGTAGAGCTTGACGAGTTTTCGGGAATAAAAGCAAGTATATATTCAATCTATGTATCAGATGCGAGTGAAACGCTTTTTGATGAATTTATTGGCGAAAACGAAACACAATTTTCTAATGAATTGGGTAGCATTACCGATAGATTGGAGTTAATTGGTAATATAACGGGGGCAAGAGAGCAGTTTTTCAAACCAAATGAAGGTACACCTGGCGATGGAATTTGTGCGTTGTATGATTCACCCGATAAAAAACTACGACTTTACTGCATAAGATACGGCTCGGTTTGCATTATATTAGGTGGCGGGGGTATGAAAAATGTTAGAGCTTTACAAGACGATGAAAAGCTAAAAACCGAAAACTATTTACTTAGATTTATTTCTAAAAAGATAACAGAAGCACTAAAAAATAGAGAAATTTGGTGGTCAAGTGACGGAAAAAGGTTGGAAGGTAACATGATTTTTGAAGATTAAACCAAGCAAAACTATGGAGGATTTAATGGCAACGCATAGTCCGAGGAAGTACAAAAGTGCAATAGTATCAAGTTTTATAGCTCGTAGAAATTCAGGAGAGTTTGATAAAACTAAACGAAACATGCTTTTGGCTGTACTTATAGATGATGCCCTAAAAGCCAAGGGGTGGAACAAAAAACAACTGGCAGAAGTAATGCACAAAAGCCCGTCGGAAGTAACCAAATGGCTGTCGGGTACGCATAATTTCACCTTAGAAACCTTGTATTTGATAGAATCATATTTGGATATAAGATTATTTACAGTACCATCGAATGATTTAGAAAGTGTCTAATACAAAACAAAAAAGCCTCTCTGTTTATGATAGAGAGGCTTTTTTGTGTTTAAAAAACGCAAAAACTTGCAAATAGTCCCGATAAAAGCGTATTTTGTAAAAATAATCCTCTCAAACGCCCTAATGTACCTATCCATTGTATCACCAGTTTATCGTGCCGAGAAAATAGTCGAGCAATTAGTCGAAGAAATCCATCAATCAGTCAAGACTATTACCGATGATTACGAAATTATTTTGGTAGAAGACGGCAGCCCCGATGATTCTTGGGCGAAAATTGAGGCGATTTGTGCCGTTGATACAAAGGTAAAAGGCATTAGTTTAAGCCGAAATTTTGGGCAACATTCCGCTATTTCGGCGGGTTTGCAGACTTCTACGGGAGCGTGGGTAGTTGTAATGGATTGCGATTTACAAGACCGCCCGTCCGAAATTCCGAATCTTCATGCCAAAGCCCTCGAAGGCTTCGATGCTGTGCAGGCAAGCCGCAAAGACCGACAGGATAGTTTCTCAAAAGTGCTGGTTTCAAAAATTTATTTTTCAATATTGAGATATTTTACCGATGTAAAGTTTGATAGTAGCGTGGCAAATTTTGGCATTTTCAACCGAAAAATAGTTGATGCTGTATGCAGTTTGCAAGAATCTATATTTGTGTTTCCGATTATGGTAAATTGGGTTGGTTTCCGAAAAACTATTTTGGAAGTCCAACATTCGGAGCGTGCTGAGGGCAAATCAAGCTACAATTTCAAGCGATTATTTGAGTTGGCAGTGAATATTATCTTGGCAAACTCCGACAAACCTCTCTGGATTATGATGAAATTTGGCTTATCCATCGCAGGGCTTTCGATTTTATTTGCCTTTTTTATCATCTTAGGCTACTTCAAAGGCTTCGTAACCCAGCCAGGTTACGCCAGTATTATCACCTCAATTTGGCTTTTTGCAGGAATTATTATTACCATGATTGGGGCGGTGGGGCTGTACATTGGCAAGATTTATGAAGGAGTAAAAAGCAGACCCCAGTTTATTATCAAACAGAAAATTAATATGACCCAATGAGCGAATTAATCTACTCAGCAGTTGATAGCCAGCGTTTTGGTAAGCGAGTTTTTAGGCAAGTCTTAGACGGATTTAGTGTACAAGAAATTACCGCACAAGTTGAAAAAGACGCTATTGACCTAATTATTTTGCGTTTACCGTCAGCTACAAAAGATAAGCACAGCGAACTTCAAAAACTTGATTGCCGAGTAATTCATGCCGATACGTTGGTGTATTATTTTTGTTCTTTGAAAGCGAACGAAATCACGCCGCTACGCAATCAATTAAGTTTTGAGCTAATTTCTACGAAAAATAGCAAAGTTTTAGACGAAATCGTACCGATTATCTTCAAAGATTATACGAGCCATTACGCCTCAAATCCATATTTAGATAAACAAAAAATATCGGCGGGCTACATTGAGTGGGCAAAATCATACATTGCCGAAGCCCAAGTAGGGAGAGTTTCTTGGCTCGTAAAGCAAGCCGATGAAATCATTGGGTTTGCAACTTGTACTTTCAATCAAGAAAAAAACGAGTGCGAGGGCGTGCTTTACGGCGTAATGCCACAAGCGGCTGGGCGGGGAGTTTATACCGATATTATCAGATTTACGCAGGGATATTTTAAAGACTTGGACTTCGGCACGATGTGGGTTTCGACCCAAATTCAAAATTATAGTGTTCAGAAAGCGTGGATAAAAGAGTCATTTCAACTAAAAAAAGCGTACGATACCTACCACTTGATATTTGACAAATAATATAAATTCATGAACCTCGATTTAACAGGAAAAACCGCCCTCGTTTGCGGCAGTACACAAGGCATAGGCAAAGCAACGGCCATCGAACTGGCTCTTTTGGGGGCGAATATTACGCTGATTGCCCGAAATGAAGAAAAATTACAAGCAGTTTTGGACGAATTACCCCGACGAAAAGGTCAAAAACACCGCTACTTGGTCATTGATTTTTCTAAAACAAATTTGATAAAGTCAAGAATCGAACGGCATTTGAGTAAATACCCCGAAGCACATATTTTGATAAATAATACGGGCGGCCCAGCGGGTGGAGCGGTCATTGAAGCCAGCCCCGAGGCGTTTGTGCAGACTTTCAACGAACACGTTATTTCGGCACAGATACTCACGCAAATTATTGCTCCGAGCATGATGAAAGCGGGTTTTGGGCGAATAATCAACGTTACGTCGGTGGGCATGAAGCAGCCGATTGTGGGTTTGGGTGTGTCGAATACCATTCGTGGAGCGATGGGAAGTTGGGCAAAATCAATGGCCAACGAACTCGGAAGATTCGGTATCACGACTAATAATGTACTGCCAGGCTATACCACCACGGGGCGGCTACAAAAAGTAAACGAAATGCGAGCTGCTTCGACCAATAAAAGTATTGCCGAAGTGGAGCAAGATTTAATAAAAGATATTCCGATTGGGCGGTTTACGACACCCCAAGAAACGGCGGCCGTGATTGCGTTTTTGTGTTCGCCCGCTGCGGCTTCGGTCAATGGCGTGAGTATTCCCGTTGATGGTGGCAAGACGAGTAGTATGTAGAAGAGTCGATAGTTCTCAGTCGATAGTCCACAGTATTTGCAATAAAAAAAGCTCTTTGGAATCACAAAGAGCTTTTTGCATTTTTTGCCTTATTTCTTTGGCATTTCCTTTAATATTCCTTCACAAATTGCCTTGGCGATGATTGGCCCTTCGTAAACAAAACCCGAATAAACCTGCACGAGCGATGCCCCCGCATTGAGTTTTTCGATAGCATCTTCTGCCGTGTAAATGCCCCCCACGCCAATTATCGGAAAGGCCTTATTTGACTTTTCGGACAAATACCTGATTACTTCCGTTGAGCGATTGGTGAGTGGTTTGCCGCTTAGTCCGCCCGCTCCCATTTCGCTAACTATCTGACTATCAGCCTGTAAGCCTTCTCGGTTGATGGTTGTGTTGGTGGCGATAACTCCTGCCGTACGGGTTTCTTTGATGATTTCGATTACGTCGTCGAGCTGTTCGTTAGTTAAATCGGGGGCAATTTTAAGTAAAATCGGCTTGGGTTTTGATTTTCGGCCGTTGTCCCTTTCGAGTACCTTCAAAATGTATTTCAGTGGTTCTTTTTCTTGTAAATCTCGCAAACCTGGTGTGTTGGGCGAGCTGACATTCACCACAAAATAATCAACGTAAGGATACAAGTCATTGAAGGCTTTGAGATAATCATAAACGGCATCATCGTTTTCGGTTACTTTGTTTTTGCCGATATTGCCACCAATAATGATTTTTGATTTTCGCTTGCGTAAAAAATTAGCGGCCGCCATTGAGCCATCATTATTAAATCCCATGCGATTGATGAGGGCTTCGTCGGATTTTAATCTGAAAAGTCGGGGTTTGTCATTGCCAGCTTGGGGCTTGGGCGTAACGGTTCCGATTTCGATAAAACCAAAACCGAGGGTTGATAATTGGTCAGTCCAAATACCATTTTTATCAAATCCCGCCGCCAATCCTACGGGATTTTTGAACCGTAAACCAAATACTTTTCGTTCCAATCGACTATCTTTTTTTTCAAAAATCAGCCTTAAAATGCTGGGCATCAGCGGAATTGCATAAGCAAAATTGAGAGCTTTCATTGCGATATAATGAATTTTCTCGGCATCGTAAGTAGTTAGATACGGGAATACAAATTTTTTATAAAAACTCATTGAGATTTCAGATTTTTAGGGATTAGTAATGTCAAGAGGCGGCTAATATTAAAGGCTAAAACGATTACAGCAAAGCAGAACGATAGATAGGAACACAAAAGTACGATTTAAGACTAAGTTTTACACAATAATTTTTAGATAAGATTAAAAGCCGATGAATGATATTAGAAAAATGCAATTAAAAATTTTAATATTATTAGTTTTCGTATTTAACTGGCAGTATATTTTTGGCTTTATAGAACTTAAAAGTTGCTTTATGTACGAAAAAATGTGCTTCGTCAATATTAATTTCGATTTTAGGGCTTATTCTTACAAATTTGTAAGTAAATAAAGATTTCTAAAAAAAATTATAAAAACTTTGAACCTTTTAAAAGTTTCCTCAGTTTCTTTTGTATAAATCATTGCCAAAATGAAGTAATAAACCGAAATATGGAAGTTAGGGAACGAATATTGAAAGCTGCCGAAGAGTTGTTCATGAAGTTTGGTATTCGGAGCGTAACGATGGACGAAATTGCCGCTGAATTGGGTATTTCTAAAAAAACAATTTATCTCCACTTTGAAGATAAAGATGCCATTGTGCATGAAGTGGCCACGGTTCGTATGACCTGCGAACAAGCCATGAGCGAAGAAATATACCAACTTTCGAGTAACCCAATAGATGAGGTTTGCCGAGAAATTGAGATTTTCAAGACCCACGCCGCCGCTCTCAATCCCGTGATTGTATATGACCTAAAAAAATATTATCCCAAAACTTGGGCATTATTTCAAGAACACAAACAGACCGTTTTTCTGGACATCACCAAGCGGAATCTGCGAGAGGGCGTTGAGCAGGGGCTTTACAGAAGCGATATTAATACCGAAATCTTATCAAGGCTTCGCATGGAGGAAATTGATTTTGCGTTTGATGCGGGTATTTTTCCGCAAGAAAAATTTCATCAATTTGAAGTGCATAAAACCTTTATAGACCATTTTTTGCGAGGTATTCTTACCCAAAAAGGCTTAGATATTTATCAAAAATACCTTGAAATATAAACCCAGTAATAAAAATCTTTCTAAATCTTTTTTTAATCAAACAACACAAAATACTATGAAAATAAAGCAATTAATACTTTTTCTGATTTTGGGCGGAACGGCTTACGGTCAGCAATCTTTTACGTTGAAGGAGGCAGTGCAGTACGGTCTGAAAAACCATTTGACAGTAAAAAATGCCGAACTCGAAATCTATTCTGCCGAAACCACCATCAAGCAAATCAAAGCCGCAGGAATGCCCCAAGTGGCGGGGCAGTTTTCGTTCACGGCTAATCCAATCATACCGACTCAGTTGATTGAGGCCAAAAACTTCAATCCGCAAGCTGCCGAGGGCGAAGTGGCAAAGGTTAAATTTGGCTTACCGTGGGGCGGTCAAACGGGTATCGGCATCAACCAATTAGTGTTTGATGCCACTTGGCTGGTTGGCGTGAAGGCGGCTCCCGTTTATCGTGAACTGGCTCAACGCACCGTTACAAACTCCAAAGTGGCCGTGGCCGAAAACGTCATGAAAGCTTACTATTCGGTATTAGTAGCCGAAGAACGTACCAAGATTTTGACGCTAAATATTAATCGTTTGGATACACTTTTGCGTGAAATTACGATTATGAACGAAAAAGGTTTTGTCGAAAAATTAGACGTTGATCGCCTACAAGTGCAACGAAATAATCTCGTAACGGAAACGATTAAGGTACAAAACTTGATTCAGTTGTCGTACGCTTTACTGAAGTTCCAGATGGGAATGAAACAACAAGAGAGCCTCACGCTCAAAGATAAACTATCCGAAACGGACGTAAATTTATTGCAACTGCCTGAATATCAAGGAGTTGATTATGCCAATCGTATTGAGTATTCAACCTTGATGACCCAACGAAAACTCACGATGTTTGATATTGAGCGTATCCAAAAGGGAAATCTGCCGAAGGTATTTTTCAGTGGTTCGTTGGGTGCGGGGCATAGCAATCCACGGTTCAATCCCTTCGAGCGGTGGTTCGGAGCATCGGCATTGACGTTGGGTGTGCAGTTTCCGATTTATGATAGCGGCTTGCGAAAAATTCAGATGCAGCAACAAAATATCACCCTCACCCGAATCGATCAAAGTGCTTTATTGCTCCGTGAGTCGTTCGAGTTGCAAGCCTATCAAGGAATTATTAGTTTGAAAAACGGACTCGAAACCCTCAAATCTCAAAAGGCAAACATGGAGTTAGCCACCGAAGTAGTACGGGTTTCTAAGATAAAATATCAAGCAGGAGCGGGTACAAACATCGAGGTTGTCAATGCCGAATCGTCGTTGAAGGAAGCCCAAACCAACTATTTTGCGGCTTTATACGATTTGCTCATCGCCAAAGTAGATTTGGATAAAGCGATGGGAAAGTTGTTAGCCCCCTAACCCCCAGCAGGGGAATACAGTATTGATTTTTTTATTCGTTCATTAAAACATTCGCTCATTCACTCATTATATTTTATATGAAAAATACATTTTATATTTTGTTGTCAGTTATAGTTTTGGCTTCTTGCTCGAAAGGCGGGGGCGATAAAGTTTCAGAAAAACGAGCGGAATTGGCCAAATTGCAAGCCGATGAAAAATCCCTTGCGGCAAGTATCAAGACGTTGCAAGCCGAGCTGGATATTCTTGACCCCAAAAAGGAAGCCGAGAAAGTGATTGCCGTTACGGTGTCGCCGATTGCTACGCAGACTTTCAAGCATTTTGTAGAAATTCAGGGGCGAGTTGATGCCAAAAATAATCTTTTTGTGTCGCCACAGATGGGCGGTGCCATTACGAACCTTTACGTAAAAGAAGGTGATTATGTAAAGCAAGGGCAGCTTATCGCAATGATTGATAATTCAATTTTGAAGCAGTCATTGCAAGAAATTGATGTACAATTAGCTACGGCAAAGGTTTTTTATGACAAACAAAAATCACTTTGGGACCAAAAAATTGGCACCGAAATTCAGTACATTCAAGCAAAAGCCAACGTCGAAGCTCTCGAAAAACGCTTGGCAACGTTACAAACCCAAACCGCAATGACGAAAGTAACTGCTCCGTTGAGTGGTTTCGTAGATGAGGTGCGTATGAGGTCGGGCGAAATGGCAGCCCCAGGCCTCGGAATCGTCCGAATCGTAAACTCTGATAACCTAAAAGTCGTTGCCCAAGTGGCCGACACCTACGCCAGTAGCATCAAACAAGGCGATATGGTAACGGTAAAATTTCCTGATTTGGGCAAAGAAACAACCGCCCGACTATCGTTTGTGGGGCAAACCGTTAATCCTGCTTCTCGCACGTTCACGGTGGAGGCTTCAATATCGAAAATTGACCCGCAACTAAAACCCAATATGACGGCCGTGATGAACATAAACGACCAAGCCAAGGGAAATGCTATTATTATTAACCAAAATTATATTCAACATACCGAATTGGGCGATATTGTGTATGTGGCCGTAACTGAGGGAGCAAAAAAAGTAGCCCGTAGCCGCAAAGTAACAGCGGGAACAACTTATAATGGTGAAATCGAAATTACGTCGGGCCTGCAAGCGGGTGATATGCTCATCACGCAAGGCTACCAAGATTTGGTCGATGGACAGACGGTTAATTATTAATAAATCGGTATTTGTAACTGACCTTCAAAGTGACGTATTGTTGAAAATATTAGTTTTCAGTAAGTCGATTCTCATACTCGACCTTTTCAGTAAACTTTCGTCGAAAAAATATTTTTTCAAAAAAACATAGCAATAGTCGGTTATCAAAACCGACTTACTCAGATGGAAAAAGACAATTTACATGAACAAGATTTACCCCACGGAAGTGGGGCAATCTACAACCTCGTGAAGTGGTTAGGCACTAACCAAACGACGGTTTATATTTTCACGGTCATGATTTTTATGGCGGGTTTGGGGATTTATTCCAACCTCCCAAAAGAGCAATTTCCTGATATAAAAATACCGCAAATTTTTGTCCAAACGGTTTATTTTGGCACAACTCCCGCCGATATTGAAAACGTTATCAATAAACCAATCGAGAAGCAGATAAAGACGATTTCGGGCGTAAAACGCATAAAATCTAATGCTTTGCAGGACGTTTCGGTGATTTTGGTAGAGTTCAACCCCGACGTAAAAGTAGAGGAAGCCCTCCAAAAAGTGCGTGATGCGGTCGATAAAGCCAAACGAGATTTGCCCCAAAAATTAGACAGTGGCCCAACGGCACAAGACGTAAATTTCTCGGAGTTTCCGATTATGAATATCAATCTGGTGGGAAATTTTCCGCTCGAAAAACTTAAAGGCTACGCCGAGCAACTCCAAGATGAGATTGAATCATACCCCGAAATCACGAAAGTTGATATTGTGGGTACGCTCAAACGTGAGGTGCAGATTAACCTTGATTTGTACAAAATGCAAGGGGCAGGCCTGACGTTTTTTGATATTCAGAGTGCCGTGCAAGGCGAAAATGTGAATATTTCGGGTGGTGAACTGAATGTCGATAATGTTCGTCGTACGATTCGGGTAAAGGGCGAATTTAGTGGCGTGCAGCAGATTCAAGATTTACAAATTCGTAGTTCAACTGGTGCAACGGTTCGCTTGGGCGATGTGGCCGACGTACGAGATAGCAACGAAGAACGCCAAGATTTTGCTCGTTTAGACGGAAAAACTTCGGTAACGCTTGATGTCATTAAACGGGCAGGGGCAAATGTCATTGCGGTGTCAGAGCGAATCGAAGTTTTACTCGAAAAATACCGTGGCGATCGTTTTCCGCCAGGTTTGGAAGTAAAAGTAACCGCCGATACCTCGGAGCGAGTAAAAAGCGAAATTGCTGATTTGGTAAATACCGTAGTGTTGGGTTTTATCTTTGTAGTAATCGTATTGATGTTTTTTATGGGTGTGCGAGATGCCATTTTCGTTGGACTTTCGGTGCCGCTTTCGGCCTTGATTGCCTTCATTCCGTTATGGTTTTCGGGTTTTACGCTTAATACGATTGTACTTTTTGCGTTTCTTTTGGGCCTCGGAATCGTGGTCGATGATGCCATCGTGGTTATCGAAAACTCCCACCGTTTGTTCAATAGGTTCAAGAATTTGAGTATCCGAGAAGCCGTGGCTTTGGCGGCATCGGAGGTTTTCTTGCCCGTATTATCGGGTACACTCACCACGATTGCACCTTTCTTTCCGTTATTATTTTGGCCGGGAATTGTGGGCGAATTTATGAAATATCTGCCCATAACGCTGATTTATACCTTGATTGCTTCGCTGATTGTGGCTTACGTGATGAACCCAGTTTTTGCGATTTCGTTTATGAAACGCCACGATGAGGAAAACCACGAAGATACAAGTTTCAAAGCCATCAAACGACCGCTTACCATTATGGCAATCCTTGCTTTGCCTGCGTATTTAATCAATGTTGGTGTCGGAAACTTCCTTGTTTTGATTGCTGTACTCTACGTTTTCAATCATTATGTGCTTACGCCGAAGGTAATCATGCCGTTTCAAAATGGTGCTTTGCCACGCTTCAAGCAATCCTACCGAAACCTAATTTCGTGGGTAATCGTGGGCTATCGCCCAGTAGTGGTGGTGGTGAGTATGTTTGCCCTCTTGATTTTCACTTTTGTATTGCTCGGAATCGTAAAGCCGAAAGTGATTTTCTTCCCGAGTGGCGACCCCGATTTTATTTATGTTTACAACGTAATGCCCGTTGGCACTGATGCCCGAGTAACCGACTCCGTAACCAAGGTAATCGAGAGCAAAGTTTTTGCCGTAATCAAGAAAAGCAAGGCCGAGGGAGCGATAAATTCGGTCATTTCAAACGTCGGAAAAAATGCGGGCGACCCATTTAATCCTGACCGTTCGGCTACTCCCCAAAAATCGAAAGTAACGATTGCTTTCGTGAAAAAAGAGTTTCGTGGTGAAATATCCTCAACAGTACTTTTGGAAGAAATGCGAAAAGCAATCACGGGGATTCCTGGCAGTGAGATTTCGGTACAGCGAGAAAACAACGGCCCACCAACGGGAAAGCCAATTTCGGTCGAAATCGTTGGTGATGATTTTGGAAAACTCATTTCGATAGAAAAAGATGTGCGTAACCGCATCAAGGCTTCGGGCATTGGTGGCATCGAAGAATTGAAGTCGGATTTGATTACGAACAAACCCGAAATTATCGTTGATGTCGATAAAGTAAAAGCCCAACGTGAAGGCATCAGCACTTCACAAATTGCGATGGAAATTCGTACAGCCTTGTTTGGTGCCGAAATCTCGAAATTTAGAGATGAAAAAGACGAATATCCGATTCAGCTTAGACTAAAAGCCGCCGACCGTAACCAAATTGAAAAACTTTTGAGCATGAATATCACCTATCGGGACATGAATTTGGGTGGCGTATTGCGTCAAGTTCCACTAAATTCGGTAGCAAAAGTGAGTTATTCGACTACATTTAGTCAAATAAATCGCAAAAATCAGCAGCGTATCATCACCCTCGGTTCGGAGGTTTTGAACGGTTTTAATGCCAACGAAATCGTAGCCGAGATTCAGGATAAAGTAATCGACCGCATGGAGATTCCGAGTGGATACTCCGTAAAAATGGGCGGCGAACAAGAGGAACAAGCCGAAACGGGAAACTTTTTGGCGGGAGCTTTGGGTGCGGCGGTTCTGTTGATTTACTTGATTTTGGCAACGCAGTTCAACTCGGTTATTAAGCCAATCATCATTTTCGTAACGATTTTGCTGTCGTTTATCGGGGTTTTCTTGGGCTTTATGGCCTTTGGCATGACGTTTTCGATATTGATGTCGGGCGTTGGAATCATCGCTTTGGCAGGAATTGTGGTCAAAAACGGTATCTTACTCATTGAGTTTACGGACGAACTCCGCAGCCGAGGCTACGGTTTGAAGGAAGCCATCGTAGAAGCGGGTGGTGTGCGACTAACGCCCGTGTTGCTAACAGCATCGGCCGCCATTTTGGGACTCGTTCCGTTGGCTTTTGGTGTAAGCCTTGATTTCGTAACACTCTTTACAGAACTTAACCCGCACTTATTTTTTGGTGGTGATAGTGCCGTATTTTGGGGAATCTTGGCTTGGACAATTATCTTCGGTTTGAGTTTCTCGACAGTTCTGACCTTAGTTATCGTGCCGTGTTTGTACTACATCAACGAACGGGTACGAGATAAATGGTTTCGCAAGAAAAAAACGGTAGTGTTGGTAGAGGAAGTTGCGTAGCCGAAGGGCGGGTAACGTTCATTAAAAAAAGCCCCATTCCTGCAAAGGTTTGGGGCTTTTTGCTACCCAATAATAATTTTATAATTTATTTTTAGGCAAGGTATTGCATATCTGAAATTTGTAGCATAGTTTCACCCCAAACATGAAACTCACAAACACAATGCCCCCCATGAAAAACTTTATTCGCATCTGAGCGTATGCTTCGCACTCATTTTTACTCTAAACGCTCTTCAAGTAGCCTTTGCTACCCCCCCTCATCTCCCGATTTTAAGTCCTAAGCCTCTCAGTCGGTTGCCGCTACCCTTCAAACCGTTGCCATTTCGCAAGGTGTTGCCCATCATGGAGTTTTATGGATTTGACGAAAAAACGCAAGTATTTGCCAAGATTCCTAATAATTTGCCCCTTTTGAATAGCAATGAATGGGGCAAAGCCGTGAGTAATGACCCAATAAAATTGTTAGTGCAACAAGAATTAAGTAATTGATAGTTAAAAAAGAGTTCAAAATACCGAATTTATTCGGGTACTTAAATATAAATTCCGTTGATTATTACAGCAACCGAATTTATTCGGTTTAATCGGAAAAATTGAAATCACTAAACTGTCAATATTTTAGTTCTTGCACCATTAGTGTAAATTTTCCGTTGCAAATACACCGATAACATCCCCCTGTCGACGGCTACGCCAGTCAGGCACCCCCTTCAAAGGGGGATTTTTAAAAACTGCAACGGAAAATTTACACTAACAAATATTCTGCTTTTCTATCTCAATTTGGTTGAGGGGAGATTTAAAAATACAACTATATTCTTCTCAATCCTCTGGAAACGGAATAAAAACAAACCCCGCAAATTCGGCTTCGATTACGAATAAGCAGCAGTATTCATCAGCGTCTTTATAGTTTTCCTTGAAAAGTTCGATTGATTCCTCACCGATGAGTTTGCGTTGCACAAATTCATCTAAATAAGAGGCTTTGTAATCAAATTGGGTTTCAAAATCGAGCCTTGTAAAGAGCATTTGCCCAACCTCCACGAGCGTGCGATTGACAATAAAAATTGGAAAATCCGAAAAGCCACGTTTGCGAATTTGGTAAGATGCCTCCTTCAAATGGTCGGAAACCTTGATGAAATCACCCGCAATTTGACTCATGATTTTTTGATCAAGTTCGGGTGAGTTTACATCATCTAAAATTGTATTTTCGTTGGAATGTGAGGTCATAGGTGATAAATTTCTTTTGTTATTATCTCAAATATGGTACTTCTTTACCACTAAGGAACTAAGTTTCACTAAGGGTACACTTAGATTTTTAAAATATCACTCAAAATAGTATAAATCTCAGCCTAACTTCGCAATTGCTTCTTCCAAAGCCTTGATTTTGGTTTCGGCGTCGAGTAGCTTTTGGCGTTCTTTTTCCAAAATTTCGGGTTTGGCATTTTGCACAAAACGCTCATTTGAGAGTTTCGCTTCGGTCGATTTCTTGAAACCTACGATATAATCTAAGTCTTTTTGTAAAGCAGCTTTTTCTTCTTCGATGTCAAGATTTTTACCCAAATCAATCGTCAGTTCATCGCCTTTGATAACGAAACTCATTCCATTAGTTTTCTCGCTAACGTACTGAATATCAGACACATTCGCCATTTTCTTGATTAAATCAGCTATCGTTTCGTAACGAGCTTGGTTGTCCGTTTTCACGGCTAATGGCAAGGCTTCTTTGGGCGAAATCTGCTTGGTGTTTCGGGTATTTCGTACCGTCGTAACGATTTCAGAGAGTAATTCAAAATCCGCCAAAAGGCTTTCGTCCACTTCACCACCCTGCGGAAATTGAGCCAAACAAATAGAGTCTTTCGGGCTTCTTTCTTTAATTGTCTGCCAAATTTCTTCCGAAATAAACGGCATCCACGGGTGAACTAACCGCATCAATTCATCGAAAATTTCGAGCGTTGCATCATACGTTTCTTGGTCAATCGGCAGGCTTTTTCCATCAACATAAGCAGGTTTTATCATTTCCAAATACTGCCCACAGAAATCGTCCCAAATTACATTATAAGTACTCATCAAGGCATCGGACATTCGGAATTTACCATAATGATCAAGCGTTTCGGCAATTACTTTATTGAGTTTTGAGCGAAACCAGAGCACAGGTAACCCAACAGCCCCCCCCGCCCCCGATGGGGGAGCTAAAAACTCATTCATCCCCGGGGTGGGACCGCTGATGACCTTGTCCGGCGTGCCTCGAGCGGTCGGCGCGGGTGGCTTCCATGTTCTGGATGGCCGCAGAATCTATGTGTCCAAAGGCGTCGGTCTGGAGCGCAATCAGGCCCCGCAGGTGCGCTTCAAC